>NZ_JBWYIV010000072.1:0-210 GCF_056779895.1 Acinetobacter sp. ANC_7553 | reverse complement strand
CTTGCCAGCGTTGTAGGTGGACTGCGGTGGGTTGTAGGCTGCGTTGTCCAATAAAACTGGTGATGCTATCAAATTGTTCTGTCGCATCACTACGATGGTAGCGGATGTTGCGTCGGTTGAGGGCTTGGTATTGGCTGTTGTCGTCAATCAGGCGGAGCTTTTGTGCTTCGATCGGGCTGTTGTTGCTCGGTACAATCGGTTGGGCTTCAT
>NZ_JBWYIV010000071.1:0-212 GCF_056779895.1 Acinetobacter sp. ANC_7553 | reverse complement strand
TAGGAGAGTCGAACTCCTGACCTCCTGCGTGCAAAGCAGGCGCTCTACCAACTAAGCTAAGTCCCCAGCTTATCATTTAGATCAATGTATCTTTCTTCTGTATGAATTGCTTCGTCAGTAGTGGTGGGTCTGACAAGACTTGAACTTGTGACCCCACGCTTATCAAGCGTGTGCTCTAACCAACTGAGCTACAGACCCTCAGATACATCGTC
>NZ_JBWYIV010000070.1:0-213 GCF_056779895.1 Acinetobacter sp. ANC_7553 | reverse complement strand
TGTCGGCGCTTTTAGCAGGTATTCCTTATACAGTACCTGCAACCACAGTCAACCGTTTATGTGGTTCATCACTCGATACCGTAGCAATGGCTGCGCGTGCCATTAAAGCTGGTGAAGCTGATGTGATTGTGGCAGGTGGTGTTGAATCTATGTCACGTGCTCCATTTGTGATGGGTAAATCTGAGAGTGCATTTGGTCGTAGTCAAAAGATTG
>NZ_JBWYIV010000069.1:0-216 GCF_056779895.1 Acinetobacter sp. ANC_7553 | reverse complement strand
GGAGAAATAAAATGAGTTATCAAAAATTAACCCGTGATCAAATTGCTGAACGTGTTGCACAAGATATTCCTGATGGTGCTTATGTCAACCTCGGTATTGGTTTACCGACCAAGATCTCGAGCTATTTACCTGCTGACAAAGATGTCTTTTTACATTCTGAAAATGGTTTATTGGCCTTTGGTCCACCCCCTGCGGAAGAAGACCGTGACCCTGAGT
>NZ_JBWYIV010000068.1:0-222 GCF_056779895.1 Acinetobacter sp. ANC_7553 | reverse complement strand
CAGTTAACAGCAATGGACCAAACAATTCAGTGCCATATGCCAAATTCTCAAAGGTCGAGAACAAATGTGCAGAAGCGATGGTGCCAACAGAGCCTTCAAGCATCGTGCCACCATACAGATCTACACCAGCAAGGTTTGCAATGGTTGCTACATCACGACCTTCGAGTAGGCCACCAGACTGAGCAACTTTTACAGCAAACACAGAAGCAGCATTGCGCTTTG
>NZ_JBWYIV010000067.1:0-223 GCF_056779895.1 Acinetobacter sp. ANC_7553 | reverse complement strand
AGAACCTATAGCAAAGACAGGGGTATATATTCCTGTGGGTGATCGATATGGCGTACCACAATTTGCTTGGACTTATCGTGATGAAAATAGTCCTACACGTGGGCAGTTAGAGGAATGCAAGACACTCAATGTTTTAGGAAAGGACTTATTTTCTAAGTTTAATGAATACACAGCATGGACTCCCTCTGAAGAACTTAGAAAATTTGCAATTGAAAATATTAAA
>NZ_JBWYIV010000066.1:0-250 GCF_056779895.1 Acinetobacter sp. ANC_7553 | reverse complement strand
ATAGGAAGCGTACTTTGATGCGTCCCCATTCATCGACATGGATTTCTTCTCCTGCAGGTCCCACCACTTTGGCGCGTTGCGGATGGGTGCTGGGTCGATGTTGTAAGGGGTTGTATTCGGGTACGGTTTTGATGTTGCGTCGTTGTAGGATGAGTTCGCTGGCTTGGCGTTCTTGATCCTTGTGGGTTGCTTGGTTGGTGTTTGTCTTGTGTTTTGGCGTCCATTGGCTGCGTTGTAGCAGTTGTTGGAC
>NZ_JBWYIV010000065.1:0-256 GCF_056779895.1 Acinetobacter sp. ANC_7553 | reverse complement strand
GAGGTTGACACAGTAGCACCTGAATTAACCATCGATGAGCTTAAGCCAACAAACGATACTACACCAACAATCTCAGGTAAGACTGAGCCAGGTGCAACAGTAAAAGTTGAAATCTTAGACAAAGATGGCAACCCTGTAGCAACAGGTGATGCGACTGTAGATCCAGAAGGTAACTGGACGTTCACACCGACTGAAGAATTACCAGAAGGTGAATATACAGTTAAAGCTGAAGCGAAAGATGCGGTGGGTAATACTG
>NZ_JBWYIV010000064.1:0-261 GCF_056779895.1 Acinetobacter sp. ANC_7553 | reverse complement strand
TACGTTTTAGAAAATCCAATCAAAGCTGACTTTGCGTTAATTAAAGCGCATAAGGGCGATCGCTGGGGGAACTTGGTATACCGTAAATCTGCACGTAACTTTGGTCCAATTATGGCCATGGCAGCAGATATCACCATCGCACAAGTATCAGAAGTCGTGGAACTCGGTGCCTTAGATCCTGAACACATCATCACCCCAGGGATCTTTGTACAACACGTTGTACAAGTTCAACCTGCACAGTAATTTGAGATTGGAGAAATA
>NZ_JBWYIV010000063.1:0-287 GCF_056779895.1 Acinetobacter sp. ANC_7553 | reverse complement strand
CTTGACTGTCAAATCGGGTTGGGCTGCGTTGGGCTTCATGTAGGCGGCCCACCACAAAGGGACGGTCGATGTTGCCGTCAAAGAAGTCGATGACCACGATTTCATTGATTCGAGGAAGGAAGCGTGCGCCATAGCCTTCGCCTGCCCATGGGGTCAGTACATCGACCCAAGCTGAATCGGTGTCGTTGTTGTTACTGCCGGCACCCCCATCAAATTGGTGGTCTTCTGCTCGGGTAAATAGGAAGCGTACTTTGATGCGTCCCCATTCATCGACATGGATTTCTTCT
>NZ_JBWYIV010000062.1:0-296 GCF_056779895.1 Acinetobacter sp. ANC_7553 | reverse complement strand
AATACCTGCTAAAAGCGCCGACATACGACCGACGTTACGATTATCTTCACCGGCTTGGTTGGCACAACCAAATAAAACGTCATCGACGACATTCCAATCCACAGAAGGATTACGTTCCATTAACGCTTTTAATGGCACTGCACCTAAGTCATCCGCACGGACAGGGGCTAAACCACCGGCATAACGACCAAAAGGCGTACGGATGGCATCAATGATGTATGCGTTTTTCATAGTGTAAGATCCTAAAACCAGTCTTAAGCCTGAGTGGCATCAATGAGTTTGGCACCCGTCATCGA
>NZ_JBWYIV010000061.1:0-297 GCF_056779895.1 Acinetobacter sp. ANC_7553 | reverse complement strand
CGATCATGCTCTTGGCTTCACCAAGTTCAATTGCCGTAGAAAGTAACGAAGACATCCACCTCAGTGCAGATGGGCAGATCAACCAGATTGCGCAAGGAAGCATCAACACCAGCACCCAAGACAGCATCATCGGACATGCCAGCAAAAAGATCAGCTTATTTGCCGCGCAAGAAGGGGCACGACTGTATGCAGGCAAAGGCAAGATTGAGATTCAAGCCCAAGGGGATGGTGCTGATCTGATTGCAAGAAAGGGTGTACAGATTATTTCGACGGAAGATCGAATTGAAATTAAAGCGG
>NZ_JBWYIV010000060.1:0-321 GCF_056779895.1 Acinetobacter sp. ANC_7553 | reverse complement strand
GCCTCATCACCCCAACAGAACTTACTGCACTGACTCAAGCACGTGATGATGCACTTGCTGCGAAAACAGAAGCACAAACAAAAGTGACAGCATTACCTGAGGCAGTACAAGCAGAAAAAGATGCGCTACAAGGTCGTTTAAATGATCTGGTTGATATCACTTTACCAACAGTAAATGACGAAGATGAAGATGGTGTTGTTGATGATATTGGTGAAGCTCTAGCAGCGGCTGAAGCAGCAGTAGAGGCAGCAGAAGCAGCATATGCAGCGGCAGAACAAGCGCTGATCGATGCAAATGCCAATGGCCTCATCACCCCAACAG
>NZ_JBWYIV010000059.1:0-328 GCF_056779895.1 Acinetobacter sp. ANC_7553 | reverse complement strand
AGCACCCATCCGCAACGCGCCAAAGTGGTGGGACCTGCAGGAGAAGAAATCCATGTCGATGAATGGGGACGCATCAAAGTACGCTTCCTATTTACCCGAGCAGAAGACCACCAATTTGATGGCGGTGCCGGCAGTAACAACAACGACACCGATTCAGCTTGGGTCGATGTACTGACCCCATGGGCGGGCGAAGGCTATGGCGCACGCTTCCTTCCTCGAATCAATGAAATCGTGGTTATCGACTTCTTTGACGGCAACATCGACCGTCCCTTTGTGGTGGGCCGCCTACATGAAGCCCAACGCAGCCCAACCCGATTTGACAGTCAAG
>NZ_JBWYIV010000058.1:0-345 GCF_056779895.1 Acinetobacter sp. ANC_7553 | reverse complement strand
GTGCTCCATTTGTGATGGGTAAATCTGAGAGTGCATTTGGTCGTAGTCAAAAGATTGAAGACACCACCATGGGCTGGCGTTTTATCAACCCAAAGCTTAAAGAAATGTATGGTGTTGAAACCATGCCGCAAACGGCTGAAAACGTGGCTGAACAGTTCAATATTAGCCGCGCTGATCAAGACCAATTTGCTTTAACCAGCCAACTACGTACGGCAGCAGCTCAAGCACGTGGTTTCTTTGATCAAGAAATCGTACCTGTGACTATTCCACAGCGTAAAGGTGATGCGGTTGTGGTGGCAAAAGATGAACATCCACGTGCATCAACCACTTTAGAAGCCTTAACCA
>NZ_JBWYIV010000057.1:0-346 GCF_056779895.1 Acinetobacter sp. ANC_7553 | reverse complement strand
TCGATGAGTTCAGCAGGCTGACCTGCAGTACCAAACCCACCAATCATAATGGTTGAACCGTCTTTAATTTGGGAGAGGGCTTCGGTTAAAGTCTTTTGAGATTTATCAATCATAGCGTTTTATAGATAAAGCTATCTATATCCTTTTCGGTCTTGCAAAAATTTAAACAAATCAAAATGATTAGATTTGGATTGGTCTAAATTCTTTAGTTGAATAAGATAAAGGGATGGATGCGAAATCCATCCCTTTATTATTTTTAAGCTGATGCGCGGCGGCGTTCAACTTCAGTAGAAGGCGCACCTTCAACGTCTTTCACTAATTCAATGTCAAATTGAATATGTTTGAA
>NZ_JBWYIV010000056.1:0-372 GCF_056779895.1 Acinetobacter sp. ANC_7553 | reverse complement strand
AAAAAACCCGCTTTCGCGGGTTTTTTGATCTCAAACGAGATTACATATTCGGATAGTTCGGACCACCCGCACCCTCAGGTACAACCCAAGTAATATTTTGTGACGGATCTTTAATATCACAAGTCTTACAGTGAACACAGTTCGCAGCATTAATTTGGAAACGCTTAGAACCATCATCATTTTCCATGATTTCGTATACACCAGCAGGGCAGTAGCGCTGAGCAGGCTCATCCCATTGAGGAAGGTTAACGTTTACTGGAATTGATGGATCAGTTAATTTTAGAAGAAATCCATGTCGATGAATGGGGACGCATCAAAGTACGCTTCCTATTTACCCGAGCAGAAGACCACCAATTTGATGGGGGTGCCGGC
>NZ_JBWYIV010000055.1:0-386 GCF_056779895.1 Acinetobacter sp. ANC_7553 | reverse complement strand
GAGCTGTTCCAATGCCGAAAAGATGTTGGCAAGCATGGTTATTATCTGTCTTTTATAATTTAATAAGGCTAAAGAATTTCTTAATATTTAAACAAAAAACAGACACGATAAACAGGTCCTGTTACACAAAACACCCATTTATTGTGAAATAAAATTACAAATAAAATATAGATTTGATTTAACAAATAATATAAAGCAAGTGAATGATTACAAAAAAAGAGGCTGAAGTGTTAGCATCTTCAACCTCTGTAAACTACAAAACTAAGAACTTCTTATTTAAAGAATACGATTGAACTACTGTCCAGAACGAATGATGTAATCAAACGCTGACAGTGATGCTTTCGCGCCTTCACCAGTGGCAATGATGATTTGCTTATAAGGTACTG
>NZ_JBWYIV010000054.1:0-408 GCF_056779895.1 Acinetobacter sp. ANC_7553 | reverse complement strand
AACTACGTCATGATACTCAATTAACATTGGCCTCAGAGTTGATTGCAAATAATGTTTTTTCTAAGGCTGATTGTAGTTGGTACTTTGTTGAATTAGTAGATGGTGAGTTTGAAGATATTGGGGTTGAGGATGTAGATACTTTTGCTACACCTGATTTAAAAGTTATAGGGGGAGAATTATGCCCAAGAATAGGTTATTGGATTTTATCTAATGATAAAGCAAAACGATTGTATTTCACCAAAGGAACCATAATGAATAAATCTAGTAAAAATTGGGGCGAAGAATATTGGGTATATGACGGTGAAGAATAGAAAGTCATTCTAGGCTTTTATTTAATTGAAGGCTTTGTCATGCTACCCCTTATGATGAAATCTTTGAACTCAGAACAGATCAAAGGGGGCAGTGCGT
>NZ_JBWYIV010000053.1:0-414 GCF_056779895.1 Acinetobacter sp. ANC_7553 | reverse complement strand
ACTTTCGCTTGTGCATCTTCTTTAGCAGTAAGCGCATCATCACGTGCTTGAGTCAGCTCAGCAAGTTCTGTTGGCGTGATTAAACCATCTGCTTCTGCATCTGCTAATGCTTGCTCTGCCTCAGCATATGCTGCTTCAGCCGCCTCTACTGCCTCTGTTGCTTCTTCAAGTGCTGCAACTGCATCATCCACACCATCTTCGTTTTCATCATTTACTGTTGGTAAGGTGATGTTGACTAGATCATCTAAGCGTGCATCCAATGCGTCTTTGTCTGCTCCTTCTGGAAGTGCATCAACTTTCGCTTGTGCATCTTCTTTAGCAGTAAGCGCATCATCACGTGCTTGAGTCAGCTCAGCAAGTTCTGTTGGCGTGATTAAACCATCTGATTCGGCATCTGCTAGTGCTTGCTCTGCC
>NZ_JBWYIV010000052.1:0-417 GCF_056779895.1 Acinetobacter sp. ANC_7553 | reverse complement strand
ACCACCAAGACAATGCCAGCCTAGGCCTCGAACAAGCATGGCACATCAGCCCTGCATGGATCCAAGACCTCAAAGGCGAAGACCAAGCCACTGCCTCAGGCAACAGCCAAGTCGAAAAACTCAACCAACACCTTAGCGACTACTACGCTGGACAAAGCAAACAATTCATCGCCAAAGCCAGCGTCAGAGACAGCCAGGTCGGCTACTGGTTCAAACTCGATGGCCATCCAGAAATTGCACAACACAGCGGAGCTGATCAAGAATTCCTCATTGTTGGCAAACGCTACTACAACCAAAACAACCTACCCAAAGACTTAGACCAACAAGTCCAACAACTGCTACAACGCAGCCAATGGACGCCAAAACACAAGACAAACACCAACCAAGCAACCCACAAGGATCAAGAACGCCAAGCCA
>NZ_JBWYIV010000051.1:0-454 GCF_056779895.1 Acinetobacter sp. ANC_7553 | reverse complement strand
ACCGCAGTCCACCTACAACGCTGGCAAGCCACAGCCCTCGAACAAGAAGAAGGCGCAGGCTCAGTCCAAAGCAAACACCAACACAGTGACCCCCAAGACAATGCCAGCCTAGGCCTCGAACAAGCATGGCACATCAGCCCTGCATGGATCCAAGATCTCAAAGGCGAAGACCAAGCCACTGCCTCAGGTAACGGCCAAGTCGAAAAACTCAACCAACACCTCAGCGACTACTACGCCGGACAAAGCAAACAATTCATCGCCAAAGCCAGCGTCAGAGACAGCCAAGTCGGCTACTGGTTCAGGCTCGATGGCCATCCAGAAATTGAACAACACAGCGGAGCTGACCAAGAATTCCTCATTGTTGGCAAACGCTACTACAACCAAAACAACCTACCCAAAGACTTAGACCAACAGGTCCAACAACTGCTACAACGCAGCCAATGGACGCCAAAAC
>NZ_JBWYIV010000050.1:0-477 GCF_056779895.1 Acinetobacter sp. ANC_7553 | reverse complement strand
TCAGTGATTCACAGGTGCTTGGTGATTTACTTAATCAGATTCCACAAGATGAGCAGATTGACTCTGTTTATACCGATGGAGCTTATGACACAAAGCGGTGTCGCCAGTTGATCACAGATCGAAATGCCCATGCGATTATTCCACCCAGAAAAAATGCGAAGCCTTGGAAAGATACAAAAGTTCATTCGCTAGAGCGAAATGAATTACTTCGCACTGTTAAACGTTTAGGCAGGACACTATGGAAAAAATGGTCGGGCTACCATCAGCGAAGTCTGGTAGAAACCAAGATGCACTGCATCAAATTATTAGGCGATAAGCTCAGTGCTCGGAATTTTGATAGCCAAGTCAACGAGATTCATGCACGTGTGGCCATCTTAAATAAGTTTACGGAGCTCGGCCGACCTCACACCCAAGTTGTCACTTAAATTTAAACAACTTAGGAAAGCTCTATCTTTAAAATCTTTATGCAACAAAGCC
>NZ_JBWYIV010000049.1:0-498 GCF_056779895.1 Acinetobacter sp. ANC_7553 | reverse complement strand
ACTATTTTCATCACGATAAGTCCAAGCAAATTGTGGTACGCCATATCGATCACCCACAGGAATATATACCCCTGTCTTTGCTATAGGTTCTCCACTATTTACTCGTATGTCTGTGCGAAGCTTAAATTTAGGTACTTTATGTTCAAAAACTCCTAGTTCTTTAATTACTTCAAATAAACTATATAAACTCCATGATCTTGGTGATTTAACACACGAATCGTAATAACTACATAATCTGTATAATTCATCAAAGCGCGTTTTAAAATCTGTTTCTTCTTCTTCTGACATCCAGTTGGGTTGAAACTCGCCTAACATGCGTGCTGTATTATATGCAGCTGTCCGGTCGTATTTTTCCTGTTTCGTCTGTTCTATAATTCTAATTAAATCTATTCTGAAATCGAGTAAAGATGGGTAAGCATAGGTACTCCAATTGGCTGAGCTATCCCCCATTTCCCATCCCTCTTGCAAGAGGACACGATCACGATACTGCTGATCAGC
>NZ_JBWYIV010000048.1:0-519 GCF_056779895.1 Acinetobacter sp. ANC_7553 | reverse complement strand
TCAGGCGGAGCTTTTGTGCTTCGATCGGGCTGTTGTTGCTCGGTACAATCGGTTGGGCTTCATCAATGAGCCAGTTAATGCCTTCACTGCGTAGTAAGCGAGTCAGAAAGTCGTAGTCGCTTTCGTTGCTTTGCATGATGAAGGGGCGGATGTCGTATTGTTGTTGCAATCCACTGTGGTCTAGGCTGAGGCTCGAGGCAAAAAGTGGGCTTTTGTTTTGCCATTCTTCAAAGAGGATTTCGACCACTTCGACCACGGATTTGTTCATAAATACGCGGCTGTTGCGGCGTTTGTGCCAAAGTGAAGTTGCATCGTTAAGCGTGAGTTTGTAGAGGGTCAGTGCTCCATCGCTTTGTCCTTGTGAGGCTTCGGTGATGATGCCGGTGGTTCTAAACAGGGTGCCTTGATCAGTGACTTGATCGACGGCGACTTGTGTGCCGATGAATTGTTTGAGTGGAATTAAGGCATTGGTCGAGAGACAGATGAGTTCTGCTTGCACGCCTTCGTTAAGGACATGGC
>NZ_JBWYIV010000047.1:0-553 GCF_056779895.1 Acinetobacter sp. ANC_7553 | reverse complement strand
TGCCGGACACCAAAAAACTCGCAGGGATTAAAAGTAAAGAAGTCCAAGGCGAAGGCTATGGACAACTCCGCTTTGATGACACCACAGGACAAATCTCCACCCAACTGCAAAACACCCACGGGGCGAGCCAACTCAACCTAGGGAATCTCAGTCATCCCAAAGCAACAGCAGAAAGCGAAGGACGCGGCGAAGGCTTCGAACTTAGAACAGACCAATGGGGTGCAGTACGAGCAGGCGAAGGCATACTCATCTCCACCTACAAACAAGAACAAGCCAAAGCAAACCATTTAGATGCAAGCGAAGCCAAACAACAACTCGAAAGTAGCTTAAACAACGCCAAAGCTTTGAGTGAAGTGGCACAAAATCAACAAACTGATCCACTGAACTTACTCGAAAACCTACAGGGCTACCTCAAGAACTTAGAGAGCGAAGACCAAAGCAAAGCCGCGGCTTTTAAACAAGCGATCATGCTCTTGGCTTCACCAAGTTCAATTGCCGTAGAAAGTAACGAAGACATCCACCTCAGTGCAGATGGGCAGATCAACCAGATTGC
>NZ_JBWYIV010000046.1:0-600 GCF_056779895.1 Acinetobacter sp. ANC_7553 | reverse complement strand
CTGATTAAGTAAATCACCAAGCACCTGTGAATCACTGACATTATTGGTTGTGAGCTGAATAGCGCGTATTTGTAGGGTTTTGGCATCTATACCAATATGAAGTTTACGCCATTGGCGACGATATTCAGCTCCATGTTTCTTGCGTTTCCATTCGCCCTCACCTAGAAACTTCATGCCTGTAGAGTCTACAAGTAGATGCAGCCCCTCGCTACTTTTTTGGTAGCTGATTGCAATATCAATATGCTTTTGTCTTCTACAAAGCGTGGTGTAATCTGGCGCTGTCCAATTTAATCCGCAAAGTTTAATCAGACTTTGCACAAAGCCAGTGACCATACGTAAAGACAGACGGAATAAAGATTTAATCATTAAGCAGCATTGGATGGCTGCGTCGGAGTAGGTTTGATTTCGCCCTTGTTTGCCTTTTGATGGCGCATACCATTGCGTAGCAGGATCAAACCAAATGGCAATATTTCCGCGACTTATGAGTGCTCGGTTATATGCGGGCCAATTGGTTGTGCGGTAGATTTTGTGTGCAGGCTTCTTCATTTGAAAATTATATGGCTGAAGAAGCCCTTAAGAATAGCTTTGTGCAACAAAGCC
>NZ_JBWYIV010000045.1:0-654 GCF_056779895.1 Acinetobacter sp. ANC_7553 | reverse complement strand
GGGGGAAGATGAAAGGATTTTTTCCTAGATTTTCATAGAATCTAAAAAGTTTGATATGCTCAATATCTAAATAAAAAAATGTATGTGAAATCACAAATGATGAGTCCAATTTTTCTACATGAATTACCGATTGAACAACTAGAACAAATGTCTCAAGAAGAGATTGAACAAACCATTAAAGCTGAACAACTTTATTTTCAACATCGACCGAAAACCATTTATTACCTTGCTGTAAATGGCGCTAAAACTAAAAATGATGGATTGGTTAAAGCTAGCGCTAAAGAACATAGAATTGGCGGTTTAGCAATTGCTTGCGTTGGTGACGAAGTTATTTATGCCGATGGGACAACGTCTAAAATTATTTCAGGTGCAGGGACAGCATGCCTGATTGATGGCTTATCAGTTGCCTTAGTCGGTAGCCGTTTAGAAAATGGCGATGAGATTATTGATAGTCCCAATAAAGCTGTAGCGATCAATATTTTTAAAGGTGATAAAGCTCCACAAGGTTTTTTAGTTTCTGAACAGGAAGCTAAACATGGCTAAAGGTTTTGCTATTCATAATGCTCCTACTGATCATGGTGGTTTAATTCCAGCAACTCAATTTAGAGATTCTCAAATGGGGAATGCTTTTGTCAGAGCTGGAGATGGTCATTA
>NZ_JBWYIV010000044.1:0-753 GCF_056779895.1 Acinetobacter sp. ANC_7553 | reverse complement strand
TTTGGACTGAGCCTGCGCCTTCTTCTTGTTCGAGGGCTGTGGCTTGCCAGCGTTGTAGGTGGACTGCGGTGGGTTGTAGGCTGCGTTGTCCGATAAAACTGGTGATGCTATCAAATTGTTCTGTCGCATCACTACGGTGGTAGCGGATGTTGCGTCGGTTAAGCGCTTGGTATTGGCTGTTGTCGTCAATCAGGCGGAGCTTTTGTGCTTCGATCGGGCTGTTGTTGCTCGGTACAATCGGTTGCGCTTCATCAATGAGCCAGTTAATGCCTTCACTGCGTAGTAAGCGAGTCAGAAAGTCGTAGTCGCTTTCGTTGCTTTGCATGATGAAGGGTCGGATGTCGTATTGTTGTTGCAATCCACTGTGGTCTAGGCTGAGGCTCGAGGCAAAGAGTGGGCTTTTGTTTTGCCATTCTTCAAAGAGAATTTCCACCACTTCGACCACGGATTTGTTCATAAATACGCGGCTGTTGCGGCGTTTGTGCCACAGGTTTGTTGCATCGTTGAGCGTGAGTTTGTAGAGGGTCAGTGCCCCATCGCTTTGTCCTTGTGAGGCTTCGGTGATGATGCCGGTAGTTCTAAACAGGGTGCCTTGATCGGTGACTTGATCGACGGCCACTTGTGTGCCGATGAATTGTTTGAGTGGAATTAAGGCATTGGTGGAGAGACAGATGAGTTCTGCTTGCACGCCTTCGTTAAGGACATGGCTGCCATCGATGCGTTGGAGGAAGACTTGGCTATTCAGTTGTGAAT
>NZ_JBWYIV010000043.1:0-820 GCF_056779895.1 Acinetobacter sp. ANC_7553 | reverse complement strand
GGCACTGTTGCAAATAGGCTGACATGATAAGCTAAATATCTTATTTATTTCGAGATACAGCAGATGAATCCCTTCCACGGTCGGCACTTTCAAGGTGAAATCATTCTTTGGGCTGTTCGTTGGTATTGTAAATATGGCATCAGCTATCGTGAACTTCAAGAAATGCTCGCTGAACGAGGCATAAATGTGGATCACAGTACAATTTATCGTTGGGTTCAGCGTTATGCTCCAGAAATGGAAAAACGGTTACGCTGGTATTGGCGTAATCCTACAGATTTACATTCATGGCATATGGATGAGACTTATATCAAAGTGAAGGGGCGATGGACTTACCTGTATCGTGCAGTTGATCAACGGGGTCATACGATTGACTTTTACCTTTCCGCTAGACGGAACAGTAAATCAGCCTATAGTTTTCTAGGAAAGATCTTCAATACGGTGAAAAAATGGCAAATTCCACGGGTCATCAATACAGATAAAGCAGCGACCTATGGCCATGCTTTATCACGATTAAAGCGAGAAGGAAAATGTCCAGTAGATATTGAGCACAGGCAAATTAAGTATAAAAATAATGTCATTGAATGTGATCATGGTAAGTTAAAGCGAATCATCAGAGCCACATTAGGATTCAAATCTATGAAGACGGCTTATGCCACAATTAAAGGTATTGAAGTCATGCGTGCACTACGTAAAGGACAAGCATCGTCATTTTATTATGGTCAGCCTCAGGGTGAAGTGTGTCTAATCAACAGGGTTTTCGGTCTCTAAGCACTTTTTAAAGGGAACTTCATCGACTCAAATCTCTATTTGCAACAGTGCC
>NZ_JBWYIV010000042.1:0-973 GCF_056779895.1 Acinetobacter sp. ANC_7553 | reverse complement strand
AGATACGACCACATCAATTTAATGATGGCATCAGCCCTTGTGAGGCTGAACAAAAACTTAAAACTATGTCCAATATTTGTTGACCTCTACACTCCACGCTTGAACATGCAATGAGCGTTAGACGGATTAAACTTAATGTGAGTATGCTTTTCATTATATTCATGCTGTGTTCATTTATGCTTATTCTATTAATTTCACCTTTCTAGATTGTTGCTGTCTGTTTTATTTATGGTTACGTGCTTGTAAGATTTTCGCAGTAGTCGATTTGAATTTATATTCGATTCAGCATGACGAGTCTGTGTGAATGTGTTTTAATGCAGGCAGTATGAGATGAGCCTTATATGAGTATCACGTGAGTGGTACGACTAGCCCCGTAATTTTTTAATTACGGGGCTTTTTCATGGGCTTTCTTTTTCGGTAGATGACGGTTTCTCCATATTTTTGAAACACCCACTCTTTTGCTTGTTGGTCGGTGATGTTTTCAAACACATAGTAGTCATGATCCCATGCCTCTTGATGGAAAATAACCTTCTTCGTATAAGTTTCATTCTTTCCATTGGTCATACAAACAAAGCTGTCGCCTTGGTCTTTGACTTGAGTTCCGTTTAGGAAGCCACCGATACAGAGGAAACGGGATTGTGAGGACATTATAACTTTAACTTTTTTCAATCATTTTACAATGTGCGGATTAAATAATTTATTGAATGAGGAATAAAGTTCATTTAAGTAATTTTCAATAAAATACATGATATCAAATTTGACTTAATGTAGAGTTAAAATATAAATAGTATAAACAATTTATATGAATTCTAATTTATTTAAAATTTAATATATTAAGCAATTTTAAAATTCTCCATGTACTCTTTTCCTTTATTTTCTAATGGCTTTGTTGCACAAAGCTATTCTTAAGGGCTTCTTCAGCCATATAATTTTCAAATGAAGAAGCCTGCACACAAAATCTACCGCACAACCA
>NZ_JBWYIV010000041.1:0-1196 GCF_056779895.1 Acinetobacter sp. ANC_7553 | reverse complement strand
TTATGCAGTTACTTTCGCAACAACACCAGCACCAACTGTACGACCACCTTCACGGATCGCAAAACGTAGACCTGGGTCCATTGCGATTGGGTGGATTAATTCTACTGACATTTCTACGTTGTCACCAGGCATAACCATTTCAACGCCTTCTTTTAATTGAATCGCGCCAGTTACGTCAGTTGTACGGAAGTAGAACTGTGGACGGTAACCGTTAAGGAATGGAGTGTGACGACCACCTTCTTCTTTAGAAAGCACGTATACTTCCGCATCGAATTTAGTGTGTGGCTTGATTGAACCTGGTTTAGAAAGTACTTGACCACGTTGTACGTCTTCACGCTTAGTACCACGTAAAAGTACACCACAGTTCTCGCCCGCACGACCTTCGTCTAGAAGTTTACGGAACATCTCAACACCAGTTACTGTAGTTTTAACTGTGTCTTTGATACCTACGATTTCAACTTCTTCGCCTACTTTAACGATACCAGTTTCTACACGGCCAGTTACTACTGTACCACGACCAGAAATAGAGAATACGTCTTCGATTGGCATCAAAAATGCTTGGTCTACAGCACGCACTGGCTCTGGGATGTAAGAGTCAAGCGCTTCAACAAGAGCAACTACAGCATCTTCGCCATATTGACCTGATTCACCGTTAAGTGCAGCAAGTGCTGAACCACGGATTACTGGAGTGTCATCACCTGGGAAGTCATAAGTAGAAAGAAGTTCACGAACTTCCATTTCAACTAATTCGATTAACTCTTCGTCGTCTACGATATCGCATTTGTTTAAGAATACGATGATGTAAGGTACACCTACCTGACGAGAAAGAAGGATGTGTTCACGAGTTTGTGGCATTGGACCATCTGTCGCTGAACAAACAAGGATCGCACCGTCCATCTGAGCAGCACCAGTGATCATGTTTTTAACATAATCGGCGTGGCCCGGGCAGTCTACGTGAGCGTAGTGACGAGTTGGAGAATCGTATTCTACGTGTGATGTATTAATTGTAATACCACGTGCTTTTTCTTCTGGTGCAGAGTCGATAGCAGCGTAGTCTTTAGCTTCACCACCGAATTTCTTCGCACATACAGTTGCGATAGCAGCAGTTAAAGTTGTTTTACCATGGTCAACGTGACCGATTGTGCCCACGTTAACGTGTGGCTTATTACGTTCAAACTTAGCCTTAGCCATGAGAT
>NZ_JBWYIV010000040.1:0-1247 GCF_056779895.1 Acinetobacter sp. ANC_7553 | reverse complement strand
TGTAGTGGTTTAATAAAGTTGGACACTAAATTAGGTGATAATGTATTCACCAAAGAGGTGCTCAATGAAAACAAGACGAACATTCACTCCAGAATTCAAATTAGAGGCAGCTAGCCTTGTGCTTGATCAAGGCTATTCAATTTCTCAAGCCTGTCGTGCTTTAGATGTTGGACAAACAGCATTAAAACGTTGGGTCGATCAACTTCAACTGGAACGTACAGGTCAAGCTCCAACAGCCACTGCTTTAACTCCCGAGCAAAGAGAAATACAGCAACTTAAAGCTCGTATTCATCAACTCGAACAGGAGAAGATTATTCTAAAAAAGGCTACAGCTCTCTTAATGTCAGACGAATTCAAACATATGTGTTGATCGATCAATTAAGAAAGCTAAGCTCTGTTAAATTACTATGTCACGTCTTTGGTGTACTTCGTTCAAGTTACTACCATTACTGTTCAAAAAGTAAAAGTTCGAATCCAGATCGCATCAAGCTTAAAGTGATGATCAAGAGTCTTTTTAGACAGAGTCGTTGCTCTCTCGGCAGTCGTGGAATTCGATCAATGCTACTGAATCAAGGTATTAGTGTTGGGCGCTATTTGGTACGTAAGTTGATGCGTGAATTGGGGCTTGTTTCCAAACAGCGTAAGAGGCACAAGTATCAAAGCAATGTTGATGATATTCCTGTTGCCCCAAATACATTAAATAGGCAATTTAAACCTGCTCAACCTAACCATGCTTGGAGCAGCGATATTACATATATTTGGACAGGTAAAACATGGGCTTACCTTGCTATCGTTCTTGATTTATATGCACGTCGAATCATTGGTTGGTCTATATCAGCAAAAGCAGATCAGCATTTAGTGATTAAGGCTTTAGATGAAGCATGGCATCGTAGAGGAAAGCCTGTTGGTGTCATCTTTCATTCTCTTGCGAAGCAATGCTTCTCAGGTAGCCAATATAAAAGTCATCTCGTTCGACAGAGGTTAGAGCATTATGACATGCGACAAAGTATGAGCCGAAAAGGTAACTGTTGGGATAATGCTCCAACAGAACGAATCTTCAGGAGCCTTAAGACTGAATGGATTCCTAAACTCGGATATCACTCAATTGAAGAAGCAAAGCTAGATATCGGTCTGTATCTGATGAAATATTACAATCAGATACGACCACATCAATTTAATGATGGCATCAGCCCTTGTGAGGCTGAACAAAAACTTAAAACTATGTCCAATATTTGTTGACCTCTACA
>NZ_JBWYIV010000039.1:0-1407 GCF_056779895.1 Acinetobacter sp. ANC_7553 | reverse complement strand
AACCTTCGCCGCAAATAAGCGACGTGATACATCAGGAGTGAGACATGCTGTTTCATGTACGAATGGATGTGAACATCCCACTGGATATGCCAGTTGAAAAAGCGAATGAGATTAAAGCTGTTGAAAAGGCGTATTCGCAAGAGTTACAGCAACAAGGCAAGTGGCGTCATATCTGGCGAATCACAGGTCAGTATTCAAACATCAGTATTTTTGATGTGGAAAGCAATGAAGAGCTTCATTCAATTTTACAAGGTCTTCCGCTTTACCCATATATGAATATCGAAGTAATGGCGTTAAATCGCCACCCATCTTCTATCCGTGAAGATGATCGTTAAGTTTTAAGTGTCTTGGCTTGATTGATTCAGGCCATGACTTCAATACATCCAGAGGTTTTTTAGCGTCATTTTAAACAAGGATTGTGGCAGCGAGCTCAAACACATTAGAAGTCAGCCACCACACAGCAAGCATACTTAAGGAGAAATAGTATGAACCGCGAACAAATTAATGCTTTAGTCAAAAAAATGAACGTTGATACTGCAACAGGTCCTGTTGATGAACGTGTTCAGCAAATCGTTGTACGTTTAGTATCTGACTTATTCCAAGCGATTGAAGATTTAGATTTAAGCCAATCTGAAGTTTGGAAAGGTCTTGAGTACTTTACTGATGCTGGTCAAGCAAACGAATTAGGTCTTTTGGCTGCTGGTTTAGGTCTTGAGCATTTCCTTGATTTACGTGCAGATGAGAAAGATGCTCAAGCAGGTATTACAGGTGGTACTCCACGTACAATTGAAGGTCCATTGTATGTCGCTGGTGCACCAGAATCAGTTGGTTTTGCACGTATGGATGATGGTTCTGAAGAAGGCAAAATCCCAACTTTGATTATTGAAGGTATCGTTAAAGATACTGAAGGTAACATCATTGAAGGCGCTAAAGTTGAAGTTTGGCATGCAAACAGCTTAGGTAACTACTCGTTCTTTGATAAGTCTCAATCTGACTTCAACTTACGTCGTACGATCTTCACGGATGCACAAGGTCAATATACAGCATTAACCACAATGCCTGTAGGTTATGGCTGCCCACCAGAAGGTACAACTCAGTTTGTATTAGACAAACTTGGTCGTCATGGTAACCGCCCTTCACACGTGCATTACTTCGTCACTGCGCCTGGCTACCGTAAATTAACTACGCAGTTCAACATCGAAGGTGATGAATACCTTTGGGATGACTTTGCATTTGCAACGCGTGATGGCTTAGTGGCAACTGCTGTAGATGTAACTGATGAAGCTGAAATTGCTCGTCGTGGTCTGAAAGGTGCGTTCAAACATATTCAATTTGACATTGAATTAGTGAAAGACGTTGAAGGTGCGCCTTCTACTGAAGTTGAACGCCGCCGCGCATCAGCTTAAA
>NZ_JBWYIV010000038.1:0-1590 GCF_056779895.1 Acinetobacter sp. ANC_7553 | reverse complement strand
TACTGTCCAGAACGAATGATGTAATCAAACGCTGACAGTGATGCTTTCGCGCCTTCACCAGTGGCAATGATGATTTGCTTATAAGGTACTGTTGTACAGTCACCCGCAGCAAATACACCTTTTACATTGGTTTCGTTGCGATCATTAATCACAATCTCACCACGGTTAGTTAATTCAACTTGGGTTTCTTTTAAGAAATCCGTGTTTGGTAACAAACCGATTTGTACGAAGATCCCCGCCAATTCGACAGTGTGTTCTTCATCCGTCGCACGGTCTTTGTATTTCAGTGCAGTGACTTGTTTGCCATCACCAACGACTTCTGTAGACAACGCATTTTTGATGACAGTCGTGTTAGGTAAGCTGTTCAATTTATCTTGAAGGACTTGGTCAGCACGCAGTTTGGTATCAAACTCAACCAAAGTGACATGCTCAACAATACCTGCAAGGTCAATCGCAGCTTCAACACCAGAGTTACCACCACCGATCACAGCCACACGTTTGCCTTTGAACAATGGACCATCACAGTGTGGGCAGTACGCAACACCACGGGTTTTGTATTCTTGCTCACCTGGTACATTCATTTCTCTCCAACGTGCACCTGTAGACAGGATGACCGTTTTCGATTCAAGTTTTGCACCATTCTCTAAAGTCACTTCAACTAAACCGTTGGCAGTTTCATCTGCACCTTTAATGTCAGACACACGTTGTAGGTTCATGATGTCGACACCGTATTCACGAACATGTGCTTCCATTTCAGCTGCAAACTTAGGACCTTGCGTCTTTTGCACTGATGTAAAGTTTTCAATGTCCATGGTGTCCATGACCTGACCACCCATGCGCTCAGCAACGATTCCTGTACGGATACCTTTACGAGCGGCATAGATTGCAGATGTGTTACCTGCAGGACCACCACCGATCACAAGCACATCAAATGCATCTTTGGCATTGAGCTTTTCAGCATCTTTCGCAGCAGAATTAGTATCAAGCTTCGCAACAATCTCTTCCAATGTCATACGACCTTGACCAATATGTTCGTTGTCTTGGAACACCATTGGTACAGCCATGATTTTGCGTTCCTCTACTTCGTCTTGGAAGAATGCACCATCAATCATGGTTGCTGTTGTGCCAGGGTTGTAGATTGCGATCAAGTTAAGTGCTTGAACCACATCTGGGCAGTTATGACAGCTTAAAGATACGAATACATCAAAGTCAGATTTGATTTCTAAAGCTTTAATGGATGCTAATACTTCATCAGATACTTTTGGTGCATAACCAGAAGTTTGTAGCAATGCCAAAATCAAAGAAGTGAACTCATGACCCATTGGTAAACCTGCGAAGAAGACACGCGGTTCTTCACCCGCTTTAGCAATACCAAAGCTCGGCACACGTTTATTTTGTCCATCAAAACGAGCTGTGACGAATGGAGAAAGTGCAGCCACTTCTTCCACAAGTTCTTTGATTTTTGCAGATTTGTCTGAATCATTTAAAGTCGCAACCAATTCGATTGGACCTTCAAGGCGTTCTAAAAGCGTTTTTAATTGAGCTGAAGTATTTTGATCTAACATTGCTAACGTCTCCAAAGGAGTAATA
>NZ_JBWYIV010000037.1:0-1604 GCF_056779895.1 Acinetobacter sp. ANC_7553 | reverse complement strand
CATTACTGTCCTAAATGTAAATGTTGGTCTACTGTGATTAAGAGCCATGATCATGTGATTATCGATGGTAAGCCTGTGGCTTATGTCGGGGATAAGTTAACCTGTGGAGCTACTATTCAACCTCAACAGTCTCATGTCGTGGGTGACAGTGGTGGGGCTAGTTTCTTTTCTTCTATACCGGTTTTTCAGCCTATTAATGTTCAGCAGAGTTTATCGAATAGTTTTAACTCAAAAGAAAATTATGAAAACTTTTATGTCCAGAATTATAAAACAGATGTTTTTATACAACATAGAGCTGTGATAACTCCTAGTGAGACAGATAGTAAAGGTGTTAGTTTATTGCAAATGATTTCTGGAGCAGTAAGTTATTTTCTGAACTATAGGGTTACTGGAGATGATCTTTTTATTAGTGTCTCAATAAACGCACATCCTTTATCAAATGATGCAAAAGTTTTCCCATTTGGTGAAATTGTTATATCTAGAGATGATAAAATTTACACAACAACTAGATTAAAAAAAGACCCAGGTTTTTGGGATAGTAGTAACAATAAAGCTCCAGTGGGTAGTTCTACGATAAAGTTGCCAAAACCTAATCTAAGTGTTGTAAAAGTTAGTGTTAAATTGGGATATACCGCACAGTACAACGGCTCTGTAGGGATAGTTATTCCAACTCCACCAACAAAGTCATATGAATTTAGCATAAGTTCTTTTGCTAAAAAAATCTGAGAGTTTTATGAAGAATATACTGAATATTTTTTTTTCTATTTTTATTTTAGTATCTTTCCCCGCTTGTTCTAATGCAAATGAAGAAGTAAAGAAAAATGTTAAATTAGAAGAGACAGTGAATCTTTCATCAGAGGATCAAAATTTAATCAATGAATATAATAATATTTCTACATATTTAATAAATGGAGATGAACTGAAGTTTCGTGAGGAGTTAAATTTATTTTTACCTCGAGCGCATCAAATTAAAAATGAAAATGAAAGAAATAACATTATTATGAATATCTATATGCAAACAAAAAAATATAGTGAAGCATATGATTTTAATCAGATTTTAATAAAAAAGAACCCTGAAAACACCAATAGATATACTTTTCAGTGTCAACTGCTAGAAATGATGAATAAGGGAGAATTAGTAGTAAAAAGTTGCTATGAAAATATAGCCCAAAAAATTAAGCTAACACTGGAGCAAATGGATGAAAGTGATCCTTTATATTTAGAAAATAACTTTACATATTATGCGATGTACTACAAAGCTGGACATCAACAATATAAAAAAGAAATGGAAAATTTAATTAATTCGACTTCCGATGAGGAGCAAAAGTCTAAATTTAAGAGCTATTTCGACATAATCGTAAGTGAATCAGATTAAAAAATAAGTTATTGTTTTTTTAGTATTCATAAAATTGAATTTGCTGTTTTGGATCTTTTAGCATAATTCGAAGTCGATACATAAAATCATCAGGCGATTCATTTTCTTGTTTCAGATAATTGAATTTTTTATCTCTAGACATGCCGTAAGAGATTCGATTGATCTGCATATTTGGTAAATCTAAAAACTTAGGTTTATCGACCTGTTTAATTGTTGCTGATTGAATTTT
>NZ_JBWYIV010000035.1:0-2682 GCF_056779895.1 Acinetobacter sp. ANC_7553 | reverse complement strand
TGTAACTTTGGTATTAAAAATTTATAATTTACGAAATTGTTCATTTTTCTTCAATTGGGGCGTGAAAAAGTGAAAGGCCAAAAAGTAGGGTATGTCCGGGTCAGTTCTGTCGAGCAAAACACTGGACGTCAACTTGAGGGAATTGAAGTCGACCGGATTTTTGTTGATCGTGCGTCAGGTAAAAATACCGACCGACCGAAATTTCAAGAAATGTTGAATTATGTCCGGGAAGGAGACCAGGTGATAGTACATTCCATGGATCGTTTTGCGCGAAGCTTAAAAGATTTGGTGACTGAAGTAGATAAACTGGTCAAACGAGGGATCTCCATCCAGTTTGTAAAAGAAAATATTACTTTTACGGCCCAATCCACTCCGATGGATAATTTGATGCTGCAACTGATGGGTGCTTTTGCACAGTTCGAACGTGAGATTATTCTGGAGCGGCAAAAGGAAGGAATTAAACTGGCATCAGCTCAAGGGAAGTACAAAGGTCGGGTACATAAATTGAAACCTGAGCAGGCTGAAGCTTTACGACAAGCATGGAAGGAAGGGAAATATCCTTCAAAAATGGCATTAGGTCAGGCATTCGGTATTAGTCGTCAAGCGGTATACCGCTATTTAAAAGCCGGGGAATAACTCAATTGAATTTTCGACTATATTTAGTTTAGCTTATGAAAATGAGGGAATGTGATAAATCTATGAAAAAGCCTATTCGAGGGGGGAGATTGAACTATCATACTGATTTTAGATGACCATTTAATCAATCACCCCAGATGTTTAGAAAAGAAAAAACCCCGGCATCCTGCTGGGGTTTTTAGTATTGGTTCGCTCGGTATAACTCTTGTTGTACCTTACTTCAAAGCCAAAATCTTTCGAGCACCATTAAGTACGAATAAAGAAACTAGTATACCAATGATTAAGTCTGGATAAGCTGATCCCGTCCATGCCACGAGTACACCGGCAAATATGACGCCCATATTTACCACAACGTCATTCGCTGAGAAAATCCAACTGGCTTTCATATGTGCGCCATCTTCTCGATGACCAGAAATAAGATATAAGCATGTCACGTTAGCTATAAGTGCGAGCAGGCCAATAACAATCATGAGCGTTGATTCTGGCTCGCTTCCAAACATGAATCGTCTAATGACGTCAACAATCACGATGACAGCGAGTAATAACTGAATCCAGCCTGCAAAATGAGCTGCTTTTACTTGATATTTCGCAGCTTTCCCGACGGCATATAGCGCAATACCATAAACGGCTGCATCGGCAAACATATCTAGAGAATCAGCAATCAATCCTGTAGAAGCAGCAATAATACCGCTGATGAATTCTATAAAGAACAGTAGAGCATTAATGCCTAATAACAGTTTAAGTACTTTAGCTTGTCTTACAGGATCAGGTTCATTGGGTAGGTCACCTGAAGAAAGCTGTGTTTCATCAAGTTTCGCCCCAAAACCCAGTCCTTCAAGTTTGGCCGTAATTTGCTGAATCCCTTCATTATGGAAGACTTTCAGTTTTCGATTGGGAAGATCAAAAGTAAGACCTTTAACTGCTTCAAGATCTGCAAGAGTCATACGGACCATTTGCTCTTCAGCAGAGCAATCCATTTTAGGAATGGTGTAGGTACTTGTTTGCTTGGCCTGTTGATTGCTTATATAAGTTTCAGTCTTCACAAGCTTTGCCCCAAAACCCAGTCCTTCAAGTTTGGTGGTTATATTTTCATCTTTTTGATTATGTAGAACCTTTAAATAACGGTTAGGTAAATCAAAGATGAGTTTTTGAACACCATCAATTGAAGATAGCGCCATACGAACCATCTGTTCTTCCGCAGAACAATCCATTTTGGGAACTAAGTATTCACTCATGTAGTGCGAATCTTTTAAAACGTTTTCAGTGCTTAAATTTTCTTTGGGATCAGAACCACAACAGGATTGAGCGGTATCTTCACAACTGTTTGAAGTGTTACAGCAAGGAGATGAAGATTTTTCTTCTTCCTCTTCACCACAACAGCTAGGCGTATTATCACAATTCTTTGAATTGCTTGCTTCTGCAATTGATGGATGATTTTCTTGTTGAGATTTCTTATCTTCGCATGGTGTTTCTTTACTACATCCACAACCACTCATAGTTATACCCATTAAAAAAATTTATAAACTTTGAATATTAGAATCCCTATAGTTACTATAGAGTCAAGATTTTTTGGAAATACCAACTCAATGCATTTAAAAATTGGTGAACTCTCTAAAAAAACCTCATGTTCAGTATTAACAATTAGGTTTTATGAAAAGGAAGGTTTAATTCCGGAACCCGAAAGAACAGAAGGAAATTACCGCCTTTACGATATAGGCTATGTTGAGCGAATTAAGTTTATTTTGAATTGCCGAACTTTAAATATGAGTTTGAATGAAATTCGTCAATTACTCACCTATAAAGATAATCCCAAGAAAAATTGTTCAGATGTGAATGAATTAATTGACTTACATGTCAGTGCTATCAGAGAAAATATAATCAAGCAACAAAAGCTTATTGAACAATTATCTGATTTAAGAGGTACTTGTGATGGCTTATGTACAATTGACCAATGTGGAGTTCTAAAAAATCTAGCTTGATTATCTAGACCTATGCTTTTTTCAAAAATTCTGTATATCTTTACTTAAGGCTGCAAAAAGTTTAAGG
>NZ_JBWYIV010000034.1:0-2920 GCF_056779895.1 Acinetobacter sp. ANC_7553 | reverse complement strand
ATGACACCACAGGACAAATCTCCACCCAACTGCAAAACACCCACGGGGCGAGCCAACTCAACCTAGGGAATCTCAGTCATCCCAAAGCAACCACAGAAAGTGAAGGACGAGGCGAAGGCTTCGAACTCAGAACAGACCAATGGGGTGCAGTACGAGCAGGCGAAGGCATACTCATCTCCACCTACAAACAAGAACAAGCCAAAGCCAACCATCTCGATGCAAGCGAAGCCAAACAACAACTCGAAAGTAGCTTAAACAACGCCAAAGCTTTGAGTGAAGTGGCAAAGAATCAACAGACTGATCCACTGAGCTTACTCGAAAACCTACAGGGCTATCTCAAGAACTTAGAGAGCGAAGATCAAAGCAAAGCCGCGGCCTTCAAACAAGCGATCATGCTCTTGGCTTCACCAAGTTCAATTGCCGTAGAAAGTAACGAAGACATTCATCTCAGTGCAGATGGGCAGATTAACCAGATTGCACAAAGAAGCATTAACACAAGCACGCAAGACAGCATTATCGGACATGCCAGCAAAAAGATCAGCTTATTTGCAGCGCAAGAAGGGGCACGATTGTATGCAGGGAAAGGGAAGATCGAGATTCAAGCCCAAGGGGATGGTGCTGATCTGATTGCAAGAAAGGGTGTACAGATTATTTCGACGGAAGATCGAATTGAAATTAAAGCGGCAAAAAAAATAGTGTTGATTGGTGGTGGTTCACAGATTGAAATTAGCAGTTCGGGAGTTTTACCTACCACAGCTGGCAAGTTTGAAGTGAAAGCGGGTCAGCATTTGTTCAAAGGTGGTATGAATGTTCAGTTGACACCACTAAATTTACCGAGTGCAGATATAAAGAATTGGATTGAATTAGATTATCGTGACCCTGAAACAAGAAAGGGAGTTGCAAATAATGGTTATAAAATTTTCTTCAAAAATGGAACAACATTAGTAGGAAAACTGGATGCTAATGGATTTACAAGGCATGAAAATATACCGCCAGAAACTATAAAAAAAGTAGTGTATGAAACTCAAGAAGGTAAAGAAAGAAATGCCGACCCATTGGAAGAATTATTAGAAATTGAAGACATCTCATCAATCTCTAATTCTGGGGAAATATACAATGGCAAATAATATTCCTAATGCTACACAAGCTAGAGATGCATTAGCTTGGATGACTGGTGAGCAAAAAGATTTTCAAGAGGAAAAAAGTATATGGGAGTGGATGGTAGAAGCCATTGAAGGTGACTTCAATGAAAATCGTAGTACTGGGCAAATTGTATTTGATGCTGCAATTTCTATGATTCCGTTTGTAGACCAGATATGTGATGTCCGAGATTTAGTGGCGAATTGTAAAAAACTAAATGAGGATATGTCTGATCAATGGGCTTGGGTTGCTTTAGCTCTAACTTTAATAGGGTTATTTCCAAGTCTAGGGAGTTTAGTTAAAGGGGTTCTTAAAATATTCTTCTTGTTTGTAAGACGAAGCGGTGGAAAAGCAGTGGTTAAAGCCGTTGACTCAGCTATGACATGGGTTGTTACGTTTCTAAGGAAAAAGCAAGTACAAGATTATATTAAAAAATATCTACCGAATGTGGATATTTTGGTTTATCTAAAGAATGAGACTATAAAAGTCAAAAATAGGCTCAGTGCACGGGAGTTATTAGCAGCATTTGATCGAGGAATAAAACTATTAGACGATTTGACCAATAAGGCAAAATATATTCCTGGATTAAAAGATAAAATTAAAAATACTGTCGCTATTGTTAGGAAAATTCGAAATGCAGCAGATGTCCCATTGGCAAAAGCTTTAGCACCTCTTAATGAGGCATTGGCAAGAGTTATTTATAGATTAGATATGGAGTCATATCTGCAACGAACAGCAGTGAGAAATACGACTAATGTTCATTTCAGAGGTACATTACCAGAAGCACGTGCCATTACTTTAATGCGTACTAAAAAGCCACGACCAACTTGGTTAAGCTCGGGAAGTTTAGAACATGCACCATTAGAGCCTGCTAGTAAAAGAAAGACGGTTAATGCAATGGTGGAGGATGGTTATCCCCCTTTAGCAGATTATAATATTGCTTCATTTAGTAAGTTGTCCGCAGATATCATCACAGGACCTGCTAGATTATACCGTGTAACTTCACCTGCAAATGGTGCATTTGGTGAATGTTGGATCACAGAAGATGTCTTTGTTAAAATTAAGAATAGTCCTGACCCGAAAGCGGCATGGCGTAAATATCTTGCAGTTTGGCCAGACTGGAATGCAAATGGGCAGTTTGTTGTTTATGATATTCCTGCAGGTCAATCCATTAAGGTTTGGCGTGGGCCTGCCTCAAGTCAAACTAAAAAATCTCTAGGAGATGATTATCATCTATCAGGTGGTTGGGAGCAGATCATTTTCAAAGAAGGAAAGTTTGACAATACCATTTATTATCCTGTGGATACTTATGGACGTTTATCACTTAAATCTCCAATAAGACGGGATGCGTATAATAGTTTATCTCCAGCCGAGAAAGCTAAATATCAGGCAGTTCGGAGCAAAATTAAGGAACCGAATATTCATGGTCCTTATGATACAGGTTGGGGCATGACTGATTTTGATGAGCAGTTAAAAGATGTCAGAATTGGTCTTCCGAATATATCTGGACAAGTGATTAATAGATAAAATTAGGAGATGATTATAATGCAAAATATAGAACAACAATTGACTCGTTTTCAAAAACAATCAGTTGCCCTAATCTATTATGTTACTTCACGACCTTATTTGGAAATGTTACTGACCAAACTGGATGATTTGATTCAATATACTGGTGGAGTAATTGATTTGGCTGATCAGCAGTATCGTGATCGTGTCCTCTTGCAAGAGGGATGGGAAATGGGGGATAGCTCAGCCAATTGGAGTACCTATGCTTACCCAT
>NZ_JBWYIV010000033.1:0-3321 GCF_056779895.1 Acinetobacter sp. ANC_7553 | reverse complement strand
TATCCGAATATGTAATCTCGTTTGAGATCAAAAAACCCGCGAAAGCGGGTTTTTTATTAAACTTCCATCAATGCGAAAGTTTTCACCTTGAACGATATAGTTTTATTCTTCTCCATCAAACTGCCAGTACACCTCGCCCCAATCACTTTCATAATTTGGAAAGATCTCACCCTGTTTAAAGTATTGCCGTGAATTTGATTTCGCTGTTGTATACCAATAGCCAGCTTTAGGACAAACCTGCCCAGCCGCTATACTTAATTTTTCAGTTGATTCAGTTTCGGGTTGATTGGATTGTTTTCCTATATTTTCTATATCAAAAATATAATTCTTTTCTTCCTCGGGTATGGTTCCATCTATATAGCGATTGTCTTCCCAAATTAAACGCCATTTAACATCATACCAATCGTCAGTACCATCTAACTGATATTGAGTTGCTGTAGTACCTTCCAAAAAATAGTTAGGACAACCTACTTTTCCATTAATTGGCAACCATGGCTCATAAATACCTGTGATATATACTTCTTCACCCGTAGCTATTTCTTCTTTTGAGTCTAAATTAAAAGGTGGACACATAGGAATCGGTTCAGGATAAACTCTTAACGGTGGCCATTCTTTAGAGAAAAAAATTGTCTCATATGACCATTTTATTGAAGCCCGCGTAGTCTCTTTATCTAAATATGCAAAAGGATCACGATCTGTTTTAACAGAAGCTAGAGATCTTATACACAGACTGCGCAAACTTAATGCAATCAAAACTAAATTTACATAATTAGAGTGATCCACCTTAGTGGATACAGAATACATTCTAGGATCTATTGGCATAAAAAGATCAGTACTTTTTGAGTATCCCAAACCCAGCAAAATATAAAAAGGGTCATCAACAATACCATTTTCATCAGCATATCTATCAAACATTCTGTCTGAAATGTCAGGTCCTAAGAATGTAATATAAGCTTCTTTCTTATATTTTGTTGTCTTTAATAGATTCAATCCTTGTTCTAGTTGAACCATTTTCTCCAAAAAATGAATATATTCTCCTTCGTGTCTTTTTTGTAGGTGATCTGAGAATTGGTGTTGAAGCACTTTTTTCGGTGGATTTCTTAATTGTCTTTCAAAAGCATCTAAAAATTGTTGGTATAAGACACGTATCTGATCTAAAAACGTATAACTCGTGTATTTCTTAATTAAATAAAATGCTTTATTTCGTGATTCTTGCTCTTGCATTGGTGCCATAAATTTTGGGTTTAACATAGATTAACGCTTCTCAGTCTGTTTATTTTGTTGATATTCAACGCCTGCACGTGTAGTGGAAGAAATTCCTCTTAATACTTGACCTTGTTGTACAATTTTCGCTGATCGTTCACGCTTTTCCAAATACTCCACCATTGTTTCACTTTGAGTTGGTATTTTTGAATCGTTCCAGTTTGTCGGTTTTTCTTTGAGGATTTTATCGATGTATTCTTTAACAGGTAAATTATGAGGATCTCTAAAGTTTATAAAAATTTGAATATCACCACCCGGTAGTAACAGATTAGTAGCTTGATGACCTTTTTCTAAGCTACTCTCATTATCAAGCTGTTCTGCAATCTTTCCACGCCAGACACGTAAACCATCCCAATCATCAGATACTCTTATGCCTAACTTTCTCATTTCAGCAATAGTAGGTACATGATCTAAAACAACATAAGCACCATTCGTACTCCATGCCCCTTTTACTGCACAGTCCAAACGCCACGCTTTACCATTTTCTGACATTTTTTCTGCCCAATATCCCCCAGATTTGCTAGGATTTACTCTTTCCACCACTCGAAATAGTGGAACTTTTGAACCTGCTTTTAATAATTTAGGTTGAATTGGCACTTTAATACTAAATGAGTGAATATCTGGAAAAATTTTTTCACCCAGGGGACCATCTTTTTTATATGTCCTCAAATCCGGCCATCCCTCTTTATGAATATAATGACTTAAAGATGCTGGTTTATGTCCTTTACTTGGAATCGTTTTTCTAGCAGTAGAAGCTAAACGTGCTTCCGTGGTTAAAACCTTAGTTTCTCCACCACCTATCTTTGCACCAGCTTTATTCATTTTGTTGATCATTTCAGATCGAACTTTATTTAATGCACTGTCCAACTCTTTAATTGCAGAAGGAATCATTTTATCTGCGAGTTTGGCAAGTTTATCTAACTCAGGTAAAAATGAGTTTAATTGTTGTTGTACATGCTTAGGTAGAACAACGCCCGTTTTTGATAAGAAAAACTGAATCGAGGATTTTAATCACGCAATAAATTTTTTAAACTCGGATAAAATTTTAGTTTGGTATTTTGAAAATTTTAGTGTGTTTAAAAATTTAATTGGGTCTCCACAACCCATTTTTTTTAACGCAGCTTTAATTTCAACTCGATCTTCTGTGGAAATAATTTGCACTAAGGTGGATGTCTTTATTACTTTCTATGGCAATGGAACTTGGTGAAGCCAAGAGCATGATCGCTTGTTTAAAGGTAGCGGCTTTGCTTTGGTCTTCGCTCTCTAAGTTTTTGAGGTAGCCCTGTAGGTTTTCGAGTAAGCTCAGTGGATCAGTTTGTTGATTTTTTGCCACTTCACTGAGGTCTTTCGCTTGTTCCTGTTTGTAGGTAGAGATGAGTATACCTTCTCCTGCACGCACTGCCCCCTTTGATCTGTTCTGAGTTCAAAGATTTCATCATAAGGGGTAGCATGACAAAGCCTTCAATTAAATAAAAGCCTAGAATAACTTTCTATTCTTCACCGTCATATACCCAATATTCTTCGCCCCAATTTTTACTAGATTTATTCATTATGGTTCCTTTGGTGAAATACAGTCGTTTTCCTTTATCATTAGATAAAATC
This sequence comes from Acinetobacter sp. ANC_7553, assembly GCF_056779895.1. Taxonomy (NCBI): domain Bacteria; kingdom Pseudomonadati; phylum Pseudomonadota; class Gammaproteobacteria; order Moraxellales; family Moraxellaceae; genus Acinetobacter; species Acinetobacter sp. ANC_7553. The sequence continues at coordinate 456 of NZ_JBWYIV010000033.1, read as the reverse complement.
CAATAACCTGTTCTTGGGCATAATTCTCCCCCTATAACTTTTAAATCAGGTGTAGCAAAAGTATCTACATCCTCAACCCCAATATCTTCAAACTCACCTTCTATTAACTCAACAAAGTACCAACTACAATCAGCCTTAGAAAAAACATTATTTGCAATCAACTCTGAGGCCAATGTTAATTGAGTATCATGACGTAGTTTTACATATCCAAAATCATCATCAATTTTTTTCTTTTTAATATTTTCAATTGCAAATTTTCTAAGTTCTTCAGAGGGAGTCCATGCTGTGTATTCATTAAACTTAGAAAATAAGTCCTTTCCTAAAGCATTTAATGTCTCACACTCTTCTAATTGTCCACGTGTAAAACTATTTTCATCACGATAAGTCCAAGCAAATTGTGGTACGCCATATCGATCACCCACAGGAATATATACCCCTGTCTTTGCTATAGGTTCT
>NZ_JBWYIV010000032.1:0-3515 GCF_056779895.1 Acinetobacter sp. ANC_7553 | reverse complement strand
GATACATTGATCTAAATGATAAGCTGGGGACTTAGCTTAGTTGGTAGAGCGCCTGCTTTGCACGCAGGAGGTCAGGAGTTCGACTCTCCTAGTCTCCACCACGTATTCATTCGAATACGTAGTAAGCAAACGAGTTGATAGCTTATAGAGCTTAGTAATAAAGCTGTGTATACTGCACGCCTTGATTATTAAGCTCTGTGATTTATCACAGTTGACTGCGATCTGACGAAGACGTAGTGAATCATTAACAGCATATATTTGAGTTGAAATAATTTGTTCATACTCATAGAAAGAGCGGAAACGAGATAACGTAAGTTATTGAGTTGAAGTGATTGAAATGAGAACTAGCGAAATTAACTGAATCAAGCGTTTTGGTATATGAATTTGAATTGAAGCTGTACAGTGTTTAGATACACAGTACTTCAAACTGTAATGTTGAACGATCTACTTGTAGGATCGAACGACTGTTTGGGGTTGTATAGTCAAGTAATTAAGTGCATGTGGTGGATGCCTTGGCAGTCAGAGGCGATGAAAGACGTGATAGCCTGCGAAAAGCTCCGGGGAGGCGGCAAATATCCTGTGATCCGGAGATTTCTGAATGGGGGAACCCACCTATCATAAGATAGGTATTGCAACATGAATACATAGTGTTGCAAGGCAAACGCGGGGAAGTGAAACATCTCAGTACCCGTAGGAAAAGAAATCAATTGAGATTCCCTCAGTAGCGGCGAGCGAAAGGGGAAAAGCCCATTAAGTTATGTAAGCTTTAGTGGAATGCTCTGGGAAGTGCAACCATAGTAGGTGATAGTCCTGTACACGAAAGGGCTTACATGATGATGTCGAGTAGGGCGGGGCACGTGAAACCTTGTCTGAATATGGGGGGACCATCCTCCAAGGCTAAATACTCCTGACTGACCGATAGTGAACCAGTACCGTGAGGGAAAGGCGAAAAGAACCCCTGTGAGGGGAGTGAAATAGATCCTGAAACCGCATGCATACAAGCAGTGGGAGCATCTTCGTGATGTGACTGCGTACCTTTTGTATAATGGGTCAGCGACTTACATTCAGTAGCAAGGTTAACCGAATAGGGGAGCCGTAGAGAAATCGAGTCTTAATAGGGCGTTTAGTTGCTGGGTGTAGACCCGAAACCAGGCGATCTATCCATGAGCAGGTTGAAGGTGAGGTAACACTTACTGGAGGACCGAACCCACTGTCGTTGAAAAGCCAGGGGATGACTTGTGGATAGGGGTGAAAGGCTAATCAAGCCTGGTGATAGCTGGTTCTCCCCGAAAGCTATTTAGGTAGCGCCTCGGACGAATACCATTGGGGGTAGAGCACTGTTTCGGCTAGGGGGTCATCCCGACTTACCAAACCGATGCAAACTCCGAATACCAATGAGTACTATCCGGGAGACAGACTGCGGGTGCTAACGTCCGTAGTCAAGAGGAAAACAATCCAGACCGCCAGCTAAGGTCCCTAAATCATAGTTAAGTGGGAAACGATGTGGGAAGGCATAGACAGCTAGGAGGTTGGCTTAGAAGCAGCCACCCTTTAAAGAAAGCGTAATAGCTCACTAGTCGAGTCGGCCTGCGCGGAAGATGTAACGGGGCTAAAACTATGTACCGAAGCTGCGGATTTGCAATTTATTGCAAGTGGTAGGGGAGCGTTCTGTAAGCCGATGAAGGTGGATTGAGAAGTCTGCTGGAGGTATCAGAAGTGCGAATGCTGACGTGAGTAACGATAAAACGGGTGAAAAACCCGTTCGCTGAAAGACCAAGGGTTCCAGTCCAACGTTAATCGGGGCTGGGTGAGTCGACCCCTAAGGCGAGGCCGAGAGGCGTAGTCGATGGGAAATTGGTTAATATTCCAATACTTCTGTGTAATGCGATGAGAGGACGGAGAAGGTTAAGTCAGCCTGGCGTTGGTTGTCCAGGTGGAAGATTGTAGGCATGTATCTTAGGCAAATCCGGGGTACTCTATGCTGAGAATCGATAGCAAGCTAGTTTACTAGCGAAGTGGCTGATACCATACTTCCAGGAAAAGTCTCTAAGCTTCAGTTACACAGGAATCGTACCCGAAACCGACACAGGTGGTCAGGTCGAGTAGACCAAAGCGCTTGAGAGAACTCTGCTGAAGGAACTAGGCAAAATGGTACCGTAACTTCGGGAGAAGGTACGCTGCCGGCGGTGATAGGACTTGCTCCTTGAGCTACTGGCAGCCTCAGAAACCAGGCCGCTGCAACTGTTTATTAAAAACATAGCACTCTGCAAACACGAAAGTGGACGTATAGGGTGTGATGCCTGCCCGGTGCTGGAAGGTTAATTGATGGGGTTAGCGTAAGCGAAGCTCTTGATCGAAGCCCCAGTAAACGGCGGCCGTAACTATAACGGTCCTAAGGTAGCGAAATTCCTTGTCGGGTAAGTTCCGACCTGCACGAATGGCATAATGATGGCGGCGCTGTCTCCAGCAGAGGCTCAGTGAAATCGAATTCGCCGTGAAGATGCGGTGTACCCGCGGCTAGACGGAAAGACCCCGTGAACCTTTACTGCAGCTTGACATTGAACTTTGATCTTACTTGTGTAGGATAGGTGGGAGGCTTTGAAGTAGAAACGCCAGTTTCTATGGAGCCGTCCTTGAAATACCACCCTGGTAATATTGAGGTTCTAACTCTGCTCCATTATCTGGAGCGAGGACCATGTCTGGTGGGTAGTTTGACTGGGGCGGTCTCCTCCTAAAGAGTAACGGAGGAGTACGAAGGTGCGCTCAGCGTGGTCGGAAATCACGCGTAGAGTATAAAGGCAAAAGCGCGCTTAACTGCGAGACCCACAAGTCGAGCAGGTACGAAAGTAGGTCTTAGTGATCCGGTGGTTCTGTATGGAAGGGCCATCGCTCAACGGATAAAAGGTACTCTGGGGATAACAGGCTGATACCGCCCAAGAGTTCATATCGACGGCGGTGTTTGGCACCTCGATGTCGGCTCATCTCATCCTGGGGCTGAAGCAGGTCCCAAGGGTATGGCTGTTCGCCATTTAAAGAGGTACGCGAGCTGGGTTTAGAACGTCGTGAGACAGTTCGGTCCCTATCTACCGTGGGCGTTGGAAATTTGAGAGGATCTGCTCCTAGTACGAGAGGACCAGAGTGGACGAACCTCTGGTGTACCGGTTGTGACGCCAGTCGCATCGCCGGGTAGCTATGTTCGGAAGGGATAACCGCTGAAAGCATCTAAGCGGGAAGCCTACCTCAAGATTAGATTTCCCAAGGACTTTATGTCCTCTAAAGAGCCGTTGAAGACTACAACGTTGATAGGTTGGATGTGGAAGTACGGTGACGTATGAAGCTGACCAATACTAATTACTCGTGAGGCTTGACTATACAACACCCAAACAGTTGGTGTTGTGGTTCAAATCATGACAAATAACTTGATTTAGTTAGATAAAACGCTAAACTGCACAAATTAAAGAAACTCAAATAGCTGTTAATAACTTCTTTGACCAAGCAAAGGCACGCAAACAATA
>NZ_JBWYIV010000031.1:0-3573 GCF_056779895.1 Acinetobacter sp. ANC_7553 | reverse complement strand
ACGGAGCTCGGCCGACCTCACACCCAAGTTGTCACTTAAATTTAAACAACTTAGGAAAGCTCTATCTTTAAAATCTTTATGCAACAAAGCCATTTAAAATATATTAAAAACCTAAATATATTAGAAAATCAGCAATAGACTCATAGAAAAAAAATGCGATTCCAAAAATAAAAACAAACAAAGATAATATCTCAATTATAATAATTTGTTTTTTAAATTTTTCACATAAATAAATAACATTATCCTGATACAGATTTGGATACAAGCTAGGACTCTTTTCTCCACGTTTTGCAAAATACGGCATCTTTTCATAACGTCTGTATGTTATAAAATATGAAAACCACATCATAGAGAATATAAAATTAAGTTGTAGTACCTTTTCAAAAGAGATTCCCACCTCATCTAAATACTCTTCAATGCCATATATTTTTTCAGAAAGTTCTTTACTATTTTTTTTTATAAATAACAGGTTATATATATATGTATATAAAAGTAGCATTAAGCCAATAACAAGTAAGCTAATTAAAATGCTACCATAAAAATCAACTAATTGACTTTCCATTAGCATACCCCTGTCCTTTTTTTGAGTTCATCCTCAGCAAAATCTGCACTATATTTACCACCGAAAAGATACCTACTACCACTTTCAACAGCAGAAATCTTGAAATAAAGAGGTGCTGATATGTGTAAACAACTTATTTAAGATATTAAAAACCTAAATAAACAATAAATTTTGCTATATATTTCGATGTAAACATTGATGTTATAAATACAAGAGAGACAAGAGACAAAACTTCATTTCTGATAATCTGTTTTCCAAACTTTTCACATAAATAAATGACATTATCCTGATAAAGGTTTGGATACAAGCTTGGACTCTTTTCTCCACGTTTGGCGAAATATGACATCTTCTGTTTAAAATATCTATGCTGTACAAAATATGAGAACCACATCAAGGAAAATATAAAATTTAGTTGCATTACCTTTTCAAAAGAAACTCCCACCTCATCTAAGTATTCTTCGATACCATAGATTCTCTCAGAAAGCTCTTTACTATTTTTCTTTATAAACATGTAGTTATATATATATATAACTAACATCAGCAAAAGACCTAACCCCATTGAGCCATAAGCAATCCAAGCTTCATAAATAAGTTGCTGATCATTCATTTACATATACCAGTAATATTTTTAGATAAATCTTCCATATATTCACTCCCATATTTACCCCCAACAATAATACCCGTCCCCACTACAACGGCAGTTATTGTCAAGGAAACAGGTAAAGTCATTGTATAGCCTACTGCACCAGCAGCCATTCCTATAACATAAACAAAACCACCACCAACTATTTTTCCACCCCATCCGCCAACAACGCCTCCTGCAATCTTACTGCCTTCAATCATAGCCACTTTCTTTGTAAGCTCCATATCACCCGTGTTATAGGCATCCACTGTATTTTTAAAAAATATAGCAGCACCTAGACCAACCACCAATTGCTTACCCATTCTTAAACCGATACTGATTTTCCCCAAATCTACGATCATTTTATCGTAATGCTTCAAACCACCTCTTACGGCATCTGAGCGTATAAGAGAGTCCGTTTTCATATACTTTCTCATTAAAGGGATTTGAGTTTGGGGTTCGACAATATGCATATCTTTCAGTGCTGTACCCAACTGGCTATAAAGTGAGGCATATTTTTTCTTAAAATCTGAAAAATGCTTTGGGTTCGCATATTTAGATTTCATTAGCTGTTCACTTTGATAAACAGCCATAATCGCATCATTGCTTTTTATCACTTTTTCTAGTGATGTTTCTTTCATGACTAGAAGCTCATTCTTTTTAAGCTTTCTATCTCGCTCGCTTTTTTGTTCAGCGCTATCTACAATTTGCCCCGTTCTTTCTTCAACTTGATCTAATAGATCATCATCACCTTGACAGTATTCCTTCCTAAACTCATCAACTGTAACGACTTTCTTTTGGTCACTTACATTGGCTAATGCCATTTCAGTAGCATGTGACCAATAATCGTACAAAAGTTCATAATTTGCAGCAAAAAATGCCGCATCAAAATTTGAGGACTTTCTCAATAGCTTCAATTTTTCTTCGACGCTGCTCGCTAACCGCTTATATTCACTCAGCTTAGGATCATTACCATATTTATTTGATAAAATGACCACCTGACATGGCTTAAGCACAGTCATTGGTCCATTGGTTGATAACTCTGGCAAATGGGCATTATTATTTTTAAAAATAGAAAATTCTTTTGCTGTAGGAGGGTATGCATAGATACGTTTTAACAATGCATCGACAGTCTCATCTTCTCGAATCAACAACCAACCAACTTCCATACCTTCTTTTATATAAACTTTTTGGATTTTATTTTCTTCTATCGGGGAACTTTGCGCTTGATGGTATTTAAACTTGATCTCTGTAAACTTTCCGCTTTCAGATTGTGTTAAATGTGGAAGGATTGCGCCTTGATACCATTTATCGTCTAAGAAAATATCAACTTGAACTACTGCAGTATCATAATTCACCTCAATTTTATGGGTTTTCATAAACTTATTAAAAGGTGTCAGTTTAGATACATAGGTAGATTTAGCTTCAGATGTTTTTGCAGTAATTACATATTTCAAACGTGGTAAAGCGATATGTTTTGGTACATTTTTTAATATTGCTTGTGCAATCTTCGGTTGAGGATACTTTGCCATCTTAGTTATCCAATTTCTTAATTTTGTCATTAATTGCGTGTAGGTAGTAATTCTCTTGCTTATCAGTGACAAATGCCTGAGTTAAACTATTCGCATCTGTTTTTCCATAGCTTACATGCCCTTGATCATTCATTAACATGTAAGAAGTGAAAGGCAACAACGCTTGTGTTTCAGTATCTCGCAATTCAAATTGTATTTTGTGTAACCCCAATTTAGGCATTAAAGGAATGGTTGCATGAACATTTTCACCACTCTTAAACAAATGCTGCCCCGCCTTTACCTCGAATTTTCCGCCTGTGGTCGGAAAAATCCCCGAGCCATTAATCTTGATTTGTGAACCACCGGCGGTCAGATTAATTTCGGTTGGACTGGTAATATAAACCGCATCTTCCGTCGAAATAATCTGCACACCCTTTCTCGCAATCAGGTCAGCACCATCCCCTTGGGCTTGAATCTCGATCTTCCCTTTCCCTGCATACAGTCGTGCCCCTTCTTGCGCTGCAAATAAGCTGATCTTTTTGCTGGCATGTCCGATGATACTGTCTTGGGTGCTGGTGTTTATGCTTCCTTGTGCAATTTGGTTGATCTGTCCATCTGCACTGAGGTGGATGTCTTCGTTACTTTCTACGGCAATTGAACTTGGTGAAGCCAAGAGCATGATCGCTTGTTTAAAAGCCGCAGCTTTGCTTTGGTCTTCACTCTCTAAGTTCTTGAGGTAGCCCTGTAAGTTTTCGAGTAAGCTCAGTGGATCAGTTTGTTGATTTTTTGCCACTTCACTCAAAGCTTTGGCGTTGTTTAAGCTACTTTCGAGTTGTTGTTTGGCTTCGCTTGCATCTAAATGGTTTGCTTTGGCTTGT
>NZ_JBWYIV010000030.1:0-5068 GCF_056779895.1 Acinetobacter sp. ANC_7553 | reverse complement strand
ATGGGTAAGCATAGGTACTCCAATTGGCTGAGCTATCCCCCATTTCCCATCCCTCTTGCAAGAGGACACGATCACGATACTGCTGATCAGCTAAATCAATTACTCCACCCGTATATTGAATCAAATCATCCAGTTTGGTCAGTAACATTTCCAAATAAGGTTGTGAAGTAACATAATAGATTAAGGCAACTGATTGTTTTTGAAAACGAGTTAATTTAGAACAGCTTCTAAGCATAAGTTAGTCATCACTATCAAACTACTAAAACTCCTTATCCCAATCAGATTTGATCTCAGATAGAATTTTACCTTCATCAAAACTTTATCATTATTTTGACAATCCAATCTTTTATATATAAATTATTTCTTATTAGTAACTTCTAAATACCAAATCGTTTCTCCCCAGCTATTATTCTCAATCTTCGGAAATACTTCTCCCTGTTCAAAATAACGGGATTGCAATTGATTTGCAGGACTCCACCAATTACCTGTCTGTTGACAAGTCTGCCCAGCAAAACCTTTTAAATTTTCAGCTTGAATAGTCTCAGATGACCCACCCTCGTCTGCAATTCGTTCAACCAATACCCATTCCGTATCTTCCTCATGATCATATTGTGGGCAATCTGGATCAAGTCCCACTAATGCTTCTATCGCATCATGCCCTTTAAGCAGCAGCTGTGCACTTGCTTCCTGTATTTCAGGAATGTAAATACCATCCTGTGGCACAGTTTCGCCTGTTTTTACCGTAACATTTTGGTTTAACTTATATATTGGTAAAGATGATGGTAAGTTTAACTCTCCTAAATAATCTGAATCATAGTCTTCTTTTAAAAAAGTCATAGGCCAGCTACCAAAAACTGTAGCTTTAATATTAGATGATAACTTACTAGCTTTACTTTGCCATTGATCAAATAAGGCTAAATTACCCTCATCCATCCAATCAGGGAAATAGTCTATTCTTTGATTTCTAAAGTCAGTCACCACATTCCCTGCATATTGCAAAGCAGATAAATCACCCTCTAATAAACGTTTATATCCATAATTCAAGCTCTCAAGAGTTGATCTGAAATTAGGCAATACATGCTCACCCCAAACTATGTCAGGTTGTTGTGAAATATGTTGATTTCGATAATCATAAGGTAAATCCTGCATAAACAGCTCAAGTGCATTTTCCGCTGCGTCGAGCATATTTTTAAAAGCATCTACCAGTTCTTTAAAATATTCAGCCGAACTATAGCGTTCAAGTAGGAAAATTTCCTGCGGACGAATTTCAGATGATTGCGACATTATTTTTTATCTCCATACCAATTCTGCTCTAAACGCGGCACACCAACCATGCTGGTTTTCGTTTCACCAATTAAACCACTGTCATAGCCCCAAGGGGTTGCTTCACGCTTACTTACATTTGCTCGTACTAAATCTTTTGGGTCTAGAACAATTTGTATGCCACCACCTTCAAGTACAAATATCTCACCTTTACTATTTACTTTCTCAACTTTGCCAGCACTACTTTTAAAAGTTTGGCTCGCCGCTGGCCCCTCCCATACCTTTAAGCCACCTTTAGGAACTCTATATTTAACCATTTCGCCATTATGATTCCATGAAGCAAATACCGCAAAATAGCGTCGCCAATCCGCTTTACTCTTAAGTTTCTTATACTCAGCTTCCCTCATCCATCAAATACTGTTATCTAAACTACATGGATCTAAAACACGATATAAAACTTCACCTTCCTCAATGGGATGAGCCTGATCTAAAACAACATAAGCACCATTAGTACTCCATGCCCCTTTCCAAATTAATGCTGTGAACTGTAAGACTTGTGATATTAAAGATCCGTCACAAAATATTACTTGGGTTGTACCTGAGGGTGCGGGTGGTACGAACTATCCGAATATGTAATCTCGTTTGAGATCAAAAAAACCCGCGTAAGCTGGTTTTTTATTAAACTTCCATCAATGCGAAAGTTTTCACCTTGAGCGATATAGTTTTATTCTTCTCCATCAAACTGCCAGTACACCTCGCCCCAATCACTTTCAAAATCAGGAAAAATATCGCCTTTTTTAAAGTATTGCCGTGAATTTAATTTCGCTGTTGTATACCAATAGCCTGCTTTCGGGCTAACCTGCCCAGCCGCCATACTTAATTTTTCAGTTGATTCAGTTTCGGGTTGATTGGATTGTTTTCCTATATTTTCTATATCAAAAATATAATTCTTTTCTTCCTCGGGTATGGTTCCATCTATATAGCGATTGTCTTCCCAAATTAAACGCCATTTAACATCATACCAATCATCTGTGCCTTCTAATTTATATTGAGTAGCTTCCGAACCTTCCAAAAAATAATTTGGGCAACCAACATACACATTATATTCAGGGTCATTGGTTAATTTTTGATAAACGGGTTTTTCAAACCATGGTTCGTAAATGCCTGAAATTTGGATTTCTTCACCTGTATGAATTTGATCTGTTGCATTTTCATTATAATCTGGGCATGGGCTAATCGGTTCAACGATTTGCTTACATGGTGGCCAGTTTGGTTTACTGAATAAAGATTCGTAGCTCCATTTATCGTAAATTCTATCTTCTTTATGGATCACGTACTCCCCAGCATACAGAGTATTAGATACACAAAAAGTCATTGCACTTGCGAGTAATAACTTTAATATATATTTTGTATGATCGTGATTTCCATCAAGATCCCCATAATATCGACCTAATCCCAAATTTTGATAAAAAACATCATCTACTAAGCCATGTTCATCACCATAACGACCAAAAATATTACCGTAAATACTCCCCTCAAATATTAAGTCATATGCATCTTTTTTAGATTCAGTTTTTAGTAATAAATCTAATCCCTTTTCTGAATTATTGATGACATACAAATAATATAAAAATTCTTTTTCGTGATATTCGTGAACACCTATTGTTTGATCTTGTACAGAAGGAGGTGGTTGCCTTAGTTGTTGTTCAAATGCATCCACAAACTCTTTTTTTAGTTTATATATGTGATATAGATATTGGTAACTTGAATATTTTTTAATTAAATAAAAAGTTTGGTCTCTTTCTTTACGATCAATCGTATACATTACAAATTCCTTTACTTCGCCTTATTTTGCTCATGCTTAGTATTTGCTCGACCTGTTGTGGAAGTAGCGCGGGCCACTTGCCCTTGTTGTACCGTTTTACGAGCTTTTTCTCTTGCTTCTAAATAAGCAACCGTATCTTTTAAATTTTCAGGAAGAATGGCATCATTCCAATTGGTTTTTTTAATTTCGATCATTTTATCGATATACGCTTTAATTGGTGCATTATCAGAATGCCTAAAATCAATATAAATTTGCTTTTCCCCTCCAGGTAAAAGTAATTTACTTCCTTCCATCTTATCCATATCAAATTGTTCTGCGACTTTACCTTCCCATGTTTTAAGTCCCTGCCAATTCTTAGGAACGGGAATTCCTAATTTTTTCAACTCGGCAACTGTAGGGATACGATCCAAGGAAACAAATATTCCATTCTTCGACCAGCCACTTTTTACTGCATAGTCGAAACGCCATGCTGTGCCATTATGTGGCATTTTGTCTGCCCAATATGCTCCAGACTTATTTGGATATCTTTTATCTATGATTCGCTTCCAATCAATTTTTGTGCCCGGCTTATATATATTAGCTTCAATATTGGCACTCTTACTAAAAGAAGCAATTACGTCATATTTTTTACTATCTGTATTGTAAAACTTTCTTAAATCTGGCCATCCGTCCTTATGATTATAGTGACTTAAAGATGCTGGTTTATGCCCTTTACTTGGAATCGTTTTTCTAGCAGTAGAAGCTAAACGTGCTTCCGTGGTTAAAACCTTAGTTTCTCCACCACCTATCTTTGCACCAGCTTTATTCATCTGGTTGATCATTTCAGATCGAACTTTATTTAATGCACTATCCAACTCTTTAATTGCAGAAGGAATCATTTTATCTGCGAGTTTGGCAAGTTTATCTAACTCAGGTAAAAATGAGTTTAATTGTTGTTGTACATGCTTAGGTAGAACAACGCCCGTTTTTGATAAGAAAAACTGAATCGAGGATTTTAATCGTGCAATAAAGTTTTTAAATTCGGATAATATTTTCGCTTGGTATTTTGAAAATTTAAGTGCGTTTATAAATTTAATTGGGTCTCCATAACCCATTTTCCTTAAAAAAGCCAAAATTGCAATTGCTACTTCTGCGGCTTTACTGGCATCTTTAATCACAGTAATGAGTAAGCGCCCAATACCTTTTAACACACCACCAAATATTGGAATGAGTGGCAATAAACATAAAATAATACTAACCCAGTTCAGGACTTTATTTTTCTCTTGTTCACTACCTGCCATGCGATTTGAAATAGCGATTAAATCCCTAACAGCTGTGGCTTCACCTGCGACAGGAAACATACTAATAACTGCATCAAATACGATCTGACCTAAAGTTGATTTTTCGTTAAATTCCCCTTGTAAGGCCCCACCCAACCAACTGCCTGCAGCCTTGGTACTCGACCAAAGTTCTGAACCAATTTCAATTATAGCTATTTTATTTTCTGCACTCATTTTTTAGAATCCTTAAGTGCTTGTTGATATGATTTTTCTAAATCTGCGATATCCCATTCTGCTTTAAAGTTAGTATTTTCTTCTGCTTGTGCAACAACTTGATAAGATCTAGTGTCTTCTCCAAAAATAATCTCTGCTTCACCATCAGGTGCATCTCTTATATCAGCTATACCATCATCATTAGTCACACCTGAAAATGTCTGACCATTTGCATATTTCATCTTAAAGTTTGCACCTTTAACTGGCTCATCATCATGATATTTGATTGCGATCTGTTTTCTTATTTCATTTGGCATGAGTGGAAAATTCAAAGGCACCTTAGCTCCCCCCATAAACTGATGCTGCCCCGCTTTCACCTCAAACTTACCAGCTGTGGTCGGTAAAACTCCCGAACTACTAATTTCAATCTGTGAACCACCACCAATCAACACTATTTTTTTTGCCGCTTTAATTTCAATTCGATCTTCCGTCGAAATAATCTGTACAC
>NZ_JBWYIV010000029.1:0-5433 GCF_056779895.1 Acinetobacter sp. ANC_7553 | reverse complement strand
AATCACCATTACCTGCGTTGTTGTTGACGATCACTAAGTCTTTAATACCGAGTTCAATTAAGCCATCGATGAGTTCAGCAGGCTGACCTGCAGTACCAAACCCACCAATCATAATGGTTGAACCGTCTTTAATTTGGGAGAGGGCTTCGGTTAAAGACGCTGAGCTTTTATCAATCATAATCACTTCCTAAACAAACGATCTACATTTACCTTTAATATGATCAGGTCGATGTAGACGATGATGGGGTAGTATTTTGACGCTTCGTTAAAATCACGTGCGCTAAAATACCAATACAGATTCCCCAAAAAATTGAACTTAAACCTAAAAATTGCATACCTGAAACAGTCGCCAAGAAAGTAAGGAGAGCTGCGTCACGATCCTTTTCTTGGAACATAGCAACGTGTAAATTTGTAGCAATAGCACCTAAAAGTGCTAAACCTGCTAATGCAGCAACAAGTTCTTTAGGCAGTAAGCTAAAAAGCATCACAATGCTGCCTGCAAATAAACCACCTAAAATATAGAAAATACCGTTCGCAATACCTGCGATATAACGTTTCTCTTTGAGCTCATGTGCATCTTTACCTGTACAGAGTGCGGCTGTTATTGATGCCAGGACAATGGTGATCCCGCCCACATAAGCAACAGCTAACGATGCGATACTGGTAGTGGTAATAATCGGTTTTGCTTGAATGTCATAGCCACTTAATTTCAAAATTGCCATGCCAGGTAAAAATTGACCAGAAAGGCTGACTAAAATAAGAGGTACTGCAAGATTTAGAAAAGAGTTAAGCGTCCACTCGGGCGCAATGAATTGGGGTATTGCAAGTGAAAACTCCATATTCACAGCATTGAATTTTCCGAGGACTAAACTCATGAAAATACCAGCTGCCAATACAAAAAGCATGGCATATCGAGGTGTTAACCGCTTAGCAATCAGATACGAAATAAGCATTCCAAACACAATATATGGCATGGTATTGGTCGCGGTAAAAAGACCAAATCCGAACTGACATAAGATACCAGCCATCATTCCTGCAGCCACTGATTGCGGTATCAAAGCCAATAGTTTGTCGAAATATCCGGTAATACCAATGATGAAAATCACTACAGCTGTAGTGATATATGCAGCAACTGCTTCATTCAGTGATATATCTGGAAAAAGTGTGACTAGCAGAGCAGTACCAGGTGCCGACCAAGCGGTAATGACAGGAACTTTAAATTTTATTGATAATAGAATTCCAGCTACAGCAGCACCAATTGAGATACCCCAAATCCATGAAATCATCATGTCTGGTGAAACTTGGGCTTGTTGTGCTGCTTGAAAGAAAATAATTAATGGTCCGGCATATGAAATCAATACAGCTAAAAAGCCGGCGACAGTGGCGGAAATAGACCAATCTTCTTTTAGTGTTTTAAACAGGGTTGCCATTGTATTTGCCTCCTTGCGTCAATGATCCTGTGAATTTAAAGAGTCCGTGATCAGGGTTAACCCTGATCACCACCACCTACAGGTACGACTGTGCCTGTAATGTATGAAGACTCATCTGAAGCAAGGAACAAAATAGCATTTACTTGTTCTTGAATAGTGCCATAGCGTTTCATGTAGCTGCGGTCAATTGTTTGATCAACCACTTCTTGCATCCAAGCTTGATCTTGCTCAGATAGTGGTGAAGTATTACGTGGAATTACACGTGGTGGAGCTTCAGTACCACCTGTAGCCACAGCATTGATGCGGATACCATCTTTAGCATGTGCAAATGCCATTGATTGAGTAAAACTATTTACACCACCCTTAGCCGCAGAATATGGAAGACGGTTAATTCCACATGTGGCGATAGATGATACATTCACGATCACACCAGATTTTTGGTGTTGCATGTGTGGTAAAACTGCACGACAACTCCATAAAGTAGGAAATAAAGAACGATTGATCTCTTTAATAATTTCCTCTTCAGAAAACTCTTCAAAAGGTTTCATCCAAATCGCACCACCAACATTGTTGATCAGCACATCAATTCGGCCAAAAGTCTCGATCGCTTTATTTACAACGGATTGTGCACCAGCATAGGTTTCAAGATCAGCTAAGACAGTGACACCTGTGCCACCTTGAGTCGTAATTTCTTCAAGTGTGGTCGTCACGTATTCAGCACGGTCAGCCAGTACAACTTTTGCACCTTCGCTAGCTGCTTGAAGAGCAACACCGCGACCGATGCCTTGAGCGGCACCAGTAACGATTACGATTTTATTTTCAAATCTTTGATTCATGTTCCTCTCCACTTTAATTCGCAGAGAATTTTTCGAATAAGAAGTTTGCAGGTTTAACGCCTTCAGCATCTAACCAACCACGAACTGCATCTACCATAGGAACAGGACCACAGAGGTAAACGTCTACATCACCACCGTTGAGCCATTCAGTTTCAATGTGACCTGTTACATAACCTTTACGTTCGTGTGCAGATTCTGGGTTTGCAACTACGGTACGGTATTCAAACCAATCAAGTTTTTCTTGAAGTTTGTTGAGTTCTTCAATAGCAACTAGGTCGAAGTCATTGGTTACACCAAAAACTAAACGTACTGGATGTTCAGAACCTTTTTCTTCTAATACTTGAAGCATCGACATAAATGGAGCAATACCTGTACCACCAGCAAGCATTACTACAGGGCGTACTACATTACGTAAGTAGAAGCTACCAAATGGACCAGTGAATGTCATTTTTTCGCCGACTTTCGCTTCGCTGCTTAAGAAGCTACTCATCTTACCGTTAGGAACGTTACGAACAACAAAGCCGGTCAAACGGTTGCCTGGCTTAGAGCTGAAAGAGTATGAACGTGTTTCAGTTGATCCAGGTATACCTACATTTACATACTGACCAGCAAGGAAATTGATATCTGGCTGACCCTCGTCTAGTTGAATATCAAAGGTAATTGTAGATTCAGATAAGTTTTCTACACGAGAAAGTGTACCTTGATATTGATGAATTTGAGTTTTACATACATCAGATGATGCTTGAATTTGGAAAACTGCATCTGAAGTAGGACGGCACTGGCAAGCTAAGATATAGCCTTGCTCAGCCTCTTCTGGTGTAAGTGCATCTTCAATATAAGTTTCTTCAGGCATGTCATAGCTGCCAGACTCACAAAAAGCTCGACAAGTACCACATGCACCATCACGGCAATCCAGCGGAATATTAATCTTTTGACGATATGCAGCGTCAGAAAGCGTTTCGCCTTGTGCAACTGAAATAAATCGGGTTACGCCATCTTCAAATTGAAGTGCAACATTATGGTTTGACATGGCTGAATATCCTTTAAGAATCTTTTGAACAATTTTTTGGTGTAACTACCAAAATTCCATTTGGTAGTTACTGAACTTGTTATTTACTAATTACAGGTGATATACGTCGATTACTTGATTGATGTAATCATTTTTGAGTACCACATATTTATTTAAAATTTGTGGTTTTTCACCAGACAAATTGATTTCGTAGCGTGACATACCAAAGTAGCTGTATGACTTTTGGTAGCGGTAACTTAAAGTGTTCCAGTTGAAACGAACAACAACCTTATCTTCATGACGTTCAAGTATTTCAATGTTGTTAATATTGTGGCTTGTACGTGTATCAGGCATTGTTGCAGAAGAGCGTTCAGTTTTGATACGGAACACGCGGTCTTCTAAACCTTGACGATCTGGATAATAAATTAACGAGATTTCTGATTGAGGATCTTCAGTTAATGTATTGTAGTCATCCCAAGATGGCATCCAGAACGATGCTGTAGGTGCATAACACTCTAACCATTCATCCCACTGTTCATCATCAAGTAGGCGCGCTTCTTTAAATAAGAACTGGCTCACTGATTCTAAAGTTGCTTCAAGATTCGCGTTACTCATGCGTTATCTCCTTGTTCAGCTAAAGCTTGTTCTGCTTTAATCGCACGTTTCATTTCTTCTAACCAATGTTGATGTTGCGCAAGGTATAAACCTTCGTCTTCAGTTTTAACGCCTGAAAGTTTAGGTTTTAGACCAATTTCGTTTGCTGCATCATCTGGGCCATTGATCCAATGCTTTGAGCCACGGCACATATCGTTCCACTCAAGTTCGATACCAGCATAACCTGCTTGACATGCACGGAATTCTTCTAAGTCATCTGGTGTCGCCATACCTGAAGCATTGAAGAAATCTTCATATTGACGAATACGGCGTGCGCGAGCTTCTGGCTCTTCACCTACAGGTGCGATGCAGTAAATTGTTACTTCAGTTTTATCGACAGCAATTGGGCGAAGTACACGGATTTGTGAACCGAACTGATCCATCAAATAAACGTTTGGATATAAGCAAAGGTTACGTGAGCGCTCGATCATCCACTTCGACATAGCAGGACCGAATTTCTCAGAGTATTCATCTGCTTTAGGGAAGTTAGGGCGGTCTTCAGGGTTAGCCCATTGTGTCCAAAGCAACATGTGACCATTTTCAAAACCGTAAGAACCACCGCCTTGTTTACCCCAAGAACCTGCGCTCATTGCACGGATGTTGTCGCCAGCTTGTTTTTCTTTACGTTGTTGCGTAGTCGCAGCATAATTCCAGTGAACTGCAGATACATGGTAACCATCTGCACCATTCTCAGCAGTGAGTTTCCAGTTACCTTCATATGTATAAGTTGAGGCGCCACGTAAAACTTCTAAACCTTGATCAGACTGACCGACGATCATATCGATAATTTTAGTCGTTTCACCTAAGAATTCTTCTAATGGCAAGACGTCTGGGTTTAAGCTACCGAATAAGAAGCCTTTATAACTTTCAAAACGTGCAACTTTCTTAAGATCATGTGATCCTTCTTTGTTAAAGCAGTCAGAATAACCTGCATCTGTTGGGTCTTTAACTTTTAAAAGTTTGCCTGAGTTATTGAATGTCCAACCATGGAATGGGCAAGTATAAGTAGCCTTATTACCACGTTTGTTACGGCAAAGTTGTGCACCACGGTGTGAACACGCATTGATCATTGCATTTAGCTCGCCTTGACGGTTACGAGCAATCACGATTGGCTGACGACCGATGTGTGTCGTGTAATAATCATTGTTATTTGGAATTTGGCTTTCGTGTGCCAAGTAAACCCAATTACCCTCAAAGATGTATTTCATTTCAAGGTCAAAAAGGGCTTGATCAGTGAAAACTGAACGATGAAGTTTAAACTCACCTGTCTCAAAGTTGTCTACAAGTAACTCATCAAGACGATCTAGATGGCTGGTATTAATTACAGGAATACGTGGCATGGACGTTCTCCGACTTTCCAAATTGAGGGGAAGTCATCGGGATAATTGACTTATCCCGATTCCGATTAATTGATTTAAGCTGATGCGCGGCGGCGTTCAACTTCAGTAGAAGGCGCACCTTCAACGTCTTTCACTAATTCAATGTCAAATTGAATATGTTTGAA
>NZ_JBWYIV010000028.1:0-6308 GCF_056779895.1 Acinetobacter sp. ANC_7553 | reverse complement strand
GGCAATACTTAAGGGATGTTGATTTTGAATCAGCGACCCTTAGGGAAAGTATTGCCGAAACTCTCTCAACGTTCACCATCAGCCCGAGCAAAGCGAGGGATGTGGGGACGTTGAAAGAGAGTTGAGAGCATTTTGTTTTACAAGATTTATGCCAATACTTCCTAGAGTTTATATACCGCGTCAATTGATTTAATTTTCATATAACAACTTTGTCCATTTTTAAATAAGCAAGGATACACAGATACCCCTATTTAACTTCGTTAAACAGTGATATTCTGTGACCTTGATCAGGGGCTTCACCCCCGATACCCCCGAAAAGCTTTAAATCGAAAAATCAAAGATTTTCCAATTTAAAGCTTACAAGAGCCAAAGCAGGTTAGATTGAGATGTTAGGATCTGAACAACAAGAAAATAAGAAAGGTAAAGCAGTTCGAGAACGAACTTTTAAAGTTAGACTTTCAGAATCAGAGTATCAATTACTTGATTCCAATAATCCTTATGGCTCGATTGCAAAGTTACTTCGACAAGCAGCTATAGAGAAAGCAACAAAAACTCATAACTTAAAAGCAGCTGATGATCAAAAAATTGAAGCAACTAAGGTTGTTGAATCTTCTTATACCAAGACAGAGCGAGCTTTAATTTTAGAACTTGGTCGAATTGGTAATAATGTGAATCAGATTGCCAAAGCAGTAAATACAGATATTGCGGGTACTGGTGCTTTCGATAAAGTGAAGTTACTTCATTTACTGATTTCAATTGATCAACAGCTTCGGGAGTTACGTCCAGATGATCGTTGATTTTTTTCGGCATGGTTCAGGTTTATCAAAAGGTTGTTTTGATTATTTATTGGGTGAGGACCGAGAGCGTGAACATGCACAAGTGCTTAGTGGTGATGTAGAGCTGACAGCACAATTGATTGATAGCAGTCCTTTTGCCAAAAAATATACCAGTGGTTGTTTATCCTTTTATGAGCATGATTTAAGTGACCAGGATAAGCAGCAGATTATGCAAGATTTTGAGAAGTGTCTTTTCCCTGGCTTAGAGAAAGATCAATATCAGATTTTATGGGTACAGCACCAAGATAAGGTGAATAAGGACACTGGAAAGACAAGGCTTGAACTTAATTTTGTGATTCCTAATGTTGAGCTTTCAACAGGAAAAAGACTACAGCCATTTTATGCACCGGTTGATTTAGATCGAGTGGATCTCTTTAAGCAGATTACTAATACAAAGCATTCACTGTATGACCCTGATGATCCTGAACATAAACAATTATTTTTAAATAAAAAGAACCTACCCAAAGACGTTAAGGATTTTAAAGAGCAGTTACACCAACGAGTCTATCGGGCTGTTGCCAATGGCGATGTTGCTGATCGGCAAGAATTAGTGCAATGGCTTGAATCGAATCAAATCAAAGTTACTCGACAAACTCAAAAATCTATATCTATAGAAAACCCATATGAGGATGCAAAGCGTCCTATCCGTTTAACTGGTGAAATTTATGAGCAAGGCTTTAGAGCTACTGGCGAATATAGACAAGAAGTACAACGACGAATTGCAGAATACAGAGAAACAACTGGCGAAAGGTATCGAGCAAACGTCACAGCTTATCAAAGACAGCTTGAGCACAAGAGCCAATATCACAGCGACCGCTATTCAAGAAGCGGACGAGAAAATAGCCCAGAGTATCCAAAACAACGCCCAGACGGTCGAGAAGCAACTAAGCCAGTATCAGGGCTTGCTGCAATCGAAATTGAGCCATTTAACGCAATTAAACGAGAAGATACAGAGCCAAGAGCAGCAGGCCCAGAATCAAGCCATACAGAAAAAACTTACCATTTTGAATATGGGGCTGATTTCAGCAGTAGTTATTCTGCTTATAGCGATTTTCTCACTTGGTTTTATCACCAAAAACAAGTACAGCGAGATACAAACTCTAAATACCGTGATCAACGAGAAAGAAATGAGGGTCGATCACCTGAACAAATCAGGGGGCAGTCTGAATATCAGTACATGCAAGAACCCATCGAACAACAAGCAACGCCTATGCATTCAGATCAACAAGAAGGCAGGGGAATGGCAGAATGGTTACATGATTCCAATGGGGTACTAAACGATGACCGAATTAGAAACACAGTTATTGAGAATCATCGAAGATCAACAGCTGCAATTGAAGCAACAACAGCAAGAGCAAGAAACAGCATTGCAACTGATTCAACAACAATCAGCGACTATCGAAGAGTTAAAGAGCTACACGCAGACTTTAAACGAGAAGCACAGCGAAGCAGTTACGATAGTGCGGAAATATCAGCAGATCGTGCGAAATCTATCAGAACAGACTATTTCTCCAAATTTTTCTCAAAAACTACAAGAGTACTTGAACTCTCAGCTGCAAGAACATTTGAGGGAGTTAGTGATGAGTTTGAGTATAGATTCAGAAGTGAAGCAGATAATTCGCAAAGAGCTACCAGTTTTAGCTCAGATAGAGATAGAGCAGCAATTGAAGCCGATGACGGAACAAATTACAGAGAGAATGCGTTCAGTAGAGCGGTATCAACAAAAATTAGCGGAATTAATCCAGCAGGTATCTTCACGGCTTTAGATCAGCTTGAGCAGCGTAGAGAGTTGGAACGAAAGCAATCGCGTAAAAGTGACAGAGGGTATGACGGCCCATCTTTTTAATACTGGATTTCTATCTACACCCAATAATAATAAGAATATTATTATTATTATTATTATTATTATTATTGGGTAATAGAACAGAAAGTATCTAAATAAGAGTAGATTATTAGATAGAAGGGATTAGAATAGTTAAAGTAGCTACTTTGGTGAGATTTTATAATGCAAGTTATTACAGCAAAAGATGCAAAATTACGCTTTGGCGAATTGCTCGATACTATGCAACGTGAGCCAGTCTTAGTGACTAAAAATAAACGCCCTGTTGGTGTCTTCTTATCCCTGAAAGATGTAAAAGGCACTCACTTAGAAAGCCTTTTTGATATCCAGGGCGATGATTATGAAGATTGGGAAAAAGAGAAAATTATAGAAGCCTTAAACACTCTGAACTCTCACCCATCAGAAACTATCGCGATGAAGAATGTTCATGCTACAGCGATGCAAAAAGCACGGGAATTAGTAGCGAGCCGTAACAAATGAGTTATGACGTTTCCTATTTGCCTCAAGCAGAACAAGATTTAATTGAAATTTTAGCGTATGGCATCGAAAACTGGGGTGAAAAGTTAGCTGAAAGTATGTATTTGAAGATTACTGAACAGTTAGCAACACTCTATTTTTCGCCAAATCGTACTAAAAGAAAGGGAAGCCTAGGAACAAGAGAAATGCTTATTTCTGATAGCCCATACCGTGCCATTATTCAAATTGATGAAGAAACCAAGCAAGTTTTTATTTTAAGGATCTTGCATACTGCTAGAAACATTTAACTTCAAAAATTCCACGAGGGAGAGCACAGTACAGCCAATCATACCGAGTAGATCAATCGCAAGGTCAAAGAAATGAGCAAGATCACAATCAATAACTAAGAATTTCTAGAGAGAATCTCAACTGTGTGACCAACGCGTAGCAGAACTTGCGCGAAACATCAGAGATATTGAAAAAAATATCGTCCAGATAAAAGAACGGCAAAAGGAAATGGACAAGCCACAACCTAAACAAGACCGTGGCATGAGTTGGGGGATGTGATTGTTTTAGTGCTAATAAATTGTTTCAAATTCAGTCAATAAAAGTAGCTTTTTTGATTTATTGTTAAAACACAATAATTTTACCAAAAGTTAAAAATATGAAGAACCTAAAAAAGTTTCCTTTACTTCTTATTTCTGTACTATCTGTTCATACTTTTGCAAATGATACAAATATTGTTGCTGAAGCAGAAGCACTAGCAATAGATGCAAAATTTTATGCAGCATCATATGGGGTTCCTTATGATGAGGCTGTTAGACGGCTGATCTTGATGCATGGAGCCAACACTACAATATCTAATATTAGAAATGACGTAAAAAATAATCTTCAAGGGATCTATTTTGATAATAGTAAGAATGATTTTGGCTTGAAGGTGAATGTAGCAAGCTATCCTCAGAATATACCCAAAGTATTAAGTATAAAACCTCAATCATCTCAAGTAGTTCAACGTATTTTATCAAATACAGGTAATACTGCTTTAAGAAAACAGTTTAACGTAAGCGATACTGATATTCGAACAGTTGCTAATCAGTACTCTCAACCTTTAACTGCAGCGATTAGTTTTAATAAGCAAATTTATAAAACAAAAGATGAACGATTAAAGAATATTTCATCGAAACGACAACAGTTAAAAACAGCACTGCCTAACTTAACACTTGTTTATGATGATGAGAAAACAGGCGGAGCAAAAGTATATGTGAAGTCTGATAATGGTAACTCTAAGCAAGTTGCTGAGAGAATCCTTAATGTTCCTGTAGATGTAATTGTAGTTCCTTACTCATCTCGTGTTGCTACAAGAGGAGGCTCTCCTTTACTAGCA
Organism: Acinetobacter sp. ANC_7553; assembly: GCF_056779895.1. Lineage (NCBI taxonomy): Bacteria > Pseudomonadati > Pseudomonadota > Gammaproteobacteria > Moraxellales > Moraxellaceae > Acinetobacter > Acinetobacter sp. ANC_7553. The sequence continues at coordinate 1,792 of NZ_JBWYIV010000028.1, read as the reverse complement.
ACAGCTCCAGCATCTGTTAAGGGACAAATTGCCTGTTTTAGTGGTTTTATAGGTAAGCGAAATGGTGTATTAGGAATTATAACAGCTGGACACTGCGCATCTGTGGGGCAGTTTTCACAATATGAATATTCAGATCGTGATGGCACTAAATATATAATTCCTCTTTTATCAGCATCTCAACCAATTACTAGCGGCTGGCGAGATGACTCAGTAGCAGATTTAGGTTTTTTACCAGCAGGAACTAGCTCCGCACAAGCTGCAAAAGCAGAGTTTTATGCTGACTCAAGTGTTAACTATAGAAAATTGACAGCAACAAAATCTCGTGCTGGAACAGCATGGGATAATGGTACTGTGAATGGTGCATATATTTGTCATTTAGGAAAAACGGGTGAATATGCAACTACGCTTACTCAAAGTTGTGGTGAAGTAGATAGTATCAATGGCTCTAATATGGATGGAAATGGCAATACATTTGTAATTGTTAAAAATACAAATGGCAATGCTGGTCATCCTCATACGACAGGACAGGGTTCACTGCGATGTTATCATGGGGATAGTGGAAGCCCATGGTTTGCACTTACAACAGGTTATGGAATTATGCATGGTTGTGCGTGGCAAGGTGCAGATTCATCAACCCCTGTAACAATTGCCACATATACAAGCCTTGATTATTTAAACTCTATAGGAACCACAATTGTTACACAGTAAAAAATATAGTTTAACAGCCATAGTAATAACTGTTTTTATATTACTGGGCTGTGTTTCAGAGCCTGTAAAAGTAAATAGTCTTAAACCTAAAAATGACGTTGAGTTACTTACATACAAGACCAAAATCACAAATGGTTCTAGACTTACTTTTGCTGGAGGTATTATTAAAGTTATAGATCATTGTGTCTATTTGGACACTGGGGCAAATAATATTCCAATTATTTTTCCCGATGAATTTAGATGGGATCGTGGTTTTATTACTAATGGAAAGCTTAAGTTAAAAAATGAACAAGATGTAAGAATAAATGGTCATATGATAATGGTGGATAATTCAACTTTGTCATCTTTGGGTATTTCAGATAACTATTGTTTAAGTAGTATTAAAAGAGCTTGGCTATATAGCAACTAAACTAGTTTATATACTTTTATAAAGAAAAAGCCCAATAACTCTTGCAAGTTATTGGGCTTTTCCATTAAATTCAGTGGGTACAGTTATTTGATGCTTGCAACATCAATTAACGAAAGATCGGCAGAGCTTGCAACTCATACTGATATTCACCTTAAAGGCTAGTACCACTATCTATTTTAAAGAATTAGAACAGTTTGACAAGCCTCAATTTGAAGTCCTTCGTTAATTCAGCAGTTTAAATCATCAAATAAGCACCTAACGGTCGAGCTTTATCTACTTCTGTGCGCCCTTTTTAAAGGAAGATATGCGGTGCATGTGGAGGGAATAAGTGTCACTGGTGCATCGTAGCGATAGTCGTAAGGCTAAACCGCTTACAGGGGATCTCACATAGGCGGAGCGTTGGAAGTAGTTGTATAGGTTGGTTAAGTTGCATGTTGGAGCAATCCTCGCAGAGATACCACCATACTTCGACAGGGAGCGCGTGGGAGAAGGTGCAAAACCTTTAGTCCTTGTCTGCATGGTCAGCAAAACCATGTGCGGATACGACCGATGCGTGGCTCCGTCAGCCCAATTACAGGTTAATCGGCAATACTTAAGGGATGTTGATTTTGAATCAGCGACCCTTAGGGAAAGTATTGCCGAAACTCTCTCAACGTTCACCATCAGCCCGAGCAA
>NZ_JBWYIV010000027.1:0-7095 GCF_056779895.1 Acinetobacter sp. ANC_7553 | reverse complement strand
GAAGTAATGCCACTCTTAGTTTTCATAAAAAAAGAATGAATGAAATTTTAATGGATAGCTTAGATGACTGCTCTCAAGCAGTATTCATTTGTGGAAACAATGACTTAATATCTGCAAATACTTAACATAAGGGCTGTTATACGAAATAAAAAACCTAGGCACTGGCCTAGGCATTAAATTCAAAAAACACATAAAAATTAAGGTTATAGTCTCAATTTTCCAACTTTGTATAACGTGTATTATGTTAATTTTAGGGAAATTTAATAAATAGAAGACTTTCATTATGAATGCCATCAGAACTTTTATTATTTTAATACATTTTACTGCTATATGTGGATGTACTGACTCTTCAGAACCTAGGTCTAAATCTTTATCAGAAAAATCGGATATTGAATATTATAAAGATATATCAAAATCAGGGGATTTAGTGACTTGGGGGATTTCATCGGATTTAATTATAAAAACAGTTGTAGGTGGTAAAAAGAATATTGAGCAAGGCATAGTTTTAAGTAACCCTTTTCTTGGGCAGTTTCCTATTAACTTTATTCCTACAGTAGAAATACTAAATGACGATGATAAAATTGAGAACGTTGCCGATTTTCAAAAGCCTATGCAATTTAATCTACTTTTGAATAATGCTAAGAATATAAAAATTAATAACTTTTATGATAGGAGTTATCAAGATCAAGTAAAAGTGCATCTACAAAATTTCAGTACACTTGATCCCATATCTTTTAAATATAAACGAACACCAAGAGAATGGATAAACTATTTAACATCACATAAATTTGTAAAATATGAAGATTCATTTAAAAAATTTGATTTAGAATGCTATTCAATAAATTTGGATTCTGATATTTCTTATCATTGTTTAGGTCATGCATCAGATCCATACCATTCTGAATTTTTAATGACAATTAATCGTAATCTTACAGACCAAATCGTAATAACCACAAAATCTGAAACACCTCTCTATCCTAACGTGAATATTGAATGGAGAATGCCTTATGAATCATTAAAAGATTGGAAAGCTGTAGATCAAAATATTTGGCGTTTATTAAAAGCTTGGAATGCTAATCAATAGAGTAACTATCGCAAAACTTCCACTATTTTTGAGTCTATTTAACATAATAGAGGTTATACGAAATGCTTTTTAAAATATCCTTGTTTTTCATATAGTTAAAAAATTTTCATCCCCCTGAAAAACAGCAAAAAGCCGACTAGGAAACAAGTCGGCTTTTTATTGAACAGATTTGTCACTTTCAGCCAATAAAATTGACCAAAAAAACTCTATTCAACTTGAGTGATACAATTATGTGATACATTATTGTATATACAAATTTGAATGTTTTTTATGGAACAGTATTTTGAATGGGATGAGGCTAAGAATCGAAAGAATCAGAAAAAGCATGATATCTCTTTTGAAACTGCAAGCCTTATATTTGAAGATCCTCTACGGATCTCAATCCAAGACAGACATACCAATGGGGAAGAGCGTTGGCAAACCATTGGTAAGGTCAAAGGAGTACTGATGTTATTAGTTGCTCATACCATCTTTGATGAAGATGACTGTGAAATCATACGAATCATTAGTGCAAGACAAGTAACCAAAGCGGAGCGCAATCAATATGAGCATGGTTAGATATACACGCGAAGAGCTGAATGAAAACTTCAGTGACAAGCAAGATGCTGAAATTAAACGCTTGCTTGCTAAGGGAACTGTGTCTGATGATCAATTAGACCTGTCTGATATTCCCGAAATCACCGACTGGAGTAATGCAGTTCGTCATGGGCAATTTTATCGTCCAGTGAAGCAACAGACTTCAGTTCGTCTAGATGCTGATGTACTCGCATGGTTGAAATCACAAGGTAAAGGCTATCAAACACGTATGAACAAAATTCTACGTGAAGCAATGCTAAATGAACGTAAAAATCATCAATAAAAAAAGGGAGTTATAAACTCCCTTTTTTATTTCGTATATCTGGGTGGTAGTTTAATTTTATTAAGTTTATTGATTATCTCTTTGTCATCTTTGTACTACAGCAGTGGATCAATTTCTGTACATTATATCCAATCGCCTAAAAGTGAAGTTTTTTAATGGCTAACCATTGTGTTCTCTCAAACACTTGGTACCGCACTTGGTGATTGGATCGCTGATACTCAAGGGATAGGATAAGCTGTCTTTTTTTATTTTAGGTAAAATAATGAAAAATAAAATTTTTATAAAAACAGCTAGCCCACCGAAATGAACTAACTGGTGTCGTTTTGCGCCAACTTTTACTTAAAAAATACTAACCCTGAGGGAATGGAACATTAGTTAGTTAGTAGAAGTATTATATTAAAAAAAACACAAAGATGTATTCAAAATACATTTAAACATTAGTTAAATAACTTATTTTTAAGATAGCCTTATTTTTGATAGTAGTAATAGAACATCTAGTATTCCTAACTACTCTAAATGGGGCTACTGTGCAATCAACCAGAAAGAAAAGTTTTCATTAAAAGGAGTTATAAAATGAGTCATAAGGAACTTGCCGAATTCATTATAGAGCAAACTAGTGATGCATTAATTTATGCTGATAATCACGGTAATATTCAACGTTGGAATGATGCGGCTAGCCAATTATTTGGATTTTCCAAAGATGAAGCACTTGGACAAAGCCTTGATATCATAATTCCTGAACGTGCTCGTAAAGCTCATTGGCATGGTTTTAACATTGCTATCCAAAATGGAAATCTTAGACTATCGGGCAAACCAACTTTAACGAAAGCACTTCATAAAGATATAGATAAAAGACTCTATGTAGAAATGAGTTTTTCTTTAATTAAAGATAATGATGGTCATGTTCAAGGAAGTGTTGCTATCGCCCGTGATGTAACAAACTCAAAAAAATAAGATTTTTTTTACACTTTATAGTTCTTCTAAAATTAACATAATACAGCTTATACAAAATTTCAAAAAAATAGCCCCAGACTAAGGGGCTATTTAACACAAAATCTCTTATGCGAAATTCATCAGGCTAACGCCACTATACAAGGTCACACACCTTACACTTTTTTAGATTGGCTACTTGAATACAGCTCTGAAGGAACGGCTGGCTAACGCCACTATACAAGGGGACACACCTTACACTTTTTTAAAACTTGATCGCGGATCTGACTTTAGAAATGAATAGATCAATTGAATTTTGGTTCCTAGAAAAATCCAGCAGCAGCCCGTTTACTTTAGATCGGATCTCTTTCGGATCAGTCAGTTCTCCATTCATTAAGTTTTTCAGTAGTCCACCCACTTTATTCATATCTGATTTTAGGCTGCGAATTTCCTGGATTGTTTTTATATCAGTCAGACTTTTAGGTTGATAACCCAATCCTAGATCACGCAAATATTGAGAAGCTGATAAATTTCCCTGAGCAGCATTTTCTTCAATTTGCTTTTTCTCCGCTTCAGTTACCACAACTTGAATTACTTTTTGGCGTATCCGTTTTGGCTTTTTCTGTTCAGTCATTTTTCTATTTCCAGTACATTTTGGCTATGCCAAAAGCTCCGCAGGACAAGATGCCACGTTGAGCTGAAAGCGAATAAGTCGGGTAATTTATATAACCAAGGCTTGCCATGTTATATAACATTACACATCTTGCCAATATCACTGAAAGTTCAATTGCACATAAACGCATATAATTGCACATCAAAATGAATAAAAACCATTTAAAAGCTTATAGTTGCAGATAATTTCATATAAAATCGTATAAAAGCTCTTAATTGCATATAGTTGCACATAATTGCATGAATTAAAGAAAGAGGAAGTCATTATGGTCACCAGACATGGCGCTAAAAAATTCATCATCTCTGTATTACCTGAAATAGAAAAACGGCTAGAAGCTGGTTATACAATTAAGGAAATCCACGCTGATTTACCTGAGCTAGCGAACAATATTTCTTACAGTTCAGTTTTACGAAATTTGAATAAAATGGGAATGAGTGAAAAAAAGGTACATCTACATAAAATAGAAAAATTAGAGTCCCAGGATATGGTCCCCACTTCTAATGAAAAAATGAAAATGACGAATGCAGAAAGAAATACAGAAAAATTGAAGACTAAAAAACCGGTTTTTTCTTATGACCCTCATACAAAAGGTAAAGATTTTATCTAATCACTATAAAACTTAGCTTTTAAATGCACTCATTTGCGATTTAAGCTCAAATTCACATAGGAAGGTACAGAACGAGTGTCTACGAGTGAAATCGCTGAAATTCGCGCTTAGACCCTCTGAAAAACAATCTTTTAGATATTGGAATCTAAAAACTTTTTAATTACATATAAAAATTCGATTCTAGATCGAGCGCAGCGAGCAAAAAAGCTCTATGAGCGAAGCGAATTCATCGTGCTTTTGCTTTTTATTGAAGTCACAACGAGATGAGCCAAAAAATTGCCCCGACGAATCGAGCGAAAGCGAGATTCAATAGAGTTTGAGCGTAGCGAAAACCAAGGGCAATTTTTCACTCCTTGGGCTTTTAATTATTTTAAAGTTTTTAAATGCTTTTAGACATGCTGAAAGCCTTTGTTTATAAAGCTTTCAAGGGTTATATGACACCGTTTACCTTGCAATATGACACCGTTTACCTTGCAATATGACACCGTTTACCTTGCAACATGACACCGTTTACCTTGCTTATAGCACTAAAATTAATTATTGTGTCATAGCATAATAATTAATACTGGTGCTTCATGAGAGAATTAGTGGTAAAAGACAATGCCTTAATCAATGCAAGCTATAACTTGGATTTAGTAGAACAACGTTTAATTTTATTGGCTATTGTTGAAGCAAGGGAAAGTGGGAAAGGGATTAATGCTAATGATCCCCTTGAAGTACATGCCGAAGGCTATATCAATCAATTTGGTGTACATCGCAATACTGCCTATCAAGCATTAAAAGATGCCTGTAATGATTTATTTGCTAGACAATTTAGTTATCAAAAAATAAATGAAAGAGGGAATATTGAGAACTATAGATCCCGTTGGGTTAGTGAAATTGGATATGTAGATAATGAAGCAGTGGTTAAGCTTATCTTTGCCCCCGCTATAGTCCCATTAATTACACGTTTAGAAGAGCATTTTACTAAATACGAATTACAGCAAGTTAGTAATCTCAGTAGTGCTTATGCTGTCCGCTTATATGAACTATTAATTGCTTGGAGAAGTACCGGTTCTACTCCAGTTATAGAGCTAAGTGATTTCCGTCAAAGAATTGGTGTACTCGATACAGAGTACAAGCGTATGGAGCGCTTTAAAACTAGTGTACTTGAGCTTGCTATTAAACAAATAAATGAGCATACGGATATAACTGTAAAATATGAACAGCATAAAAAAGGTCGATCAATTTCAGGTTTTTCTTTTACGTTTAAACAGAAGAAAAAGGATAATCCATCAATAGAAAGAGATCCGAATACCTTAGACCTTTTTTCAAAGATGACCGATGCTCAACGGCATATGTTTGCAAACAAACTTTCAGAACTCCCTGAAATGGGTCGCTATTCACAAGGAACTGAAAGCTATCCTCAATTTGCTGTTCGTATTGCTGAGATGCTACAAGACTCTGAAAAAATCAAAGAACTAGCCCCATACCTAAAAAAAGTGGGATACATGCCATCAAATAAAAAGGACACAGTAAATGGCTAAGTTATCGCTAAGTGAAGTATCTAAAAAATTTCATATTGATAGGTCAACCATTTACAGAGCTGTACGTAATGGGCGTTTATCACGCTCTAGTGATGGTCAATTTGACCTTTCGGAAGTGATTAGATGCTTTGGGGAGCCTGAGCAAACATCTCAACAAATTGAATCTTCTACATCAGATAGCGATGAATCTACAAAAAAACTCATTATTCATTTAGAAAATGAAGTTAAAAAATACCAAGAACGTGAAGAGCGTTTAATGCAGCAAATCGACCGTATGCAGACGCTTATTGAGTTAAAAACTGTTGCACCCGCCACGGCAGCGCCACAACAAGATGCTACGGCATGCGACACCGATATGCCACAGCATGCGACAACACAACAAGGCAATGATAATAAAAAGAATAATGAATTAAATATTGTAGAAAACGTGGCAGTGCCACAGCAAGAAACTACAGCACACCACAGCCAAACGCTACAGCATGCCACGTTGCAAAATGTGGCAGTGCCACAACCTAAAAAACGTGGTTTATTTGGCCGTGTACTAAATGCTGTTTTTGATAATGACTAAGGGAGAGAGATCATGCCGAAACTGAAAGACATTGCCCTGGGAATTATTGTGGCCCCGCTGCTGATCCCGATCATGCTGATTGCATCGTACCAGGATAAAAAGGCGCTGAAGAAAGAGCTGGATGAACGCCAAAAAGAAAAAGACCAGGCATCCTGATTATTCAATTGACCTAATCAAGATCGTGGAACATTGTTCACTTATTAAGCGTGGAACATGAAAAATCATCAAAAAAGCCCAACTCAGCTGAGTTGGGCTTTTCAATACGAAATAAACTATTGAATTAAAACAAATAATTTAGAGCATTTCGTATAAGGTGTATTATGTTAATTTTAGAAATACTAAAAATCTAATTTCAATAACAGCAAAAATATTCCAGGTGTAAAAGTGATACTTCAAAGTTCCCAAATGGATGCATTCTTTCTATCCAGATATGATGTCCAGCTTCCCTCAATTTTAGAACTTATGATACTAGAAGGCTTTTATGAGGATTCGGATGCTATTGTCTTTAATTTTTACAAAGATAGGTTAGAGCAGGTGAATTACGAAGCCATAGCTGATGTTTACGGAGATCTAACAGGGTTTGAAGCCTCCAGTAATAAGATTCATATCGAGGATTACGTGGATAATCAACAGTATGAAATGAATGAAATAATCAACATCGGATTCGCATTAGTTCAATTAGTTCAAAACTTATGGAATCAGCTAAGGGATGATGAGTGCACTATAATTTTATCATCTGATTTAGAAAGTGAATTTGGAAGTAATGCCACTCTTAGTTTTCATAAAAAAAGAATGAATGAAATTTTAATGGATAGCTTAGATGACTGCTCTCAAGCAGTATTCATTTG
>NZ_JBWYIV010000026.1:0-7731 GCF_056779895.1 Acinetobacter sp. ANC_7553 | reverse complement strand
ATGAGCTGATCATTACCTTTTTTCCAAATCAATTTCACTTCGGATTGATTATTTTGATCATTAATTGAGATTAGTCTTACGTCTTCGGGAAGGACTGTGGAAAATTCTTCCGGTACGATACATATACCAAAGCCATTTTCCACTAAATCCAATTGTGACAATTTTCTTGAAGATATTCTTGCTCTTTTCTGCGAGAAGCCACTACTTAAGCAAAGATTAGATGCTAAATAACTTAGACCTCCACGCTCAGCATGGGGGGTCGAAACGAACCTTAAATCTTTTAAATCCCTTATATCTACAATAGTTTTATCATTAAAATTTTTATCAAAGGCGGATACCGCTACATATAAAGATGATTTATATAAGCTTATAGAACCTAGTTCATCTAAAGAATGATAGACAGGAGGACGAATAAAACCTATATCAATGTCACCGCTTAATATTGCTTCAATTTGAGCTTCTGAAGATACCGTATTAATTTCTATATTAATTTTATACTGTTCACATAGATCATCTAAAATTTTTAATTTTTTCTTATCCAGTATAATACTACTGGAATGGCAAACTCTCACTGTTCTATCTTCTCCTTGGCTAATCTTTTTAGCTAACTCAATTGAATTACTAAAGTTCTCAAGATGGGTCTTTAAACCTTTATAAAGAGCTAGTCCCGCAGGAGTAAGTTTTATTTTTTTTTCTGATCTATCAAAGATACTAAAGCCTAAATCATCCTCTAAATTTTTGATTTGCCTACTTAAGGCAGACTGAGCAATAAATAGCTTTTCTGAAGCTGCAATAAAACTCCCTTCTTCTACGATACTTATTAAATAATTACATTGCTTAAAAGTTAACATATATCAAAAACAGATAGATTGTTGATTTTTCTATATTAGATTAGATGGTTTATTTTTTATATCTTTTATTCAACAGAATAAAATTTGGTTGAAATTTAAAATGGCTATTAAGAATAAAATTATTGTATTTACAGCTATGGTCGCGATTTGCTTAGCAGCCCAATCTTATGACAAATACACTGGAAAATTTTCTAACTCCTCTATAGATCCTATAGATTTACTAATTGATTAAGTGTCATTTAACATAATAGAGCTTATACGAAGTACACTTGTATATTAATATAAAAATCAATTACTTAAAAATTTCAGACTGATCATAAAACGCACAAAAATTGGCTTTTGTAATAAGTTGGTGAGTTTTTAAGCGGATCTGTAACATTTGGCCAAGAATATTGGTCAATAAATGATCAATTTACCAATCAGTGCCCATGTCATGCGGATCCAGGTTCCAAAATTATCCCCAATTGCTGGGGATAAAATTTAGGCTATTTTGTACGCCCTGGCGCACATGAAACTCGTCCCTTTGCGGCTATCCGCAATACTGGAATTTTCCTATGATCAAGTCATCAGGAACAGGATGTTCCATAACATAAAACAAAAATTATAAGTTATTGCACATGGACCAGAGGGTACAACAGCACAATCAGCAACGATGAAAAACCCCGGCAGGATGCCGGGGTTTTTTATTATCTCAATTTTATTTAGGTTCATTTTCATTTGTTTCTTCTCAATAATCTCAATTTCTATGGTGTTATATATAAGTGCAAATAGATTTAAATTAAGACATGTTTATTTAGCGAAGTTGAATATAAATTACTTAGGTTCTTAAGAGATAACTAAGATTTAACAATGATTTTATTTGACAAAAATAATAAGTGAATAATAATCCATACTATCTAATTTTCAGATAACTTCACATGATAGATATAAACAAAAAAACTTTAAAAAAAATTATATCTATATGTATTTTAACAATTTTCAATGTCGGATGCGTTTCATTAGAATCCCCATCAGTAAGTCTAAAAACACAAGATAAAAAAATAACCAGTGAAACTGTATTCTTAGAAGAAAAGGATTCTATAAATCAGCTTTTGCAAAAAGTACCAGAGCCGCTAGAAGTAAAGATTGTAGGGTATGTAAATAAAGACATTCTGCAGATGTTTTCCTCCCCAAACCGATCAGTAGTGGTTAATCATGTAACTAGGGGAACTAGAGTATTAATTTTTGATACATCAGGGAACCTAGCCAATATTTCAGCAGATATTGAATATCCTTATTGGGTAGATTTAGCAGGGATATGTTTCACGGAAAATTGTTGGAAGCAAGAAAATACACCCACAGTAAAATCATCGGTAAATACACGTAAGACTTCTCCCGGCCTAATTACGCAACCTAAACCCTCTACTCAAAATAAAAGAATCAGTTCAAACCAAGGAAAAGGCTATACGAACGTAGATGGGAAGTACGTTCCAAGTCCTCGGAAAGCAAATAAGCAGCCTTCTAATGCAACAGCGAAGTGTAGAGATGGGACTTGGTCTTTTAGTTTGAATAGGAGAGGCACTTGTTCTGGCCATGGTGGAGTAGCTAACTGGCTTTAGAACTTAGAGTACTTCTGATTTAAAGCTTAGCGTGCAACATGCTTAAAAATTAAAAACCAATAAAAACAGGAACTTTAAGTTCCTATTTTTCAGCTTAGTATAACGTGTATTATGTTAATTTCAGATTTTCTTTAGAATCACTCTAAAATTAAGTAGTTGAAAATAATAAAAAAGGCTTTATTAATTTATAAAATATTTATGAAATAAGAGAAAATGCAGAATACACCACTAAAACAAGCTAAAGCAGAACTAGAATCGGCTAGATCTAGTATTGAAGCCATGGAAAATTCAAAATCATTTGAAGAGTTTGAGAGAAATTGGCGATTTTTTTTAGGGTGCTTAGAGAAAGTCTGGGCAAAAACTGAAAGAGCATGCCAAGACAAAAGAAATGAGTTTCAACCTTGGCAAGGACAGTTCAGTCGATTGCGTAAAAAGGATATGCTTCTTAGATATCTTAAACAGGCTCGTGACGCAGATACTCATTCAATCCAAGAAATCACAGAAATTTATCCTGGTCATACTTCATATAAAAGCGCCCATAAAGGTTCTCATTACATAAAAAAAATGGTCATAAGTAATGGAAGCCTCTCTCATTATGAAGGTGATCCTATGATTCAAGAAACTGTAATGCCTCATCCAAGAGCAATTAAAGTGCAAAATAATGGTGAGTGGTATAATCCACCATCAAAGCATTTAGAAAGTCCTATTGAAAATCATCATCCAGTAACTTTAGCGTTATTAGGCTTTAAATTTTATAGTGATTTCATTGACCAAGTAGAAATTAAATTTTTCTCCTAAAATTTATTAGCTAGATAAAAAACAAAAAAGCTCATAAATGAGCTTTTTTTTATTGAAATAGATATGGAAATAATACTTCAACAGCATGTGGAGACAATCTAACTTGCAATTTGTGTTTAGGAGGAGCAAATATTAGATGGTCTTTAACCATTACTTGAACGATCTCCCTCAATTTTTTCTCACTAATCTGAAACTTATCCTGTAATTCTTTTCTAGAATGTGGCCCACTATGCAAAAGAGTTTTATATATATCTTTCGCTTCTAAAGGCAATTTCTTTAATGGCTTTTTCGTTTTATGATCAAATAAAGCTTCATTGAATCTTAATTGGAAGTAAACGTTAATTCTTTCTTCAAGCTTATATGGTTCTAATAAGCTACTGAAATATGTCATTTGATCTAGAGCAACATCTATAAAATATTCTGTAAATTGTGTTAGTCCATCATCAGATAATATACCTCTACCATCCATACTACCTTGTCTTTGTCTATCAGCAATATCGAGATACTTATAATATTGCTCACTCGAACGAGCAAACCCTCTAGACATAGACCACAAACCATAACTTTTTAAACCGATTGCACGCATAAAACAATCCGTGAACAACCTTGAAACTCGACCATTTCCATCTAAGAATGGATGAATCCAAGCTAAACGGTGATGTGATGCAGCCATTGCCCAATACTTACTCATGCCTGGAAGGTACTTAACTTTATAAGCATTAGAAAACCATGACATATATGCTGAAATTTTTTCTGGCGATGGTGGTGTGTGAGGTCCAACTCTAACGTTTGTTAGACGATAACATCCAGGTTCTATTTGATGAGTAGTTATACCGTCACTATCTAAAATTTGTAGTTCCGAAGGCTCACACTGCTCATAAAAAGCTTCATGAATCTTTTTAATAAAATCTTGTGAAGTTACTTCTTCAACATTGCTGTGTTGCAAATTAAGTTTAACTTGAACCTCAATGTGTCTTTTAATCTCCAAAAGTCCTTTAGATTTATATTCAATAGATTCATCATTTAAATGCAAAAGTTCACTTGGTTTAGTTGGATTACCTTCAATCTTATTACTGTAATAAGAGTTAACTACACGTAATAACCCTTCAATAGCATCTCGTATAGTACTAGGTACAGTTGAATCTAATTGCGCGTCTAAGCGAATTATTTCGAATAACTTCTCTTCTAGCTCTGGTGAGTACGTACTAGCAATCGGTGTAATATCCACGTTGTAAATCTCTTTAAAACAGCAAGATAATTGTACGCTATAAAATCCGAAATAAAAAATATATTAATATATAAATATCAATATATTACAAAATATACTTAAAAAAAATGCCGTTATTTTTTCCGATATAAAGTCAATATTAAATTTTTCTATCCTCTAAATTATTTAACATAAAATCTCTTATACGAAGATCGACTGTTAGAACCTATCTAAAGCTGTTTTATCTATTTCTTATCCCATTCTTTGAGTGAAATTAAATAGTGTTCAACATGTTGTAAATATTTGTCTTTTTTCTTATGAGAACCATAGGCGTGGACTTCTTCTTCTTTTAAAAACTCACAAAAATTTCTAGTCCGTTCTAACAATTCATCTCTATCCTTTTTGAGCAAAAGCTCACGCCAGATACCTAAATGCGTATCAAATAAAAAAAATATTCTAGAACCCTTTTTAAGTCTGACTTTTGAAGATTGTGATTCCAAATTAAATAAACAATCTGCTATATCTTGAATGTTCTGCATAAATAAAAATTAACACTGTACAAAAAATGGCTGAATCTGTGGACGTTGTTTTTGTGATTCCATCCAAAGTGAATGCTTTGATTGAACACGCATTAAAAGGTCTGCGCTGATCCCTAAAGCATCATGCAAACGTAAAGCTACATCTGCTGTGATCGGTGCCTTACCATTGATAATTCTAGAAAGTAATACACGTGTGACGTGGATACGTTCAGCAAGTTCTGTAACGGTAATCGCTTGTCCTTCTTCTTTAAGGCCATCTAGCCATTCGGAAACTAACTCGCCTGCATGAGCTGGATTGTTCATCATCATATTTACCTCAATGATAGTCCTGATAATCTACGATATAGGCGTTACCATCTTTAAAAATGAAAGTCATACGCCAATTTGCATTAACCGTAATTGCCCAATGATCTTTTAGCTTCCCTTTCAAAGGATGAAGCTTCCAGCCTGGGAAATTCATTTCATCAATGCTCTGTGCTTCATTCAAAGCCGTTAATTGTCTTTTTAACTTCACTGCATGAACTGACTGAATACCTGCTGTAGAACTTGTTTTAAAAAACCTTTCTAGTCCCTTATGTTTAAAATCTATAATCACAAGAATTAACCCTTTGTATAGTTTTACTATACACCATGTCGTAAAGTAAAACTATACAAGCTATAAAGACAAAACACTTATTAAATGCTCTCACTCTCTCCCCGATCACCTCAGCCTTCGGGCAAGCCCTCTGGGCTGATGGTGAACGTTGAGAGAGTTTCGGCAATACTCACCCTAAGAGCTTGTCAAAAGACGAAGCCCTCAGAGTATTGCCGAGTACCAATTTTGGGCTGACGGAGCCACGCATCGGTCGTCCACGACAGTAGGTAATTGTGCTTTCCTACATAGGCTGAGATTACGATTCACACACCGCATCGACACGTTCTCAGACCGAACAGTTGGCTTATCTCTGCGAGGGTTTCCCCAACATACAATTTAAAGCGTCCCTGAACTACTCCTGACGTTGTTGCTTTGTCGATTTCCCCTAGTAGCAACTCCTGCTTTAGATTCTTATATCCCTCTAAAACAATCGCTGTGGTGCGCTAGCGTCGCTTGTTCCTTCCACCCACACCACATGCCGACCGTATGAAACGGACACGCAGAAGCGGGCAAAGCTCGATCTAGGATGCTTATTTGATGGTTTTAAACACGTATTAACGAAGACTTATCATTTTAGGTCTTGAACTAAACACTTTTTATTGTGAAAATAGAGTTCAGGTACAAGCCTTAGTGTGAAATCTGCACGAGTTGGTAGCTCTGCTGATCTTCGTTACTTGATGTTCCACCATCAAATAACTGCGTACCGCTGAATATAAAGCGAAAGCCCTGATTGTTGCAAGACATTCAGGGCTTTTTCTTTTGTTTAAGTCGTTGTTTCTGCAATATTCAAATCAAAAGCTAAAAAAATGCGCATTTGAGCTATTTTTCAGCGAAGAATTTCACCGACCAGCCTGCGGAATAAACCTTTTTTGGCTGGCTCTTTTGACTCAAAATCTGTTTGTTTTGCATTTTTGGATGGTGTTTCGGGCTGTTTCTCACCCTGTTTTTTCTGTTCACCAAAACTGCTCTGATCCTGTTTAGCTACAGTTTCACCTGTTTCAGCTACTTCTGTTTTTGGCTTGTGTTCTATCAGTAGTTTGAAGTCATCAAAATCACGTCTAACACTGGCTATCTCTTGTTTCAGGAAAGACTTATCTTGTTTCAGTTCTTCGATCTGTAAGCGTAGTTCCCGGACAAGATCATCATTGTTCACAGAAACATTGGATTTAGTATCTCCTGAAACAGCTTTCTTCCCAGGATGGCCAAAGACCCGGATCATATCGAGGGGATCTATCTGCTGCACACCAAGTTCGTTTAACTGAGGGGTGATCTCACCTTTCTTAATGGCTTTATAAATTGTCGTTCTACCGATATTAAATTTTCTTGAAGCCTCAACAATGGTGAGTAGAGACATAAGCTATTCCCTTTATTTTTGGTGTTAAAAATCGCGGCAGCGACTGGGGACCTCGTAGAGCAAGATTTACCGTTAAGCCCCCTGGCGAATAAGGTAAAAGTAGTGGAGGACAGGAATGAAATTCCGTAGGCCTACAATACACATCTTGCCGTCTAAATCTGTGCAATTTTACGCAATTATATGCAACTGCCTCGGGGGAGGAGCTGAAACAATGCAATTATCTGCAACTATATGCAATTATCCGCAATTATATGCAATTCCGGCCTGTTTTTAAGGTGATTTAGCGGCTGTTTTAAGGCAACTTTAGGCAATTTAACGCAACTTTAGGAAATTTTAGGCAACTATAGGCAATTTAGGGAAACTGGCGGGAAGAACACCAAAAAAGAGGCTTTTGAAGTCGTTTTTTAGACCCTATGATTAACTAAGATTGTTTAACTTGTATGAACAAAATCGTGGAACATTGCTCACTAATTAGGCGTGGAACGTGACAAATCATTAAAAAAGCCCAAGTAGGCATACTTAGGCTTTTTAGGATACGATAAGGCTATGAATTATAATAAATAATATTTTGCATTTCGTATAAGGTGTATTATGTTAATTTTAGAAAATTTTAAGAATTTAATTTATAAGATTCATGAATAGCTTTAACACAATTCTCAATGAGCTGATCATTACCTTTTTTCCAAATCAATTTCACTTCGGATTGATTATTTTGATCATTAATTGAGATTAGTCTTACGTCTTCGGGAA
>NZ_JBWYIV010000025.1:0-8994 GCF_056779895.1 Acinetobacter sp. ANC_7553 | reverse complement strand
GGATCACGACCATCAGCAACGAGTTGTAAAGCTTCATTAATTTCTTGTTGAAGTGCATCACGTGTTTCATCAGTATATCTTGCTGACTCTTCTAACTTTGCATTGTCATCAAGTTTCTTTTGAAGTTCATTTGCCTTCGTTTCAAGCGCAGTTAAATCCGCTTCAGTTGCTAATGAATCTTCGAACTCTTGTTGTGCATTGGTTTTTAATGCAGCATCCGCAGCGTCTAATTCATCAGTCGCTTTGATCACATCACCTTTGGTAACTGTTTTAGCAGGATCACGACCATCAGCAACGAGTTGTAAAGCTTCATTAATTTCTTGTTGAAGTGCATCACGTGTTTCATCAGTATATCTTGCTGACTCTTCTAACTTTGCATTGTCATCAAGTTTCTTTTGAAGTTCATTCGCCTTCGTTTCAAGCGCGACTAAATCCGCTTCTGTAGCAGGCATATTTTCAAATTCTTGCTGTGATTCAGTTTTTAGATTATCAACAGCATTATTTAGTTCATCACGAGCGTTGTTTACATCATCAATGCTTGGCTTATCACCAATATTATTATTAAAGTCATCTACAAGCTTTTGAGCTTCTTCAATTTCTTTTTCTAATTCTGATTTAGTTTCATCAGTATATGGATCATTTGGATCTTCATTTTCCAACTTATCCTTTGCATTTTCCAAATCAGCTTCAAGATTATTAATTGCTTCTTCTAATTTAGCAGCATCTTTAGCTTCTTGATCTTTTAAAGCATCTTCAACAATAGAAATTAAATCATCAGCCGTCTGGTCAAGTAATTCTTGACTTGATTCTGGGTCTTTTAAAACAGCTTCTGCATCATTAATAGCATTTTCAACTCGCTGTTTTTCATCACCATCCAATTGATTTAATGAATTTTTAGCATCATTGATTGCATCAACTAATTTGCTGAGATCTTTGGAAGGTTGTTTTGTGTCACTTGATCCATTAGCAGCATCAAATACAGCAACGCCAACTCCAACTGCACCTAGTGCAAGTGCACCACCAGCTAACCAATTATTTAAGATTGTAGCGCCAGTTCCAGCACCACCTTCTAGTAACGCTTCTATGCTTTCTAAAGGGTTGTATTCTACATTTTTGAAATCAAGAACAAACATCTCACTATTTTGGTTACGGAAAACTAAATCAGATGTTTCATAATTGAAGTTTTCTAGGGTTATTGTTTCCCCATTATTAAGTTTAATAATGACCTGATTATCATTCACAATCAGCTCTTGAACATCTTCAGGAGCCACGTCGATCATTACAACTGAGTCTTCAACAATTTTAATTATATTGCTTTCTGAAGTGATCGTATTATTCAAGGTTTTTTTTGAGATAATCTGAGTTTGCATATACAAAATACCCATAGATTTAAAGAAATTTTACTTGATAGCATTAAACGATCATTTAGTTTTCTAATCAAGATTTTTTTAGATTAAAAATCATATATTTCAATATATTGTGATTTACATCACACTATTTTTTAATAAAATTGATTTTATTTTATACAGTAACTAAATGATCTTAGTTATACTGCTATTTACAAATTCAATACGTTGATTACTTATTGTTCATCATTTTTCTTGCTTTTAATTTTCATTATTTAATTTCAGAAACACAAATTTTTTTTGAAAAAAGCAATGGTATAATCTCAAAAAAATGAATAATTTTTATGAAATTTTTTTCTTGCGCGCAGTGCAATCGGCAAATCTTTTTTATGAATTCTACATGTACTCATTGTGGAATTAATTTAGGATATGTTGTAGAAGAAAAAGAAATGGGAAGTTTCCATAAACATACTAGTCAGTTGTGGAAATCTATTAATCCCAAATTCAAAAATAAACTCTATAAACCCTGTTTTAATTATTTGCATCATCATGTATGCAATTGGATGATTCCTGCAGAAAGTTCTGATATTTACTGTGACTCTTGCAAACTAACCTCTATTATTCCAAATTTAAATAATCCTGATCACACCATCTATTGGAGCAGATTAGAGCATGCGAAGCGTCGTTTCCTTTATATGATGCAACAACTAAATATCATGCCGAGACCAAAAAAAAATGATCATGATCAATTTGGACTTAGATTTAATTTTTTGATGCCCGAACCAGATCTTCCTGTTTTAACTGGGCATGCTCAAGGTACAATTACATTAAATGCAAGCGAAGCAGACGTCGTATACCGCGAAACAACCCGAATAAAAATGGGTGAAAACTATCGAACCCTACTCGGTCATTTTCGCCACGAAAGCGGGCATTACTATTTTGATCTCATTCAAGAGCTTCGACCAGATCTCATTGATGCGTTCAGAGTAATGTTTGGAGATGAACGACAAGATTATGCTGAGGCTTTAAAGCGACATTATCACGAAGGTCCACCCATAGACTGGCAGAAAAATTTTATTAGTTCCTATGCAAGTGCTCACCCATGGGAAGATTGGGCAGAGACTTGGGCACATTATTTACATATGATGGATACCTTAGAAACAGCATACTATGCGGGTCTGAGTGTTCAATCTAAACGTGCTGATCTCCCAAGTATGACGATCGAAGAAAATCCGATTGGTGCTAAAAACTTTGAAACTGTTTTACAAAACTGGTTAATCATCACTTTTAACTTAAATGCACTTAATCGCAGTATGGGTTTAGATGATGCATACCCATTTACGCTATCAGATAAAGTCTTAGACAAGCTCAGATTTATTCATCACAAACTATTAGAAATTTCATTTCAAAAATAACTATTTTTGCTTTATCAAAGGTTGAAGTTACTTATTATTTAAATACAATCTTCACCAAGTCTTATTGATTGTGTGTAAATGAAAATAAACGAACAGATTGTACTCGTTACAGGTGGGGCACGAGGCCTTGGCTTGGCTATTACCAAGGCATTATTGAGCGAAGGCGCTCGTGTCGTTGTCAATTATCATAGTAGTCATGAGTCCGCTCAGACATTAAAACTTTCACATCCTGATCAAGTTTTTAGTTATCAAGCGGATATTACTGATGTAGATCAAGTTTCAGAAATGTTTAACGCTGCCAAACTGCATTTTGGTGAAGCTATTCATTCAATTGTGAATAATGCACTCGTTAGATTTAAATTTAACGGGGATGCAAGACCAAATATTTCACAAATACAATGGAATGATATGCACACTCAGTTTGAGGGTGCTGTCAAAGCTGCCCTTAATACCACTCAAGCCGCTTTAGCCGACATGAAAGCTAATCGATTCGGTCGAATTGTGAATATAGGAACAAACTTGGTGCAAAATCCTGTTGTGCCATATCATGACTATACTACTGCAAAATCTGCCCTTCTCGCATTGACGAGAACATGTGCTCATGAATTAGGTGAGTTTGGAATTAATGTCAATATGTTGTCTGGTGGATTACTTCAACAAACTGATGCAAGTAAAAGCACGCCACAGGAAGTTTTTGATTATATTGCTTCCGCTACCCCCTTGCGTAAAGTAGTCACTCCTGATGAGTTTGCTTCAGCCATTTTAATGTTTTTGTCACCGTACTCCAAAGCTGTCACTGGTCAAAATTTAATAGTGGATGGCGGTTTAGTTAAAAATTAATAACGATGCTTAGAGCTTAGGCTATTTTTTATTTAAGGAATAGCCTACCTATATAACCCCAATCGCTTGCTCATAGAGTATTTATGAGTGTTATTTTACAAGGATTTCATGAAACATATGTCTTAGCCATTGATGGCTAGTCTTATGATGACAGGACATATGCCAATATTGTTTAACACCATATGTCGGGAAAGCAATGGGTGCATCAAAGATTTTTAAATTTCCTCGTGATAATAAAACTTCGCTTAAATAATAAGGCACTGTAGCAATCGCATCAGTTTCTTGAACAACAAGACCAACACCAAGATAACTTGGTAATCGCATTAAAATATTTCTTTTAAGTTCAAGGTTTAACAGCTCATTTTCAATATGATAATGCCCCATTCCCGCATCAATATCAATGTGTGATTCTGCCAAATACTGCTCTTTGCTGATTGAATCTCCCGTTAAACGAGGATGATCTTTTGCTGCAATTACAACATAATATTGCTCAAATAGTTTTTGTTGATAAAAGCCATTTTCCAAATGAGGCAGAAATCCTAATGCAAGATCAATTTCACCATTTGCCATTTGATAACTTGTTTCAGAAGTTATTGGACGTACATTTAATCTGACATGAGATGCCTTTGCTTTCAGATATTGGGAAATTTTAGGCAGTAGTACTAAATGCGAAACATCAGTCATCGCCAAGGTGAATTGTTGATCTGATATAGCTTCATCAAAATCGATCGTAAAATTATTAATCGCTTCAACTTTACTTAATGCTTCACTGACCAATGGGAATAATTGCTTTGATAATTCCGTCGGGATCATTTCATTCCCAATTCTTAAAAAAAGCGGATCGTTATAATGTTGTCGAATTTTATTAAGAATATTACTTACAGCAGGTTGACTCATCTGCAATTGCTCAGCAGCAACTGAGACACTTTTAAATTTATAAACATGAAAAAAAATACTGAGTAATTTGCAATCTAATTCGTACACGAAACGCGCCTTCTCCTAGTAGATGAGAATGTAAAGTAAAACAAGATCTCATAGTACTTTTATATTTTTATTTTTTCTAGGATCTATTCTGACATTCTCTAAAACCATCCCATAAAAAAAGAGCGAAAAATCGCTCTTTTTATCATAATTCAAGTTTGAATAATTTAGAAATTATAAATTGCTACAGCACTTACACGATTATCCTCACCTGTGTTAGAACCATTTGGTGCAGATACTACAGCTTTACGCTCACCATACACATATTCCAATCCAAGGCTAATCGGTTTGATCGGACTATAGAATGCATTGACCCAACCTTGCCAAAGCTCCTTATTGATCTCTGTCAGATTTACTGCACCACCTCGATAAGCATTTGTTACATCTTGATTCATATAACCAAAACCAACAGTTCCACGCCATTGAGGATTAAATTGCTGCGTTAGACCTATGGTAATTGAGTCAAATTCATTCTCATCTAAAATTTCACCAGATGAGCTACGGCTGATACCAGGATTCGTCCATGAAACGAAACTGCTATCTCCTTTTACATGATAGTAGTCAGCTTTCAGTGTAGTTGAAGGAGCTAATTTATATTGCATACCAAGTCCTACGCCCCATGCAACGACTTCATCAACTTCTGTTTTCTTTTCATTGACCATAGTACGTAAACTGAGTTTAGCATCATCATTTAATTGATGATTCAATCGCGCTGTGACTGCAGGTGTACGCATTTTAGATAATCCATCTTTTGGATCTTCTGCTGCAAGGACCAAGCCTGTTGCAGGTGCTAAACTCATACTATAACGAACTTGAGGTGTACGTTTTACAGCACCACCCACATAACCTAAGGCATCAATCGTTTCAGGCATATAGTCTGGCACAGCAAAGTTAGACCAAGTTTGACCAATTAACCATTTATCGTAATTCATATAAGCATGACGTATACGAAGATTATCTAATCCAGCTCCACCCAAAAAGTCGACTTCAACTTTACCTGAAACTTTTTTATCATTAATTTGACTATGAATATCCAAACCTAAACGTGTTGCTGATAGAGTCGACTTAAGCTGATCACTCGCCTCATTATTACCGGTTAAAGGAACCTTATTAATATTATTATATAGGCGATCTAACCCACTACCTTCAGCTTGATATGAAGCATCTAGACGAACATTTCCATAAAAATTAAAAGTGGTATCTTTACCAACATTTAGTTTTGGTTGGGGTTTAACAGATTCAGTTTTTAATGTCTCAATCGATTTTGTCTGTACAACAGCATTCTTCTGTTGTTGTTCCATCATTGATTTAAGTGCTTCAATTTCTTGACGTAGTTGCTCTATTTCAGACTGTTGTGGACTATTCGCGTATGCTGCAGTAGATGTTAAAACAGCTAATGAGATTAAACTTAAAGTAAAAGGTTTGTTTGAAAAGATCATCCTAATCTCTCTTATCCTATAAAATGGTTTAAAAGTCTAAGTAACAGCCACCTTCTGGCAGCTGTCTTATTTATAAAGAATTTTTACTGAGTTTGTTCTACGACTTTAGAAGAGTGTACAGATTCTTCCTGAGCAATTTTACCATCTACTGAATTTTTCAGATTCACCATGAAAATTGCTAAGGCTGCAATCACACCAGGAATTGCGATGACCAAGAAATTCATTTGGTGCGGAAGTTCCATGGTTAACAAAGCACCGGTGAGTACTGGACCTACGATTGCACCTATTCGACCAATACCAGATGCCCACCCCATACCAGTTGAACGAACTGTTGACGGATAATATTGTGCGACGAATGTATAAAGTAGAATTTGTGAGCCAATCGTTGCAGCGCCAGCGATTGCAATTAGCGTATACAACACGATTTGTGGACTATTAAAGCCGAGAAGGATAAGTGCAAGTGCACCGCACACGAACATAATTGTAAGTACTTTTTTGATGTGGAAACGATCTGCAAGATATCCACCACCAATTGCACCCACCATACCACCGATATTTAATGCAAATAGGAAGATCATACTTGCACCAAGCGAGTAACCCGCTTGAATCATAAGTTTTGGCAACCAGCTTCCTAAAGCATAAACCATAAGTAAACACATAAAGAATGCGATCCAAAACATGAATGTACTAAAGGTACGACCTTGCTGGAATAATGCTTTTAAAGGAGCTTCATCACCTGCTGTGACTTCATCTAATACAAATTGAGTGTCAGCAGTAATATTTTTTTCAGGTGCAATTTTCTTTACATTAATTCGCACTTGCTCGGTTTGGTTTTTGTTGGTCAGGTACATTAAAGATTCTGGTAGGAATTTCCAAATCAACGGCAATGCGATTAAAGGCAATGCAGCGATATAGAACATAATTTTCCAGCCATATTGTGGAACTAACCAAGCACCTAATAATGCTGACGTCATACCACCAATTGCATATCCACTGAACATAAGGGCAACTAAAGTACTTCTAATTCGCTTAGGTGCATATTCAGTCATTAAAGCAACAACGTTAGGCATCACACCGCCAATACCCAGACCAGCAAGAAAGCGTAAAATACCAAATTCAGTCGGATTTGATGCAAATGCCCCCAAAAATGTAAATCCACTGAAGATTGCCACACAAATCATGATGGTTTTTTTACGACCAAGCTTATCTGATAATGTACCAAATGACATAGCACCGAACATCATCCCAAATAAAGCTGTACTTGCTAACAATCCAGCTTGTACTGAAGTTAATGCCCATTCCTGCATTAATAAAGGTAATGCAACTCCGTAAATGACAAGATCATAACCATCAAAGATAATAATCAATAAGCACCAAAACAATACACCCCAATGAAATGGTGTGAACTTAGCATCATCAATCACACGATTGATATTTAATTTGTTTGCTTCCAAGGTTGCGCCTCCTGCAAATAAACTCTCCAAAAATATGACGCAACATTGACTTAAAGCTGAAAAAATGTCCAAAACTGAATATATCTATATATATACCTTCAAGGTCTGAATAATCTCGAGGGCTTATTTCTAGTATGATTGAATGAAAATTAGACGAATAATTACTTTTAAAAAAAATTCTTTGAGAATTTCTAATTTGAATTTTTTATTGCAACCTACTTTTTCTTCAAAGTTAAAATTATTTGTTTGAAATTTATCAAAAAAAATTAAGCCCCTTTTCGGGGCATAAGCTAAAGTCGTAGTTATTTTGAGTATTTAAGATTTTTGATTGCTATTTTTTATCCAATAGCTTTAGACCTAAGTCTAATTATTGTATTAGACCCTATCTAAATTAAATTTCTATCATACTTAATTGCTTCTAAATCATACACTTGGTAAATACAATCTATTAGAGACATGATGTCCTCGCTCTCATCTAGATTACGTATCGTCATAAATACTGGACTTACTGCAGTTTCATCTAAAATTGGGATGTAAAGCAAATGGGATAGCTGAATTGATTTCGCACTTTCTGGAACAATACAAATACCTTCACCAGCTGCAACCAAACCAAGAGATAGCTGAATTTCTCGCACCAAACGTATATTTTTAGGTTCTAAATTATATTCTGCAAACAAGGCTTGGACTTGAGTTGCAAAGCTAGGGGTTGTATGGCTAGGGTATAAAAAAATATTTTCATCAGAAATATCAGATAGATAAACACCTTCTTTTTTTAAACTTAAAGGATGACTCGCATGCACTGCCATCATTAAGCGCTCTTCACGAAGCAAAATTCGCTTCAATGCTGGATCTGAAATTCTAAGCCGCCCAAATCCAACATCAATCTTCCCCTCTTTGAGTGCTTTAACTTGTTCTAACGTGGTCATTTCAACAAGTTCAATCTTTAAGTGGGGTTGCTGCTGCCTATATAAATATACAATTTTAGAAAGCAGCCCATAAAGCAGTGACCCGACAAACCCCATTGTTACTGTACGTTCAACTAGACCTATACGCTTTGTCATAGACTTAACTTCTTCAGCATTGGCAAGTAATTTCACTGCGTGCTGATAAAAGAAATAACCGGCTTGTGTTGTTTTTAATGGACGGCTACCTCGCTCAAATAAAGCAATGCCAAGCTCTGATTCCAAATTTTGAATTTGTCTACTTAATGGTGGCTGCGCAATAAATAACTTTTCGGCTGCTTTTGTAAAACTTTGTTCTTCTACCACTGCGACAAAATATCGTAGATGTCTAAGCTCCATGACTTCCATACCTTTTAAATATATTAAAATGCAAAAATGATCTTCGACTCTATTTTTGCATTCTTTTAAGGTATACCACATGAAATACACAATGCAAGAATGCGTAGAGTGGAAATGATTACATCAGTTGAAACCTTGCTCGTTGAAATCCCGACGATCCGCCCACACAAGATGGCGGTCGCAACGATGCAAACTCAAACCTTAGTCCTCATTAAAAT
>NZ_JBWYIV010000024.1:0-9413 GCF_056779895.1 Acinetobacter sp. ANC_7553 | reverse complement strand
ACATGCCGTAAGAGATTCGATTGATCTGCATATTTGGTAAATCTAAAAACTTAGGTTTATCGACCTGTTTAATTGTTGCTGATTGAATTTTTTAGAACTAAAGCCAAGTTGTTCCAAGAGTGGATAAAACATTCTGAATTTTTTTGGCTCTAAAAGCATGTCTGCAAGGCGTTTCGTAAAGTCTTCGGAGGACTCTCCGATTTCGGCATATTCGTTACCAACTTTGGGCAGTTCAGATAATTTATGTGCGAACAAATTGAATAGCCACCAATTTTGTAGATGCTTTATAGCTCTTCTAAAATTAACATAATACACGTTATGCGAAGTTGAAAGTTTGAGACTATAGCCTTAATTTTTAATATTTTTTTAAAATTTAAGACCTAGGTCAGTCACTAGGTTTTTTTGTTTCGTATAACAGCCATTATGTTAAGTGGCTAGGTTTCATTTTAATCTTAGCAATTCGACAAAATATGATTCCAGAACATAGTCCACAAAGTGTGCTTAAAACGATTATTAAAACATCAGCTTTTTGAGTTGGTCCATTATTAAGTATTGTCATGTAGATTTTGAACGCTGGAAAGGCTATTAGAGAACACCAAAAACACAAATAAATTGAGGATAGAAAATTTATTTTACGAAGTAAAAGCGCTATTGGTAATACAAGTAAAAAATTTATAGTAAGGGTAAAAGGAACAGCAAATAGCATAATGAGTAATGAAACAGAAAATAATAACTGAATAAATTGGGTTAGCTGAAAATCCCCCAGTGAACTTATGCAAATAGTTGCTATAAAAGGCAAAGGAGCTACGACAGAAGAAACTAATGTCGCTTTGATTAAGTTTCCTTGATTTTGAATATTATTTTTTTCCATAAAATAGATCTATAACCTAGATACGAACAGTTTAAACTGTTAATTTGTATTAAGAAAATCTAAAATTAACATAATACACCTTATGCAAGACTCAGGTTAATCCTGAGTTTTTTGTTGGATCTGTTCATTTGAAGCAAACATACCAGGATTAGTGATCCTAATATCTTCCTGACATTGAGAGCAAAGCATTAGCTCAGCAAACAACTTAACATTCTGCCTAATTCCACAAAGCGTACATGGTTTAGATAACTGAATAATATTGTCCATCATTTACTTCTCTCCAAAAAAATTTCGTTATACATACTGAGTTTTATATTTTTACACACAACTAATATTCGCTTTAAAACCATCAATATCAAGAAAAATTCAGAGCTCAAGTGTTTATCTATATATATTAATTACTTATTGAATTTTTCCCCAAAAAAATGAGCTATACCCCAAATTTACTGAGAGCCCAGAATTTTCACCATATAAAACAAATATTTATGTATAATTTTTCATATTTTATAGCCCTTTTCGGTGAGCTGGCTTTTTTCTTTATTTTTCAATTATATAAACTTATATTTTGCTTTTTTAGAGCCCCACTTTTTTAACCCATTAAAATTCCATGTAAACCTTATGGTGTAAAGGATTGAGAGGTTTCATCGATAGATGCGTGGTGTGTGAGAAAAAATATTCGGCATGTGCCGAGACCAAAAGAGATTTACCTGGCTAAATTGACGTACAGAGAATGCTTGGTTAACAACTCAATTTTGTTTCTCTCCAGAGAAACGAGTAAGCGTGCATTCCTGATCTGCTGATCAAAAATGAAAAAGCCCTGGGAGCAAATTTTGAAAAAAGAACCCCTTAATAAATACGCATAGAATGCGATTTAAGCGCAGTTAAAATAAAAACACTGTTCTCTAGCTAAAAAACGAAAACAGGGCTAAAAACGAAAAATAAGAAGCAATAAGGAGGATATAAGCGAGTGTCTACGAGCGACACACAGAAAAATTGATCTCTCCCCCCTCTGAAAAACCATTTTTTATAAAAATTTAGCTAGAAATAAAATCATATGACAAAAAGTAGCTTCTAAATCGAGCGAAGCGAGCATAAAAAATTATATGAGCGAAGCGAATACCGAATGCTTTTGCTTTTATAGAATTCACAAAGAGATTAGAGAAAAAATTGCCCCGACGAACTGAGCGCAAGCGAAGTTCAATAGAGTTTGAGCGAAGCGAAAACCAAGGGCAATTTTTCAAACAGCCTTTTTTATTTATTTTTAAATCTTTTAAATCTTTTCAGCCCCCTGTATCCCTTATATAGCAAAGGTATCAGAGTTTAACTATGACGGATTGACTACTAACTATGACGGATTGACTACTAACTATGACGGATTGACTACTTAACTATGACGGATTGACTACTAACTATGACAGGTATATATTTGTCATATATTAAAAAAATCAATGGCTTCATTTTGGATAAGAATCAAGTTGTAAAATCAAATCAAGTTATAGAAGCATCATATCAATTAAGTGCTGTAGAGCAACGTATCGTCTTAGCAGCAATTTCCCGTATTCCTAAAAACCAACCAATCACAGATGATGAACTATATCCTGTGAGTGTTAATGAACTACAACGCTTAGGGGTACATGAGAAAACCGCATATAGGGATCTAAAGGAAGGTATTAATAGACTTTACGAAAGATCAATTAACCTTACTGTTAACGATAAATCTATAAAGATGAGATGGGTCCAAGAGATCCAGTTTTTGGATAGCCAGGGTGTCATTGGTATTCGCTTTTCAAAACCCATTTTGCCTTTCATTTCTAATTTAAGTAGAGAGTTTACTAAGTATGCTTTATCAGATATTGCTGGAATCAACAGTGGGTATGGTATCCGTATTTATGAACTGTTGGTCCAGTATAGACAAATAGGTAAGCGTGAAATCTCCGTTGATAACTTACGAACAATGCTAGAACTCGGTAAGAAATATCCGTTATTTGCCGACTTTAAGAAACGAGTAATTGATACTGCGATAGACCAAATAAATGAATACAGCCCTTTAACCGTAACGTATGAGCAAAAAAAGACAGGTCGCAAAGTTACTCATATTCTATTTTCGTTTAAGGAAAAAGCTAAAAATATTAATTCCCCAGATATAGATATACCAAAAGAGTTTTATAAGCTGACAGATGCTCAAATTAATATGTTTGGTAATCAGCTATCCCGTTTGCATGAACTTTCCCATTTAGCACTAGAAGGTGAAAGCTACGAAACATTAGCATCAAAAATTAAAGAAATGCTTAGAGATCCTAAACAACAAAAGCAATTTTTACCCTACTTAAAAAACTTAGGCTTCAAATCTTGAGTGTATTGGAGAATACACTTATTGTATCCCTTAATACGTATCGTAAATACACAGTAATACACTATGAAAACAAGTACAAAATACAGTGTTAGTGATGCTGCTGCACTGTATAAAAAATCTCGTGCAACACTCTATAAAGATATAAAAAATGGAGTATTAAGTCGTGATCACGATGGTTACATAGACTTTTCAGAGTTACTTCGTGTGTATGGCGAACCATTTAATACAAAACAGTCAAAACGTATCGATACGTCTGCAATACAAAATCCAAATACACCTGAGTACACGGATCAAACAATCATAGAATTAAAAAATCAAATCGATTTTTTAAAGAAACAATTAGAAAAAGCAGAAGATCGGGAGGCCAAAGCTAATTCTCGTATTGATACACTTCTTACACTCATCGAAATGAAGCCCTCTAAGGTCAATATTGAATCTGATACAACTCATACCGAGAGTAATTCACTTCCTAGTACAGAAGATATAATCCCCCCCCTTCAGTCTGAGCAGTCTAAAGAGGACGGATTGACTACTATCGATGTAGAAAAAAAGCGAATTCCTGTTCCTGAGCATGTTGAACCTGAGCCTAAAAAGCGTGGCTTCCTGAGCCGATTCTTCCTGCCGAATGGTTAAATAGAACTACACAAAGTTGTGAAACAAAGATTAAAGGATAGACGTGGAACGTGACAAATCACAAAAAAGCCGCTCCAGTGCGCTGTTTACTGGAACGGCTTTAGTTAAGATATTGATGCTTATAGGAAAAATTCAAGCATTTCGTATAACGTGTATTATGTTAATTGTAGAAAAACTTAAGTTATCAAAAAATTTTAAATAACGATGAATTTAATTCTATTGTGCTAATTTTTAGAAATCTTAAATGATAGAATTAAGGAATTACCAGATTAAAGTATCTAGAATGAAGGCTATATAATCATGTCATTGCGTAAAATCACTCTTCATGGTTATAAATCAATAGAACAGCTCGATAATTTTGAGTTGTCTAATCTCAATATTCTCATCGGTGCCAATGGTGCTGGGAAAAGTAATTTCATCAGTGTCTTTAAACTGCTTAATGAAATGTATGAACAGCGGTTGCAACTCTTTGTTCAGCAACAAGGTGGACCTGATAACCTATTACATTTTGGTAGAGATATAACTGATAAAATTTATGCAGAATTTTATTTTAAGTCAAATGGTTATAAATTTAGCTTAATACCAACAGTCGATAATAGATTAATTTTTGAAAATGAATATTTGTGGTTTGAAGGTGTTTACTATGCTCCTAGCAACCATTTAATAGGTTTTGGTAGCGGAGAGTCGGCACTCAAAGAATCTAAAGATAGTTATGCACCTTATGTACGTGACGCATTGAAAGGCTGGCGTGTATACCACTTTCATGACACTAGTGAAACAGCTAAAGTAAAGAGAAAACATTCGGTAAATGACAATATTAGATTAAAACCTGATGCTGAAAATTTGGCAGCTTATTTGCGTATGTTATCTATTGAATATAATGAGGAATATCGAAGAATAGTAGAGACGATTCAACTCGTATTGCCATTTTTCGATGATTTTTTACAGCGTGAAGATGACTCAGAATTTATTGAATTAGAATGGCTTCAGATTAACCGCCCCGATACTCCTCTTAAAGCGCACCTCTTATCAGACGGTAGCCTTCGCTTTATCTGCTTAACAACCCTACTTTTACAACCTAAAAAATTGTTACCAGCTACCATTATTATTGATGAACCTGAGCTAGGTTTACATCCGTATGCAATAAGTGTGTTAGCAGATATTTTTAAACAGGTTTCAGAAGATAAACAGTTAATTATTTCAACACAATCAGTTGAATTAATTAATGAAATGCAATCAGATAACATCATTGTTGTCGATCAAGTTCAAGGAAAATCGACTTTTAAACGATTTGAAAAAGATGAATTAGAAGAATGGTTAGAGGACTATAGTTTAGGAGAGTTGTGGAAACAAAATGTTTTAGGTGGGAGACCTTAATAACATGCAAGAAGTGATTGTAATTTCAGAAGGTCAAACTGAAGAAGCTTTTATTAAACAGGTTGTTGCTCCTTTCTTTAATTCACAGCAGATATACCTAAAACCTCTATTAATGAATACATCATCTACAGCGAAAGGTGGAGCTATAAACTATGATCGTTTAAAGAAAAATGTTAGGAATACTTTAAGAGGTAAACCCGATATAGTCTTAACTACTTTTCTAGATTTATATGGATTAGATCCTAGTTTTCCGAATTTTAAAATTGCATCAAAATTAAGTAATGTTTACGAACGTGTTGAGCTATTAGAGAAAGCATTACATGAAGAATTAGTAAGTTACGTTGGATGTAGACCTGAAAAAATAATTCCATATATACAACCTTATGAATTTGAAGGACTGCTATTTTCTGATGTAAAGACACTTTGCTCAATTGAACCAGATTGGCACCGATCAGAACAAATCTTGCAGGCTATGAGAGATAAAGTTGCTTCTCCTGAACATATTAATGATAGTTATGAAACAAAACCTGCAAAAAGATTGGAAAATAATCTGCATCCTAAATATAAAAAAACCACACATGGTCCAAGAATTTCTAAACATATCGGAATAGAAGTAATGGAAAGAGAATGTGCTCATTTTAAGACATGGTTAGATCAAATAAGAGCTTTAAAAAAATAGAAACTTTATGGCTCTTATTTAACATAACGGCTGTTATACGAAATAAAAAAACCTAGGCATTGGCCTAGGTCTTAAATTTTAAAAAATAAATAAAAATTAAGGATATAGTCTCAATTTTAAACTTCACATAACGTGTATTATATTAATTTTAGGCACTCTTAATTATGCCTCTAAAATCTCGATTAGCTGTTCCTTAGTTAAGGTATAAGGCTTACCAAGCTCTTGCCATTTAGCAATCATTCGTTCATATACATGAACTTTAGCTGAATGTGAGTTTCTGTTGCCTGCTTGGATCACATCAACATAGCGATTATCTTTTTCCAGAGCATCAACAAAACTCATAAACTCAGGCTCATTATTCCCATCAAAACCTGGGAACTTTACTTGAGTATCTGAAATACCACTTTTATCAGACAATCGACTGTAAGTATCACCAATTAGTTCATAGACCTGTAGGATATCTAAAACAAGGTCAGCATCTTCCGATGGTAAGTTTTCAGAGAAGTAATCAAAACTTTGAGAGTATAGCCACTCATGACCATCTCGTAGCTGTTCAGCTAACTTAAAGTGATAATCCGAATTATCCGTATTTAAATGACCTAAAATTTCATGCTGATTAGCTAGAAATAAACACTCTTTATCTGTTAATTCAATTTTCATTTATTCATCTTATAAAGTATTGGAACTCTATATATCTATTTATTATTTTATTTTTCAAGGTATTATCCATATTAATTTCACTTAATTTATATTCCTTGTTTTAGCTTTCGAACAAATGGACATCCATCTCTACCATATCCTCCAAAATCAGGACGTTCAGGGAAAAACCATTGTTGACCATTCCAATCAACGTCATGAGTAGTAGGTTTTTGTGGATTGAATACAACTTTACATACTCCAAAAGGAGAGTTGCTAGGATAAATATTCATAACAACGCAGTTACGATTACCTACCCTTATCCAATCATATGGTTTAATTTCTGGATGTTTCATAGCACTTTACCCCTTATTAGATACTTACTTTTAAAAATAATCTTTTAAATATTAAATATATATGAAAAAATGCTTTACTATTTAATATATACTATCTAGTATATTAATTAGATACCGCTTCGCCTCTGTCAACATTCTTGACATATATATATCGAGTTATCGATATATTGCCTACTAAGCGGTTTTTTTTCGTCTGGAGAAAAGTTCCTTGTTGATCCCATACAACAAAAGCTATCTAACATTAGATCAACAAATTGAAAAACTTAAAGTCAATGGACTGATCATTCATAATGAAAATTACGCTAAAAAATGTTTAATCAGTTACAACTATTATCGACTTAGTGCTTATTGGCATTTATTCAGACAACGAGATCCAAATGATAGTACTAAAAAGTTAGGTAAATTCGAATCAGGTCATACTTTTGAAGAAGTTATACAAATTTATGAGTTCGACTATCAATTACGTAAACTAATTTTTGAAGCAATTACTGATATAGAAACATTTCTAAGAACTCAGGTCGCCTATCATATACCGGGTATCAACAATGATGCATTCGCTATGTATGATCAATCACTGTTCTACATGCGATCACGTAGAAATTTGAAAGGTATCGACTATCAGGGGTTGATGAAAGGTATCAACACTGAAATATCCCGTGCTAAAGGCGAAGACTTTATTAGTCACTTTAAGAATACTTATAATGATACTTATGATGACCACCCAAAACTACCATTTTGGGTGCTAACTGAAATTGTAAGTTTCGGCACTTTAAGAAAAATTTACAAACACCTTAAATCATCACATAAGCATTTAATAAGTGATAGTTTCAATATTGGTACGACATCATCAAGTTCACCATCTCCATATATTCATATAGATAAGGAAAACTTAAACAGTCATTTATTCTTAATTAATAAATATCGTAATGTTTGTGCTCATCATGGCAGGCTTTGGAATAGAAAAGTTAAGGATGTACTTACTGCTGATGCTGCTACAGAACTACAAATATCTGAGCATACAAATGGTGGGCTGTATGCCCTAATTATTGTCATTGCTAGATTACTAGAGCCTACGGGTCACGCTAAAGATTGGAAAGATTCAATATATTGTCTTTTAGAAAAAAATTTTCCGTTAGGAGATATCACAAAGTTTACAACACTCCCCTTGGACTGGCATAAGCATCCAATTTGGAAATAACCAAACCCCGATAAATATCAGTTTTTTTATTAATATGCTTTACATTTTTTGAGATTATTTAACATAAAATCTCTTATACGAACTCTAGATTAAAAATGTAAAAAAATTCCAAATATAGATTTGGGCTTTTAAAATTAATTTTTAACTTATTTTACTGCAGGAGATTTAGCTTCAGATGCAGCTTGAGTCTCAGTTGCTACAGGAGTTAGAGTAAAAACTTGAACTGCAGATAACATCAATACAGCAACTAAATTTGATTTAACTAAAGTTATTTTAATAATTCCCTAAACATTTTAGGGTTACTTAAGATAAATAAAACAATAAGGCCCTCATTTGAGGGCCTTATAGATCACTAAACTTTATTCAAAAATTTACTTTTGTTTATTTAGTTTTTTCATTAATTTAGCAAGTTTAGTCTCATGCTTAGAAATCTTTTTTTTACGTGACTTAATTTCTTTCTTCAAAGATTTCAAAATTTTATTAGCCATAATACTACTCCTTAATAGAGGCATCCGTTGACTGGTGTTTTTTGATAAAACTACGGATAAATTTTCTTACTTCGCGCGCAGCTGTAGTATCGAGTTTGTCGCATAAATGAACAAACTCATCACGTTCAGCATCATTAATACGAATTAAGAGTTGAGCATTTTTCCTATTTACCTTTTTTTTGGGTGATTCAGTCATAACGTATTATCCCCAAGGAAATAAATAAAATGTATATTCATTGTATATACATTTTTATTTAAGTCAAACATAAAAAAGCCCAACATCCTGTTGGGCTTTTTTATGTATTTGATGCGTTGGTATAACTCCTGTCGTACCTGCATATTCCATTGCTACGATTTCTTATTGTTATCTGGAGCATCCTGCTCTCTATGTGTTCATCATAGAAAATTGAGGGGGATCGGTATAGACGCAAAATACCTGAATGAATGTGAGCCAAGGCGTACAAAATTGATTAAAACTTATCCCAAAAGTTGTCCGCAGAAATTGGGGATGAATTTGATCTTAAAAGGCATATATCTTATAGGGAATTACGGTTTTTGATCACTTTTTAACCAATTTTATTGGCAAGAAGTATCAAATTTGCTCAAAAAGCAACCGACATGTTTCACAGTCGGTTTTTTGCTGTTTTTCGGGGTGGGTGAAAATTTTTAAGATATTGATTTTAAATCATTATTTTGATTGCATTTCGCATAACGCCTATTATGTTAAATGGGGGGGAAGATGAAAGGATTTTTTCCTAGATTTTCATAGAATCTAAAAAGTTTGATATGCTCAATATCTAAATAAAAAAATGTATGTGAAAT
>NZ_JBWYIV010000023.1:0-17693 GCF_056779895.1 Acinetobacter sp. ANC_7553 | reverse complement strand
AGATACGACCACATCAATTTAATGATGGCATCAGCCCTTGTGAGGCTGAACAAAAACTTAAAACTATGTCCAATATTTGTTGACCTCTACAATCTAACCCTTTTAATAAAAAAGATGTTAATTGAGGGATAATATGAGCATACCTTAAAAAATTCTCACGATTTATTTCTTTGACATCATATAGAAGAGCTAAGCGAGCAAGCATCTTAGATTGATGGACTAAATATGTTTTATCCAAAGCATTAAGTAACTCACCACCAATTTCTAAATTATTTTGATCTTTGAATATTTTTAATAAACTTCCTGGTTCTAGGTTTTCACCTTCCTTTACGAACTCCAAGATATTCTTTAATTTTTGCTCCTCGTTATAACTTCTAAAAAGTCGGTAAATCGCAATGCCTGATGAAGCTAAAGGGAATGCTTTGAGAATTTCTTGAAAAATAGTATCAGTTGTTTTTAGAACTGTATTATCAAAATAATTTTACGCTGTTTCAGCTAAAGTTTTTATTTTATCCATGTAATTATTCCTTATAATTAATCTTGATAAATAGAAAACTCCCCATTCCCAACAATCTTTACCTTAAAAATCTGATCAAGCCCTTCATCTAAACTCGGTACTTCTAGCTTTTGATAAATCGCTCGAACACCCAATTCAGGAATATTAGTCTTACCTTCAAGGTGGCTATTACGCTGTTAAGTACAATTTAAATCTGTTTCAAAATAATAAGAAACAACTTCAAAACTGCTTATTAAGAAGCTGAGTTTAAAACAGCACGTTCTACTTTGATTGATATTGTTGATCACCGTCTTACTAGTTGAAGTTAAACAGTAGGAGTTATGTACATCTACTTATAACTTTACCAAGAACTACGTAACGATTTGAACCAAACTGTAAACGATGCCTGAGTTCAATAAAAATAATGCTAAGTTGATTGATGTAGACAAAATTTTTGAGCACTTTGAGCTTATCTAGAGTTTGCACAGCTAACGCGCACTTCAATGAATACGCTTAAATCAATACATAGCATTGAACTGTAAATTTTTATTGGCATGAAGGGAAGAATTATGAGTTATCAATCCATTAACCCATTTACCAATACTGTATACAAAGAATATCCATCACACCAACAACAAGATATTGATCGTGCTTTGGATTCAGCCGAATCTATTCTTAAATCAGATTGGGTAAAAAATGTAGATGAGCGCGTAAAAGTTTTACAACGTTTGGCAGCATTATTTAGAGAAAAAAAGAGTGAATTAGCCAAGCTCATTACTTTAGATATGGGTAAGCTCATTGAACAAAGTGAAGGTGAAATCGAATCCTGTGCTCAAATTGCTGAGTACTATGCAAAAAATACTGAACAATTTCTGAAATCAGTCCCCTATAAAACTGAGTTAGGTGAAGCTTGGGTGGAGCATCATCCATTAGGTATTATCATGGCTGTCGAACCATGGAATTTCCCATTTTATCAATTGGTCCGTGTATTTGCACCAAACTGTGGTATTGGAAATCCCGTATTGGCCAAACATGCAGGTATCGTTCCGCAATGTGCTGAAGCATTTGAAAAACTTGTATTAGAAGCAGGAGCGCCTAAAGGTGTTTGGACTAATCTATTTATCAATACCGATCAAGTCTCAGATATTATTGCAGACAAACGTGTGCGTGGTGTTGCATTAACTGGTTCAGAAGGAGCGGGTAGTGCGGTCGCTGCGCAAGCAGGCAAACACATTAAAAAGTCTACGCTTGAATTGGGTGGGAATGATGTCTTTATCGTGCTGGATGATGCGGACTTAAACAAAGCGATTGAGATTGGTTGTAAAGCACGTGTAAATAATACAGGGCAGGTGTGTACTGCAGCAAAACGATTTATTTTGCATAAAGACATCGCTGATCAGTTTAGAACGGGTTTAATTGAAGCATTTAAAGCGCTGAAAATTGGCGACCCATTAGACCGTAGTACCACACTGGGACCACTCTCATCGGAAAGTGCGCTTAAAAACTTGATTAAACAAGTGGATAAAGCAGTTCAGCAGGGTGCATCATTGGTTATTGGTGGAAAAGCAATTGATCATGATGGTTATTTCTATGAGCCGACAATTTTAGAAAATATTAGTCGAGATAATGAGGCTTGGTACGAAGAATTCTTTGGGCCAGTTGCTCAGATTTATGTTGCGGAAAATGAGGATGAAATCGTTGAAATCGCCAATGACTCTAATTATGGTCTTGGAGGTGTCATTCACTCTCAAGACATAGAGCGTGCAAAAAAATTAGCTTCGAGAATTGAAACAGGAATGGTGTGGATCAATTGGTTAACGGATACTGCTCCAGAATTACCATTTGGTGGCGTAAAGAATTCTGGTTATGGTCATGAACTCGCAGATTTAGGTTTTCAGGAATTTGTACAAAAAAAATTAGTGGTGGTGAAACAATAAAGTCTTTGAAATAAAGCGATCTTCGGGTCGCTTTATTATTTGGAGTCTAATATTAAATGGTGGTATTCACCTGCACCTTTTATCTTAATATGATGTATTTCATCAAACCCTTCTTGAAAATCAGGTACTTCTAACTTCTTATATGTTGCTCGAACACCGACTT
This sequence comes from Acinetobacter sp. ANC_7553, assembly GCF_056779895.1. Lineage (NCBI taxonomy): Bacteria > Pseudomonadati > Pseudomonadota > Gammaproteobacteria > Moraxellales > Moraxellaceae > Acinetobacter > Acinetobacter sp. ANC_7553. Next base: position 15,097 of record NZ_JBWYIV010000023.1, on the reverse strand, counting down.
CAGGAATATTGGCTTTACCGCTTCGTTGACCATTGCGTTCTAGCGTACTTTTCAAATCTGTTTCAAAGTAATATGAAATCACTTCAAAGCCTGCTGATTTAGCACGTTGAATATAACGAGCACGGTCTGCTTTGGTTGGGTTGGTATTGTCGATCACCGTTTTGTTTTAGAGGCTAGACATGCTTCAAAGATCATGTTTTCCCGATGGCGAGTTTTTAGCATGTCTAAGTTAATTCTTAAATGTGAATGCGCCAAATGTAAAAGATAGTAGCTTGATTTGCCTGAAGCTTGAACTCCAGTGAAGATGATCAGTTGCATGGTTCAATTACATTAAAAGTATAAAGCTGAATTAAATCACGGCTTAGACTTTGCTACAATTCAGGTATAAGTCTAATAAATCCAAATAAAATAATGTATCGTCAAAGTCTAATTATCGCGCTAAGCATATTCACCTTCAGTCAGCTCACCGCATGTCAAAATTATTATTTAAGTCAGCCCAATGAACCTACTGAAGCGGCCTTGGTTGCTAACTCATATAAAAATGGTTTAAGTGCTGAAATTGAGTTGGATTATCTCAGCGTATTTCAAAATCTGAGACAAGCATATCGTCGATGTATCGGTTTCACACGTGATGATGACCTAGTCTTTACTGAAAATAAGCTTGAAGAGCATATTGAAATGGCAACCCTATTTGCTCGAACAGAACGTGGTGAATATGTTCATAAGGCAACTGTAGAAAAGTTATCACCTACATTGACAAGATTTACCTTGTATTTGCCTCAACGTTATCCTTTTCCCAATGCGCGTTTTGAACAGGATATTAAACGAGCATTGGGCAAAGATGAATACTGTAATATTTAAACCTTGTTAAGCCCCATCTGAACTCATTTGTTCAGGATATTCCTTGCGTTTACCACCTTCATAGCTGGCAAAACGGGGTGTTTCACGTGAAAACGTTGGAGCATCACTTGGCCAAGGCCAGTCACCGAAATGGGTCTCACGATATCGTTTGAATGCAACATCAAGCTCTTCTTTGCTGTTCAGTACAAAAGGTCCTCGCATTGCAACTGGTGCTCCAATAGGTTCACCTTCTAACCATAAGATTCTCGCTTCTTGATCACCTGCTTCAAGTTGAATTTGGGTGTCAGCTTTAAGCTCTACAAGATGTTTAAATTGAATGGTTGAATCAGCAATATTTAAAGTTGAACCCTGATAGAAGTAAGCAAATCGAGTGGAGGTCGCGGTGGTAGCTGGAATTTCAAGGTATGCGCCAGCTTCTAAAGTAATTAAGTATATATTCACTTTATTTTCTGCTGCAGCTGCCCAAGAGTGTGGTGGGCGACTTAATGCATTTTGATTTTGATATTGTCCAGAAATAACTCGTACATCAATGTTGCGAGACTGGTGATCAGTCGCTTTCACATGTGGAATTTGTTCACGCCAAAACATTTTATAATCAGCAGGTTGTTTTTTTTTGTTCTGGAGATGAGTTAAACCAAATTTGAAATAATTCAAAAGGGTTCTCTCGATCCTGATGAATTAACGGGAACATTTCACAGTGTTCAACACCATTTCCCGTACTTAGCCATTGCACATCACCTGCAGCATATCGTCCACCATTACCCAAGGAATCAAAATGGTCGACATAACCTTGTTCCACCAAAGTAATGGTTTCAAAACCCGTGTGTGGATGTTCGGGAAAGCCGGGAACAACACTACCATAATACATATTGAATTCTTGATTGATCGCAGGATGAACTGGTCCCATGTCAGCATTCCCGGCAGGGTAGTGATCAATATGATGAGCAGTAAAGATGAAAGGATCTTTTAAATCTAAACGAAAAGTAATAGGAGTTATATTATAGATGGGTGAGGTAGACATGCCGACTCCATGATATTTGAATTATTTAAGATTCAAATTAAAGAGAAATCCCTCACTCCACCGTGTCTATTTTGTGAGAATAATGTATATCAATCCTCGGCTTGATTATTTTCTGTAGATGATCCGGACTGAGTCAAAAGCATACTGGCTAATTTCACCATTTCACCTTGGATATTACCCATTTGCTTTTCTAAAGCTGCAAAATCGATGTTGTTTAAATTCACTTGGCCGTTTAGTAATGGTGAAGCTAATACATTTTGATTTGCCGTTAAAATATTAGAACGAATCTGGGCAATTTCTTGGCTTTTTAGGTCAAGTCCTGTCAATGCCTCATTAAATCCTAGTAATTGAGATTTCAAACTTTGCACTGACTGATCTAACTTTTGTGGATCTTTATTATTTACAGCTTGTTCTAAATCAGATTGTAGCTGTTGAATTTGCTCAATATATCCACCTGCTTTCAGCTGTACATCTGCCACATCACGTACAATGTAAAACATATTGCCTGACTTTAAGTCAGCTGGATCAGTGACTTGGACAGGAGAAGATTCTTCAACATTAGCTGCTGTTGATTCCTTTTCTTGATCGGGTTGGGTTTGCGGCTGACAACCTAACATCACGAGACCGAAGCCAAATAATGCAAAAGGGGTAATAATGCTTTGAAATACTTTCATTAATAAAACCAAATCGTTAATCACTTCATTCCAAGATACGATACAAATATGAGTTAAATCTGAATATTTGCAAAGCAATAACAAAAATTTTGATGTGAAAGAGTAACTTATGATTTTGACAGATTAATGAAGATATTTATTGAATTGAATAAGAAATAATCAAGTGACAAGATCGTCACTTGATCTTGATGAGATTATTTCGCCAGTTCAGCATTAATTGCATCAACAATACGCGTATCATCTGCAGTGATGTCTGGTGCAAAACGAGCAACGACTTCCCCTGTTTTTGAAACTAAGAATTTCTCAAAATTCCATAATACTTCAGGGGGATTATTAGGCGTTAAACCATAATCAACCAGATCTTTCCACCACGGCCCCTCACCAAGACGCTCTGGAATGGCATTTGTTAAAGTTTCATATAGCGGATGTTTATTCTCCCCAACCACTGGAATTTTCGCAAAAAGAGGGAAGTCCACTTGATAATTCACTGAACAAAATTGTTCAATCTCTTCATTGCTTCCTGGTTCTTGTTCAAGAAAGTCATTGGAAGGAAAACCAAGAATTTCGAATCCTTGTTGTTTTTTTTCACTATAGAGTTTTTGCAGACCTTCGTACTGTGGCGTAAGGCCGCATTTAGACGCTACATTCACGATCAATAATACTTTGCCTTCGTATTGCGATAAATCAACAGGCTGCCCCTGAATTGTATTTACTGGAATGTTATAAACTGAAGCCATTTCAATGTCCTAATCATAAAGTACTTAAAATATGTAGATTGAAAATACCATGGCATATAGATCTCACCAAGGTGTCTACAGTGAAAAAAAACAGGCCTGACGGCCTGCTTTATGAGTTAAGATTTTGTTCCGACTTGGTTTTTAAGATTCTGCATGTCCTGTAACAAGCTTTGTTGTAACTCAACAGCTTTCTTTTGTAGTTCAGTGATTTCATTCATATCAGGCTTTTCTTTAACACCTGCTTCTGCGAGGTCCAATCCAAGCTCATTCGATTCTTTCATTTTATCTCGAAGAGATGCACCTTCAGTACTTTTGAGCGCAAGTTTGTCCAGATCATCATTAAATTGATCCACATAGTTATCCATCTTCTCAACCACTGCGTCTAATTCAGCTTTATTATTGTTTTGCGCAGCTTGTGTCACTTCGTTTTGAAATGCCAAAGCCTCTTGAGCTTTTGTATTTGAAATTTGATCCAGTAAATCTAAGTCATGTTGAATATCTGCATTTACATTGCTACTTAATGTATTGCTTTGAACTGTTTCAGCGGCAGTAGGTGAGGATTGATCGTTAGACTTTTTATCACAAGCGGTTAGAAAAACAGCTGTAGTGCATAGTGATGCAATGAGAAGTTTTTTCATAATTTATCCTTTTTATATGCTCGGTTCAATGCACTTACATTCACGATGAAGCACATTAAAAAATATTCAGTTAACCCGTTGATGGGAAAATTCAAGCATTTACGATCTCATAGCTCACACACAGCTTCTAGTGTTGTTTTGTAGAGGAATCCCTGTAAAAAAGTGAAAAGTGTTTTAAAATAGAACAGCACTCTACTTAATTTTTTAAGTAAAAATCTCAGACTTAGATGGCTGTTCTGCAGTCATTAACAATGAGGGGGGAGTGTGTTTCATGGAATGAAAAAGTCTAAAAATTGATGAAATCTTGATCTTAACGATTAAATAAAAATTAGGATGAAAATATGACATTTGAAAAAAAGCATTTGCTCTGGGCTCTATCATTGCCAGTCATTGCTGTATTGATTTGGTCGTTGAATATAGCTATTACACGATATGTTGCAGAGTATATTTCACCTGTCAGTATTAGTTTTTATCGTTGGATTATTGCCTTTTTGATTTTAACACCCTTTATTCTACCTAAAGTCATCAAACAGCGTACTTTGGTACGACAAAATATAGTGAAATTAGCAGTGCTGAGTGCATTTGGTATGGTGCTTTATCAGGGGTTAGCTTACACCGCAGCACATTACACGACTGCAACCAATATGGGCATAATTAATGCCTTTATTCCAATTTTCACCATTTTTGTTTCACTGATGATTTTAAAAGAGTTTCCAACTCGATTTGCAGTGGTGGGTAGTATTTTATCATTTATCGGCCTGATTTATGTTATCGGTCAGGGGCGTCTAGATACACTGATGCATCTGGGTGGGCATTGGGGCGACATGATTATGATCGTCGCGGTATTCTTCTATGCTTTTTATGGTGTATTTCTCAAAAAGTGGCAACTCGAGCTCCCTTTAATGATTAGTCTTTATATTCAGATTGGTTTTGCAGTGTTGTACCACTTACCATTCGTTGCCGTATTGGGTCTCGATGCAATTGATCTGGATAACGGCTTGAGTGTGTTATATGCGGGAATTTTCCCTTCGATTATTGCGCCGTTAGTATGGATGTTGGCTGTTCAACATTTAGGCCCAAATCGAACCAGCATCTTTATGAACTTAATGCCAATCTTTACCGCCATTATTGCTTACGTTTGGTTAAAAGAAGCATGGACGATTTATCACAGTTTAGGCGGAATCGTGATTTTGATAGGTATTGCTTTAGCACAGAAAAAAACTTCATTCATAAAGGCTAAGAGTGTTTAAAAAACAGACAATCGATTTATTTTTTTATTATACTTAAAATCTATAAAAGCTTATTGATCTAAATTAACTATCATTAGGCTTTTTAAAAAGTAAAATTAATAATTAAAAATAGGTACTTAATTATATCAATTGAACTAATAATTAATCTTTATAAGAAAAATGATGATTTGAAACTCTAAGTCTTAGTAATTGTGTAATATTTTTTTTTGTAGCATAATATGCGTACTGCAGAGAAAGCGATAATACACTCTTTTTCTGTACAGATGAATTTCTGAACCCTCTGGATGTGATTAGCACATCCTTTTATATGCTCAGTCAATACCTTTATGACTGAGCTTTTTTTTGTCTTAAATAATAAATTTTAAGTCTCAGCATATCATGCTTTTTAAGCACGAATGACATCACCAGTTTCTGCATCTAATATTCGGCTAGGTTCTTGGCTCAGGCCTAAATCTCCATTTAAATAATTTAATTCAGCACCAAAGTACTGATTGACTTCTTGCAATGAGCGAGCGGGGTCTAAACCAGCAGGATTTGCACTGGTTGAAACAATAAACCCATCAAATGCGTTGCACAGTGCGATGCAAAGAGGGTGGTTGGTGACTCGAATAGCAACCTTAGGATGTTTGCCTCGAATCCAAAGTGGTATTTGCTCATCAGCAGGGAGAAGCCATGTTGTGGCGCGATCTTGATAAGATGTTTGTGACCAACTTTCAATTACCGCATCACGGCGGTCTTGAGGAAGCTTTGATAATAAATGTTCAACCTGACTGACTTGACCAGCCAGTAAGATCACCCCTTTTTCGATAGGGCGTTGTTTTAATCTTAAAATTTCTTTAAAAGCATTTTCATTAAAAGGGTCGCAACCTAAGCCCCATACTGCTTCTGTAGGATAAGCCAAAACTTGACCTTGTTTTAGACATTGAGCAGCCTCAGCAACTGAGGTTGTTAACATAAGCGTTCACCATTCTCTTGATTGAAAAGACTATTGTGAACCTTAATTTTAATTACGGCAACGAAGGTATAACCCAGATTGTTGAATACAGCGTCCTAAAAGTTCTAACTCCATCAAGTGACTGGTGAGTGTCGCTGTGTCTAAATTAAGGGTTGCAGCAATTTGATCGAGATCGCGTCCAACCCAATCTAATTGTTGAAATACAGCTAACAGATGTATAGGAATCGAATGCTCATCATCCTCATACTTACTTAACTTTGGATGGTCTACTGAATGAGCTATTTCGTCATTTTGGACTTCATTAGGATTGTTTTTTCGTGACAGTGATGCTTGTTGATGTTGCCATTGAGTCGGTAGGGCTAAATCTTCAATGATCTGCTCAGGATGATCAACTAAGATGGCACCTTCACGAATCAACTGATGGCAACCTTGATGAAATTCACTATAAATATGACCTGGAATTGCAAAGGTCGTTTTACCTTGATTTGCAGCAGCTTGGGCCGTAATTAATGAACCACTGCCCAATTGAGCTTCCGCTACCAATATCCCTAAACTTAAGCCACTTACGATTCTATTTCTGCGTGGAAAATTATGCTGAAGCGGTTTTGTACCGGGTAAAAACTCAGAAATGATGGTCCCGTTCTGCTTCAAGATTTGATCATGTAATGGGCGATTTTGTGATGGGTAAATTAAATCTAATCCTGTACCGATAACGGCGATTGTTCTGCCATGTTGCAAAGCACCCTGATGGGCTGCTGCATCAATGCCTTGTGCTAAGCCACTCGTGATATAAAAACCTTGATCACTCAGATAATACGCAAAATCATATGCGACTTGTTTGCCATGTGGACTTGGTTTACGGCTTCCAACAATGGCAATTTGTGCTTCAGATAAATGTTGTGCTTTACCTTTCCCAAATAAAATTGGGGGGCGGTCATGATAGGGCATCAATTGCTGAGGATAGTCTGGATCTTGCTCAGTGAGCATAAAATCAGAATGTTGATGAATTTGATGCAGAATTCGCTCAAATTCTTGTTGCTGTTGATCAGAGAAAAATTGAGATGCACGCTCGATATGGTTTTTATGTAGGTTGAGCTGATGCCATTGATGTAGATGATTTTTCTGTACAGCATCTTGAGCTGAACCAAAATGCTGAATAAGTTTTTGATAAGCACTGAGTGAATGTTGAACGAGATACCAGAGTTTAATATAAGCCAACTGATGGTCATTAATCTCGTTCAACATATCCGCACCTAATTTTAATTTTCAACCATTGGTGATGGTTCTAATACAGCACCTACTTTAATTGGAAGTGCGCTGTCTAGCACGTAAGCGTAACTTAGTTGATCGAAAGTTTTAAAAATCATTAAGTTGCCCACACGCTGATTAGGCAGTTGAATATTTTCTTTGGTCTTCGGGTCTTTAACCACTTCGCCTTGTTGGAAAATACTTAACACGTGACCATTTTTTGCACCGTGAACGCTTCCGCGGTTAATGGTGACAACACTATGTTGAGCTGCTGTACCAATAGAACCCATAACACGAATCACTTGACCGCCTGGCTGAATATCCGTTGTTGCCGTTGGATAGAAGAGGCTTGGTAATTCATTTTGAAATTTAGGTAAAACGTAATCACCGCGACGAACTTCAGCATTAAAACTTTGTTTAAGTTCTAAAGTTGAAATTTCATTTTCGTTGGCAACAGCGACTGCAGTAGCTACCTCAATCAGTTCAAGTGCACCTGTGTACTTTTTCCCTTTTTCATCTAAGAAAACATACGGTTCAGCTTCACGATAAACACCGTAGCTTTGTCCAGGATTAATCCCTTGACCACGTGCATATACTGTTTGGCCTTCCCCAGCAACGATACGACGATCTGCCGAACCGAGAATATAAGGTGTGCTTTGCAAAGCATCAGGCGCAACGATAATACTTCTTTCTAGCCAAGGTTGAATATCATCCAAGGGAATAATTGGAATGGTATTCCCTAAGCTTTCAACACGTACTTGAGGTTTTAGATTGATAGCACCAAGATGACGACGAATAACACCTTCACAACCGTCACCTTCATCTTTACCAATCAGTGGACGCCCATCTAATGTACAGAGTAGTAAGCGATCACCTGGGTAGATCCAGTGTGGATTTTTGACATGTTTATTGGATGCCCAAATTTCTTTCCAACGCCAAGGTGAACGCAAAAATTTACCTGAAATGTCCCACAAAGTGTCGCCTTTTTTGACCACATAAACGTGAGGAGCACCGGCCTTAATTGATGGTGGGCTTACATTTGGACTGGCTTGTGTTATTTGCGCGGTAAACAAGCCCGCACTTATGCAAATTGCAAGTGAAAGGCAATGTTTCTTTAACCCCAGAGCATGTGAAAAAGCCATGCCATTGAAAACCTTTTTCATTATCATAATTCCTAAAATTATGTATCTATTTGCGCTATAATACGCATATTACACGTATTATTTGATGAAGCATTAACTTCATTTAATTTTTAAGATCAATGGCATAGCCGGTGAGGAGCAGCATGGCCTTATTACCAATTTTAAGTTTTCCTGATCCCCGTTTGCGTACTATTGCCAAACCTGTAGAGGAAGTGACGGATGAAATTCGTCAACTTGCTGCAGACATGTTTGAAACCATGTATGAAGCACCAGGTATTGGTCTAGCTGCAACCCAAGTTGATCATCATATTCAGCTTATCGTCATGGACTTGTCTGAAGATAAAAATCAGCCGATGGTTTTTATTAATCCTAAAGTCACCCCATTAACTGAAGATACCCAACCTTATGAAGAGGGTTGTCTATCAGTTCCACAAATATACGATAAAGTTGAGCGTCCGTCACGCGTCAAAATTGACGCAATTAATTTAGAAGGGCAAGCTTTTGAATTAGAAGCTGATGGTCTTTTGGCAGTATGTATCCAGCACGAAATGGATCATCTGAACGGGAAATTATTTGTTGATTATCTATCTCCTTTAAAACGCCAAAGAGCGCGTGAAAAGGTAGAAAAAGTCGTTCGTCAGCGTCAAAAAGAAAAAGTTGCTGTAAAGCGTTAATTTTCTAAGAACTTTAAATATATTGATAAAGCCCAATTTCGATTGGGCTTTGTTATAATTGCTCAAATTTTATTTGGAATGACAATTTGTTCCGCAATGGGTTGCTGCTGAGTTTCGCAGCAGTATTATTACAGATCGCTGTTTTTCTTCAGCCTTTGCTTCCAGCGCAATATCAAATTGCGCCGGTCTGCGAAACGATCACCCGTGCCTTATTCGAACAGCCTAATCATTCTAGTATTACAACGCTCGCTCATCATGGTTCCACTTCACATGCGTTACATGAACATCATGAGTCTAAGCGCTATGTTGAATCCTCGCATAGTGGGCACGATCATCATGACCCAAACCATCAATGCCAATACTGTACTGTATTTGGTAATTTGATTTTGCCACCTGAGCTGAATGTTAAAGAAGTTTTTGTACGTTTGAATATACGTTTGATCGCATTCCAAAAAGCGTTCAAACATATTTATTTCGACTTACAGCGTTTATTCCTTTTACCTCAAGGTCGGGCACCACCACTCTTTTCTTAAATATTGTCTTTATTTTAGGGTCTTGAATGACTCTAGCATTGTCATATTTAAATTTTGAGTGAATATATCATGGCTCAGCCAAAATTCTATTTACAGCCACTAGCGGCTGCGATTTATATTGCCTTTATTTCGCAAACTTCATTTGCTGAAGTCCAATCTACAACTTTAAATCCAACACCTGATACACGCACGACGAACTTAGCGCCAATTGTTGCTACAGCTCTACAAGGTAATGATGCTAATGGCTTGATTGTACGGGCAAACCCGAAGCAACCCATTCAGCCTATTCCTGCGTCGGATGGCGCAGATTACTTACAAAGTATTGTAGGGTTTAGCAGCGTAAATAGTGGTGCAGGTACGAACGGTGATGTGACCTTTCGTGGAATGTTTGGATCACGAATCAAAATTCTAACAGATGGAACTGAAAATTTAGGCGCATGCCCGAGTCGTATGGATTCACCGACTTCGTATATCTCACCTGAGAGCTATGATCGAATCTCGGTGATTAAAGGTCCCCAAACTGTCCAGTACGCCAACACAGGTTCAGCAGCAACAGTGATTTTCGAGCGACGCCCAGAACAATTGAATGATGAAAAAAATTATCGAGGTCAGGCAAGTGTATTAATGGGCTCTTTTGGGCGTTTAGACCAAAATATTGAGGCAGCGGTAGGAGATGAACAAAAATATATTCGAATCAATAGCAACCGATCAGTCTCAAATAGTTATCAAGATGGTAATGGGGCGACCGTACCATCAGATTGGAAACGATGGAATGCAGATTTAGCATTGGGCTGGACACCTAATGCAGATACATGGATCGAGTTAACTGGCGGTAAGGCTGATGGTGAGGCTGTATATGCTGGGCGAGATATGGATGGTTCTAAATTTGCCCGCGAGAGCTTGGGATTAAGATTTGAGAAAAAGAATCTCTCAGAGGTAGTTAAAAAAGTTGAGGCGCAAGTCAATTACAACTTTAATGATCATGTGATGGATAATTTTAGTTTGCGTGATGTCGATGGCGCAGATCGCGCTATGAATGTGACACGTCGTACTTTAAATGCACGTTTAGCCACAACGATGGAGTGGGATAAAGCAATATTCATTACGGGTGTTGATACTCAGAATAATCAACATGCTGGCGGAATGTATCATTCAAGCATGCCAATGATGAATACTCCACTGACAGAGGATATGAAGTTTCAATCTTATGGTGGGTTCACTGAATTATCATATCCATTGAATGATCATAATAGGTTGGTCACAGGTGTTCGGGTTGATCAAGTTAAGATTAAAAACTTAACAATGGTTCAAGAACGTCAGGAAACATTACCAAGTGGTTTTATACGGTTTGAAAATCAGCATCCAGAGCATGATGCTAAAACCTATGTTGGTCTAGGCTATGTAGAGCGCGTACCAGATTATTGGGAGTTGTTTAAGACAGATTATCAAGGCAATGCTGTTGCTACCTTCAAGGATTTAGAAACAGAAAAAACTTTACAGTTGGATGTTGGATACCAATATAATCACGGGGCATTCAGTTCATGGGCATCAGCTTATGCGGGTTTGATTAATGATTTCATATTATTGAATTATGACCCAGCAAAAATGACTGGTCATGGTAAAAATGCTGCTGATTCTAGAAATGTCGATGCGACAATCGCAGGGGCAGAAGCTGGAATAGGTTATCAATTTACCGATGCTGTTCAGGCAGATCTTAGTGCGATGTATGCTTGGGGAAAAAACACAACTGATTATCAACCTTTACCTCAAATATCTCCGCTGGAAGCTCGTGTAAATTTAAGATATGTGCAAGAGCGCTTTAACTTAGGTTTATTGTGGCGTGTGGTAGATGGGCAGGATCGTGTCAGTATTAATCAAGGTAATATTGTAGGTAAGGACTTTAAAACGAGTTCAGGTTTCTCAACGCTGTCTTTAAATGGTACTTATCAAATTCATCAAGGTGTTGATTTGAGTATTGGAATTGATAATGTTCTGGATAAAGTTTATACGGAACACTTAAATAAAGCAGGTAGTGCTGGATTTGGTTTTGCACAGAATGAGCAATTTAATAATATAGGACGTAATTATTGGGCGCGTGTGAGTATGAAGTTCTAGTCATATTCAGTTTATTTGACGTATTAAGCCTAACACCCATTTAGATCGCCGTCTGAATGGGTGTTTTCTTTAAAATTGTCAGACATAAAATATGAATGTCCTTAAATGATATTGTGATGAGGTTATCATTATTTTAAAAATAATAAAAAAGATGTAATGGATAATAAAATGACAACAATGAGTCAAGTTCATCAACTACATGGTCGTAAAGTAAAATTTGATTTCAATCATATTCCAAAGCATTGGATTGAAAATGACCCTGTTTCCACCCATATGTTGAATACAGCACATATGATTTTACCTGCGGGTGAGTTTTGGTTTTGCCGTGTATTTAATAAAGCTTTACCGTTCGTCAAAGACGAACAATTAAAAGCTGACGTGAAAGGTTTTATTCAGCAAGAAGCGATTCATGGTCGTACTCATCAACATGCACAAGTTTATTTTGATCAACATGGATTAGATGTAAAGCCGTTCATTCAACGCATGCATTATCTTTTTGAAATCCTTTTGGGAGAAAATCCAGTAGGTATCAAAATGATGAAAAAAGTGGTTGGTGAAAAACGTTGGTTAATCTTCCGACTGGGTGTGATTGCAGCCATTGAGCACTATACTGGTGTGGCAGGGCAGTGGAGCTTGGACAATACTTCATTGGATAAAGCTGATCCAATCATGGCTGATCTATTCCGTTGGCATCTTGCTGAAGAAGTTGAACATCGTACGGTTGCGTATGATTTGTTTAAACATATGTTTGAATCAGAGTTTAATTTCCAAATTTCAAAAAATGCTTTGATGACCTTTATCTTCCCTATTATGGCAGCGGTTTGGGTTGAAGGCGGCAAAACAATTTTGAAACAAGATAAAGATGCAGGTAAGTTTAGACATATGGGTACTTTAAGACTCATTATGCAAATGGAAAAAATTAGTCGTAAGACCGATCATATTCCTACCTTCAGTCATTTAACTTTAGCTACCATCCGTTGGTTTAGTCCAAAGTTTCATCCTGTGCAAGAAGGTAATACTCAACAAGCTTTGGATTATCTAGCACGCTCTCCATCAGCACTTCGAGCTGAGCAAGAGGCAACATTAAAAATGGCTTAAAAATATACATGCAAAAAACCGAGCCTTAGCTCGGTTTTTTATTTATTGATGCATACTTGCCAGCTGTTTTCCTGCATTTTGATATAAATCGAGAGCTTGTTCTTGTTGTGATCGCCCTTTACGCTGTAAATAAAGATCAAGCTTTGGTATTTTTTTTGCGCCAGCATAAATCACAGTATTTTTGGTCAGTAGATACAGTGGATACCACGGCAGTATTCGAGGCTTAAGCCCTAAATTTTTCATTTTTTTACGGCCCATAAAGATTTGGGTAACATCTAAGTGATTCTGGTAGGCTTTCTTCTGCATGAAACGTTTAAAATGTTTATATTCGCGTTCAAATGGTTCTTTGGATAGGCTTACTGCAAGCTGACGACTACTTTCATCCACTTGAGGATGAGCATAATTCATCCATTGCAATAATTTCCAGCCTTCAGACTCTTTATCAATCAGCCATTGTTCGTCAACACCCATTAACCAGCCTGTATATTTCCAAAAATGCATAATCGCATCGACTTCAGTTTTAGTTGGAAAAATACCGATTGCTCGAATACCTAAAAGCATCACACCGCTGAAAGCAATATTTGTCATTGCCTGATCATATTGGTTAATCGGCATTCCCCAAATATCCCAGTCCCAATCTTTGGATTTTTTTAGATGGTAGCGAACTAAAGAATGGATGAAACGCACAAAAAATGTTGAAGTAAAGCCATCATTAAAGCGTTGAAATCCATTCGGCTTAGTAACATCTAGCCACCATTTATGCGTTTCTGCTAAGCGCTTGCCTGCATATTTGCTTAGAGCACCTGTTAAAATCAAAGGTTGATTAAAGCCAGGGTATTGATATCCAGTCATTAGCGCGAGATCACGCATAATAAAAGTGACATTTGCGCCTAAACGATGCGTGAATTGAATTGCACGATCAATTTTTTCTTGATCGAACCAAACAGGCTGTTGTTCCACGAGATCAAAGAATGCTTTGATTTCAGGGACTGGTTTGGGAAGAGCATCTAAGCCTTGATATAACGCCGTTTCAAAAAGCTTTCGATTTTCGCGTGGATTGGTCATCACCCAATCCATTAAGCGATCCATCGGCACATCACCCGTATGTAAACTTTCATTTAACTCTAAATATTCAGCATAAGTTGGAATGAAGTTTTGATCGGTCATTTTATGTAGAAGCTTAGACAATAGATCGCTACGCTTCATTCGCTCATATGAAGCCATACGTTTTGGAATGCTTAAATTTGACATGGTGTAATTAATCTGGTTATTGTTTGATCAAAGATTAATATGAATATTTATTCGCATTCAATTCGCATTATTAGAATGGCAGCTATGAGAAAAAGACCCCAACAACAAAGAGCAAAGCTGGTAGTCGATAGTATTTTGGAAGCGACTCTGATATGCATTTCTGAAATGGGCCTAGATCAAGTCACTACGCCAAAAATATCTGAAAAATCAGGGGTGAGCGTAGGCTCTATCTATCAATATTTCGAAAATAAAGATCAGATAATTTTAGAATTGTTACGCCGTAAGAGTGAAAACTTAGGTTTGTCACTTAAAGCGCTGGCGATGAATCAAGAAGAAATGGATTTAAAAACCTTAGTCGATGTTAGTCTTCAATTCGGATTTGATGTAATGAGAGAAGATAATGGTTTCTTCTTTGAAGTCCTGAAACATTGGCATGGCTACAATAATTCAGAAGCAGCAAAGGTTTTAGAAAAGCATTTTTTTGAAGTTGGTTTATATGTATTCAATCGTTTTTATCGTCATTGGGACTTTGAAACACTCAAGCATAAATCTTTTGTGATTATTAATAGTACCTTGTTCACAATGATGAGGTTTGTAAGCAATAATGATTTTCTTATTTCAGAACAACAGCTTAAGCGGGAATTAAGTGCAATGATTTTGTCTTATTTAGACAGTGACAAGAGTTAAAGGTTTATACAAATAAAAATTGTATATAAAAAACATATAGTTAATCTGTCATTGGTTTATTAACTATACAAACAAATAGAAAAAATTGAAAAAGTAGTTGCGTAAGAAAATAAATAGCCTATAATGCACATCCATCGGCGGTGATGTTGATTAAAACTTGTTGAAAAACAAGGATTTAGCTGAATAGGTTGGATCTAGGTTTTGAGAATGAGT
>NZ_JBWYIV010000022.1:0-18697 GCF_056779895.1 Acinetobacter sp. ANC_7553 | reverse complement strand
TGCCGATGAATTGTTTGAGTGGAATTAAGGCATTGGTCGAGAGACAGATGAGTTCTGCTTGCACGCCTTCGTTAAGGACATGGCTGCCATCGATGCGTTGGAGGAAGACTTGGCTATTCAGTTGTGAATGACTGAATTGGATGTGGAGGGCTCTGTTTTGGGCGGTTAGGCCGAGCTGTTCCAATGCCGAAAAGATGTTGGCAAGCATGGTTATTATCTGTCTTTTATAATTTAATAAGGCTAAAGAATTTCTTAATATTTAATCAAAAAAAATACGATTTACCTAGTCTTGGTTACATAAATGAACTTTAAAAAATGTAAAAAAATCGGCAATAAATTGCCGATTTTTATTTCTTATTAAGATGAGATTTATTCTGTTAGCATTAAATCTGCACTCATACCAACCGTATTGTAACCAGCATCTACATATAAAATCTCGCCAGTAATACCATTTGCCCATGGTGAACATAAGAATAATGCCGCATTACCTACATCTTCAATCGTGACATTACGTTTTAAAGGTGCAACCTTTTCATTCAGATCAAGCATCTTACGGAAAGACTTAATACCTGAAGCCGCAAGCGTACGAATTGGACCAGCTGAAATCGCATTTACACGAATTCCTTCAGCACCCAAACTTGAAGCCAAGTAACGAACGCCAGCCTCTAAAGATGCTTTCGCCAATCCCATAACATTATAGTTTGGCATCACACGCTCTGAACCTTGATAAGTGAGTGTGAGCAAACAGCCCTGACGAGCAGTTAAAAGTGGTTTTGCCGCACGAGCCATGGCAATAAAGCTATAGGCACTGATGTCATGCGCGATTTTAAAACCTTCACGATCAGTAACTTCAGTAAAATCACCATCTAAAGTATGTGCTGGTGCAAAACCAATTGAATGCACTACGCCATCCAAACCATCCCAATGTTTTGCTAATTCAGCAAATGCCTGTTCGATTTCAGCATCAACAGCAACATCACATGGAAAAACTAGTTTTGAACCAAACTGTTCAGCAAAGTCATCAACACGCTTCTTCATTTTTTCATTAGGATAGGTAAATGCCAATTCTGCACCTTCACGGTGTAGAGCTTCTGCAACACCGAATGCAATCGACAATTTACTCGCAACACCCGCGATTAAAAAACGTTTACCTGCTAATAGTCCTTGTGCCATGTGACTCTCACTCAAATTAATTTTCATGCATGATGCCAAGTCTAGAGCATTTACGAAATTGCATAATGCATCTTTTTTCAAAAAATTGTTAAACCGAATTAGACGCTAAAAAAAGATCAGACATCAGTCTGATCTTTTTACACGCCTTAGCTGAACTGCATTAGTCATTACTAGACAGTAGACCAATTAAACGCAAAAAAGAGAAATACATCCAAACTAAAGTGGCTAACAAGGCAATACCGCATAACCATTCCATCGCTTTAGGCGCGTATTGAGCTGCGGCATTTTCAATCAAGTCGAAATCTAAAATTAGATTTAATGATGCAATAATGGCCACAAAAGCTGCAAATCCTAAACCTAGCCAATTATTATCAAATATATATGGAATGCTCGAACCAAAAGCTAGACTCATAATAAATTGGAGAACAAATACAATCGCAATCGCAATGGTGGCTGACAACACAACCGCTTTAAATTTCTCAGTCGCACGAATAATTTGAAAACGATAAAGCGTGAACATCACCAAAGTCGTGACAAATGTTGCGAGCAAAGCCTTTAAAGGAACACCAGGATATTTCAGTTGAAATATGACTGAAATCCCCCCTAAAAATGCACCTTGAAATAAAGCATATGGAATAGCCAAAGTTCGAGCAGTATTCGGCTTAAAAGTAGTAATGAGTGCCAGAATGAATCCACCAATCGCCCCCACCATCGCACTAGCATAGGCGAGTGATACATTTAAAGTCATAAAACTATAAATAAACAGCGCGATACCCACCGCTGCCGAAATCACAGTTAATACAACAGATTTCTGAATCGCGCCTTGAATGGTCATGGGTTGTTGATAATTGGATACAGTCTCTACACGGGTTAAAATCGGATTACTACTTTGCATAACTTAGTCTCTGTTATCATTCTTAAATTTTCACTATTCTGAGATCTATCAGCATAAAAGTCAGTTTATTTTTTGCTATCAACTTTTAAACATTTTAATTAATACTTTGTTCTTTCGATCATTTATAAAATCTATAAAAAAAGAGGCCTCAGCCCCTTTTCTAAAAATGCAACTGATCTCTTTAATTATTTGAGATGAAAAAATATTGACGGTAATACTTCAATTCAGCAATTGAGTCACGAATATCATCCATCGCAAGATGAGAAGCATTTTTCTTTAAACCACTCATAATTTCTGGGCGCCAGCGTTTTGCTAACTCTTTAACAGAAGACACATCCAAATTACGGTAATGGAAGAACTGCTCAAGCTCTGGCATTAAACGATGTAAGAAACGGCGATCTTGGCAAATTGAGTTTCCACACATTGGAGATGATTTTGGATTGACCCATTTTTTTAAGAATTCAAGTGTTTGTTGCTCAGCATCTTGCGCAGTTAGCTTACTACGGCGTACGCGTTCAATAAGTCCAGATTGCCCGTGCTGACGTGTATTCCATTCATCCATCGCATTTAAAATAATATCTGACTGATGTACAGCTAACACTGGGCCTTCAGCAAGAATATTTAAATGATCATCCGTAATAATCGTTGCAATTTCAATAATTTGATCGTTGTCTGTATCTAACCCTGTCATTTCAAGGTCGATCCAAATTAAGCGGGTATCTGGGGTGCTGCTCATAAAGTGCAATCTTATTGGGCTAAATTAAAGATGGATAGTAGCAAATTATTCCGATCTTGGCTGTAAATCCATGGCTCATCATGCTATTTTTGCCATCTAAATTTCAAGGTTTTTTTAGGTTATGAATGGCTTTAATTCGTAAGCGTCGTTTGACAGAGCAACAACAACGTCGTATTCAGAAACAACATCAAACACGTCAAGAAGAAATCGACACGTCTCACGACTTAGAAGGCTTAGTCGTCCAACACTATGGTCGACAACTCGAAGTACAAGCCCTCTCCTTGCCTGATCAACATCCAATAAAACCAGATACCAAAGAAGGTGAGCCAGAACCTTTTTGGAAACCTATTGAGCTGAATAGCGTTTGGCGTTGTCATACCCGTACCAATTTAGAATTATTGGTTACAGGTGATCGCGTAAAATGGCAAGCAGATCCAAATACTGGCTTAGGCATTATCACAGCGATTCAACCGCGACAATCCTTGTTGACTCGCCCAGATCGTTATCACAAAGTAAAACCAGTAGCTGCAAATATCAGCCTGATCGTCATTGTGATTGCACCGTTACCAGAACCTGCACCAACCCTAATCGATCGTTATTTGGTTGCATGTGAAGATGCCAATATTCCAGCTTTATTAGTATTAAACAAATGTGATTTACTGAAAGAAAATGATCCAATTTTGCTGTTAGCAGAAGAATATCGTCAACTTGGTTATGATTTCATCCTGACCCAATCCAATGGTAATTTAGATGGGTTGATTCAACGTATTGACAACCAAACTGTTGCATTTGTAGGTCAATCAGGTGTTGGGAAAAGTACACTTATTAATGCCATCATTCCTGATGCTGATCAAAAAACCAATGTCATTTCAGAAAACTCCGCACTCGGTCAACATACTACGACCTCAACACGTTTAATTCGTTTTGGTGAAAATGGTGCTTTAATCGATTCCCCAGGTATTCGTGAATTTGGCTTATGGCATTTAGATCATGAGAAAATCGATGGTGGCTTTCCTGAAATTTCTGCACTCTTAGGACATTGTCAGTATCGCAATTGCACCCATACGCACGAAAAGCAATGTGCGCTTAAAGAAGGTGTCAAAAATGGTGATATTTTACAAAGACGTTTAGAAAGTTATCTACGTCTAATTGATGAGATTACTGAGGCGCAACAAAAAAATTAGTTTTCTTTAAGTGCACCCTTGAAGCGGTGATTTTGATCACCATATATATACGTTATACTCAACGCAGTTTTTAATTAGTCATTAGGTGATTTGTGGAACGTTGGTTCGAATTTATGGGGAATCACCCCTTTTTATTTGCAATTTTAGGGGCCCTTATTGTTTTGTTTTTCGTTTTTGAAGGACAACGTAGTGGTCGTAAAATTTCGCCACAATCGCTCGGAATTTTAGTGAAAGCTAAAAATGCGATGCTGATTGATTTGCGCGATGCTAAAGATTTCCGTGAAGGTCATATTAGCGGTAGTCGTAATATTCCATATAGTCAAATTGCTGCAAATGTTGAAGAATTAAAAGCTGCGGACCGTCCATTGGTATTCATTTGTAATTTAGGCCAAGTTGCAGGCTCTGCTCTACAACAAGTCGGTCATGCAGATAGTTATCGTTTAGACGGTGGTATCAGCAACTGGAAAGCTCAAGGCTTACCTTTAGTAAAAAGCAAAAAAGCTTAAGGAGTTTGTAAAATGACAGCTCAAGTGACTGTATATTCAACAACGATGTGTCCTTATTGCGTACGTGCAAAGCAACTCCTTGAACGTAAAGGCATTGAGTACAAAGAAATTAATTTATCAAAAGAAGCACCTGAGGTTCGTGTTGAGTTAATGCAAAAAACCAACCACCGCACAGTGCCACAAATTTTCATTAAAGATCAATTCATCGGTGGTTTCGACCAACTTTATGCTTTAGAGCGTGAAGGTAAACTAGACGAATTATTGGCATAATCACTAAATCTAAGGAATTAAGAATGAGTGAAGAACAACAAGTTCAACCACAATTAGCATTAGAACGTATTTATACAAAAGACATTTCTTTTGAAGTTCCTGGTGCTGCGGTTTTTACAAAAGAATGGCAACCTGAGTTAAACATCAATCTTTCTTCATCAGCTGAAAAAGTAGATCCAACTCATTTTGAAGTTTCTTTAAAAGTGGTTGTACAAGCTGCGAATGCAGGTGAAACTGCATTTATCGTAGACGTAACACAATCAGGAATTTTCTTGATTGATGGCGTTGAAGATGAACGTCTTCCGTACATTCTTGGTGCTTATTGCCCTAATATTTTGTTCCCATTCCTTCGTGAAGCGGTGAACGATCTTGTAACTAAAGGTAGCTTCCCTCAATTACTTCTTACACCGATTAACTTCGATGCTGAGTTTGAGGCAAACATGCAACGCGCTCAAGCTGCCGCTGCTGAAGGTCAAGCTTAATCGTCTGATTAAGTTTACCCTTATAAAAAAGACCGCATTTGCGGTCTTTTTTATATCCTACATTTAAACAGGTCGTTTTTCTTGATGTAATGCATCATGAATAGCTTCAACTAATTGCTGTGCAATTTCTTGCTTTGAAGCTTTTTCAAGATCACGTTTTTCCATTTCATATTGTTCAGCAAAAAACACGGTCATCGCATTTTCATCTGAAGCAAAACCAATATCCGCTCTTGAAACATCATTGCATGCGATCATATCTAGTTTCTTAGCCACCAATTTACCTGCGGCATATTCTTCGACATTACGCGTTTCAGCTGCAAAACCGACCATAAATGGACGTTTGTCTTGCAAAGCTATCGTCGCCACGATATCAGGATTTTTAACAAGAGAGACAGCTAACTCATCACCAGCTTTTTTGATTTTATGTTCCGCAACTTCTGCAACACGATAATCCGCTACGGCAGCTGTCGCAATAAATACATCACATCCTGTTTCCAACTGATTCATACTTAAGTCAAGCATCTGTCTCGCTGAAGATACATTTAAACGCTTCACCCCATTCGGTGTATCTAAACTGACAGGACCCGCGATCAGTGTCACCTCAGCACCTGCTGAATAACATGCAGCAGCAATAGCAAACCCCATTTTTCCAGTGCTGTGGTTTGAAATATAACGCACTGGATCAATTGCCTCTCGAGTTGGACCTGCGGTAATCGTCACTTTTTTACCCGCCAGCAAGCCAAATTTTTCTGCAATTGCACGCTGCGCTTTATGGAAATATTCTCGTACCTGTTCAGCTAAATCTTCAGGCTCAGGCATACGTCCTAATCCAACATCGCCACACGCTTGAGAACCCGCCTCAGGCATAATGACATGCACACCATCATCGACCAAAGTACTCAAATTGCGCTGTGTTGCTTTAGCCGCCCACATTTGTTGATTCATGGCAGGCGCGATCCAAACAGGTGCTTTTGTTGCCAAATAGAGTGTACTGAGTAAATCATCCGCTAGTCCGCAAGCAAATTTAGCAATACTGTCACAACTGGCAGGAGCGACAAGCACCAAATCCGCCCATCGTGCTAATTCGATATGCCCCATTCCAGCTTCAGCTTCTGTATTTAGAAGTTCAGTATGCACTGGATTACCCGACAATGCTTGAAAGGTAAGCGGCGTAATAAAAGCTTGGGCACCTTGAGTCATTACAACTCGGACATTAAATCCGTAATCTTTAAGTCGGCGTACTAAGATGGCACTTTTATAAGCAGCGATACCACCAGTAACAGCAAGAATAATATTTTTATTGGAGAACACACTAAGATCAAAACTCAAGATCACGTCACCTTTTTATTGCAGTGGCGCTCACAATAGCATTAAATATTCTGCCACCCAAGATATACCTTGGTGAATATTCAAAAGTTAAAATAATTTAAAACAGTGAATAATAATGAATAATTCGATCAAACAATGGCCCGAACAAGAACGACCGAGAGAAAGATTACTCCGCCAAGGTGCTCATAGCCTCTCTGATGCAGAACTGCTCGCCATCTTTTTAAGATCAGGATCTCAACAACACTCTGCAGTCGAATTAGCAAGATTGATGTTGCAACATTTTGGAAGCTTAAATGCAGTGTTTGATGCATCGATAGACGAAATTCGCATGTTCCATGGCATGGGAGACACTAAATACTCTCAATTGATGGCTGTAAAAGAGCTTGGACGGCGTTACTTGCAACATCAATTGAACCAACAAATTGATTTAAGTCGCTCTGATTTAATTCAAGATTATCTTCGTTATGAACTTATTGGCGAATCTCAAGAGATTTTCGCGGTACTCTGTTTAGATGCAAGGCTCAGAAAAATTAATTTTAAAAAATTATTCTTTGGTTCTACTAACCACTGTGCAGTTTCAATTAATCAGTTTATTCGACATATCATCCACACTCAGGCGAGTGCTGTGATTATTGCACATAATCATCCTTTAGGAATTCCTCAGCCCTCAATTGACGATATCAATTTGACGAAATCTTTAAGTAGAGCTTGTAATTTAATTGAGGTTAAATTACTCGATCATGTCATCATTTCCACCGAAGGCAGCTACTCTTTTATGGAGCACCAACTGATCCGAGAATAAGTCTATAAATTACAGAATAAAATTGCTCGAAGTTTCCATTTTTTATCATTGACAATACTCGCTGAACTAGTGAAGATCATAGAAAAATGAAAGATTGATTTACATGATTGTTCGTGATCAAACCGATACGCTAAAACTATTATTTTCATGGCGTGGAACCATCTTACCGAAGGTATTACCTCCACTTGGAATCGTTATGCTGATTTCAGCAATCGTGGGGGGAATTGAATATATAAATCTCTATAGATTCCCTGAAATTCCTTTGGTTGGGTTTACACTGATCGGAGTAGTATTGTCGATTTTTTTAGGTTTCAAAAATTCGGCGTGTTATGACCGTTGGTGGGAAGCGCGTAAATTATGGGGGAGCTTAATCGCCAATGCTCGACATTTCGATCGAGATTGCCGGATCTTGCCGCAAGGTCGTCGTGAACGTGTAATTCAGCATATGATTGTTTTTGCTAACGTACTGCGTGACCGTCTTCGTCATCAAACAGTCAGTCCCGATGCTTTGCATCAAACCAGTGGCATGAGCCCACAAGCTTTAACTCAGCTTTACCAGCAAGCCAATGCACCACAATACACATTAAGTTTGATTCAATGGGAGTTGATGCAGTCACTGAAAGAAGGCGAAATTTCAGACATTATTTATACACAAATGAACCAACATGTAACTGAATTAAGTTTGGTTCAAACAGGCTGTGATCGTATTGCTACAACTCCTTTACCTTATGCTTATTCAGTACTCTTAAACCGTACCGTTTATTTTTTCTGTTTTATGCTTCCATTTAGTTTAGGCTCGGTGCTCGGTTTGGCGACGCCACTTTTAGTCGGTATTTTAGCATATACGTTTTTGGGGCTTGATGCGCTCAGCTCTGAAATAGAAGAGCCTTTTGGTACGCAAAGTAATGATCTTCCACTCGATGCCATGGTTCGTACAATCGAGATTGAACTACTCGGGACTTTAGGAAAACCAACTCCTCCACCAATCCAAGCTCAAGATCACAACTTACTTTGATTCATGACAACTTAATGTCTTATCAACGCCTAAAATTCTCTTATCCGTTGTTATAAGAGAATTTCTATACAATAAAACTTTCCCAGATGCCAACCTGCCCCTCTTTCACTTGAGGGATATTCCCCAATTTTATCCATGGCATATTATCTCCATGAAAATCACTTCCAACTGATACTTTAAGCCCAAATTCGGCAATCATTCGGTCTACCATTTGTCGCGTCGAGGTAGGCTCAATCGCAGGTGGCAACTCAACTGCGTCGCCTCCGTAACGTGCAAATATTTCAATTAAATAACGAATGTTGGTCGCAGATAAATCATAACGGGTAGGATGTGCCAAAACAGCAAACCCTTGAGCCTCATGAATTACACGTATTGTTTCCTCCAGACCAAGTCCTTCAAACTGAACATAAGCTTTTTTACCTTCTTTGATATATTTGTCAAAAGCTTGTTGCGGACGTGAAACATAACCCTTCTCGACCAGCGTCTTCGCAATATGGGTTCGTGTCACACGATCAGGTATACCCTCGACCTTCGCAACCACATCCGCGTAAATATCCTCTCCAACAAGAGGCTTCAACAATTCACAGATGAGTTGAGCACGTTCAGCTCGAATCATCTTTTGTTGTTCTAGTAGCTTATGCAAAGGATCAGGTGATTGCATATTCAGTGCGACCACATGCACACCATAACTTTTTTTGGTCGAAGGTCTAGACCACTGACTTGAAATTTCCACACCTGAAATAATTTGAATTGGTTGATTTTTTGCAACTTTTTCAGCCAAAACCAAACCATCCATGCTATCGTGGTCAGTCAGTGCAAGGGTATGTATCCCTTTTTCGAGCGCAGCTTGAACCAGTAACTCTGGCGACAAAGTTCCATCAGAAATATTACTATGTGTGTGTAAATCTACGCCTTGCATCTTTTATACTAATCCATCCACCTGAACTGCATAGATACTTTAACATGAAAGCACTTTTAGACTTTGTGCCACTCATAATTTTCTTTTGGCTTTACAAAACTGTCGATCCCAAAGATAACAATCACCCTTTACTGCAATGGATCGGCTCTGCAGGTGGCGTCGATAATAACCATATTCTCGTTGCTACAACGGGCTTAATCATTTCTATGCTCGTGGTCTACGGCGCATTATTTGTCCGCCAAAAATTTCATCTCGATAAACAACAATGGATTGTTTTATTTATGACGGTGATTTTTGGTGGGATTACTCTCATGTTGAGTGATGATTTTTATATTCGTCTCAAAGCAGCGATCTTGAATTTTGTATTTGCTGGTGCTTTCTTAATTTCACCTTATTTTGGTAAAGACCGCAAACCTCTCATTCAACGCTTATTTGGTCCTATTTTAAATTTAACACCGCAGGGATGGAAAAATTTAAACTATGCTTGGGCCGCGATGTTTGTTGGTATGGCATCATTGCATATTTTCTTTGCTTTCGTGTTCATGGATGGAAAATATTGGGGTGAATTTACTGCTTTTGGTGACATGATTGTGATGTTTTCATTTATCATTATTCAATTCATCATTTTACGAAAACACTTTAAATCTGCAGAAGAATAATCGTGTTGAAAGAGGATATAGAGATTTCGCCATGCCCTTATTTGTAGTGACGTGTACCGACCAAGAAGGTACTGTTGAAAAACGCTTAGCAACACGCCCACAACACCTTGCACGCCTTGAAAAACTGGCTGAGGAAGGTCGCGTAATCGTCGCTGGCGCGATGCCAAAAGATCGTAATAACCCACAAGCTGGATTTTATGGCAGCACCCTTATTTTAGATTTTGAAAGCCGTGAAGCGTTAGATGAATGGTTAGCAGATGAGCCTTTTTTAAAAGAAGGTATTTATGCCAGCATTGACGTAAAACCTTTTAATAAAGCATTACCACATGAATAAGATGATGAATTTGACACGCTCTGCTCTTTTCATCAGTTTTGCATTGGTATCTTCAGCTTGGGCTGAACCCGCAGCAACTACTGCTGCACCAGCGAATCCAGCTGCACAGTCTCAGCCAGCAACAGCTACGCCTGCAAAGCCACTTACAGCTGAACAAATTGCACGAAATAAAGCGCTTCAAGAGGCAAAAGTAAAGGCTTTAGTCAAAGACCAAGCAACACGTCTCCAACAGCTTGAAAAAGCAAACCTAGAAGCTTTAGCACAGAATCA
Organism: Acinetobacter sp. ANC_7553; assembly: GCF_056779895.1. Classification (NCBI taxonomy): domain Bacteria; kingdom Pseudomonadati; phylum Pseudomonadota; class Gammaproteobacteria; order Moraxellales; family Moraxellaceae; genus Acinetobacter; species Acinetobacter sp. ANC_7553. The sequence goes on along the minus strand of NZ_JBWYIV010000022.1, from coordinate 8,123 downwards.
AGAATTACAACTAAAAAATGATAATTTAGGTGTACAAATTCAGGTGCTTCAAAGTGAACGTAGTGCTCAAATGTTTTTGTACGGTGCAGCAACAATGGCTGTCGGTATTTTTGTCGGCTTTATTATTGCCAGTTACATCTATACAAAACGACGTCGTCAGTGGTAAACCACTGACACGCTTTTCAAAGGTTTCAAATTTTGACTCAGGCCATTCAAACTGCTGATCTCGATTGGCAACTCGTTGATGGAATTGATATTCCAGTTTCTAAAGTTTTCGGTGATGTTTATTTTTCAAAAGCCAATGGCCTTCTTGAAACGCGTCATGTCTTTATCAATGGTAATGATCTACATGAACGCCTATCGGACTTAAAACCATTTGAACATTTCACAGTCGGAGAAACTGGCTTCGGCACGGGTTTAAATATCCTCACCCTTTGGCAACTTTGGCAATCAATTCGTCCAAATAATCATAGTCAACTGCATGTCATTACGGTAGAAAAATTTCCATTGAGCAAGACTGATCTGATCCGAGCTTTAAATGCTTGGCCTGAACTGAAACATTTATCAGATCAACTCATTGCCCAATATCCACTGCCAATTGCAGGATGCCACCGCCTTCATTTTCCAGATGAGCGTTTTAGTATTGATATTTGGTTAGGTGATGCACATGATGTTTTTCCAGTCATTGCCAAAACTAGCACTGTCAATGCATGGTTTTTAGATGGATTCGCTCCTGCCTGCAATCCTGATATGTGGGAAGAACAAGTTCTGAATCAAATTATTCGACTATCGGATATTGGAACCACTTTTGCCTCTTTCAGTGTTGCTGGCATCCTCAAAAGAGGATTAAAAAAACATGGCGTGAAAATTACACGCCCCAAAGGTTTCGGACACAAACGTGAAATGCTAAAGGGAGTTTTACTGCCTTTAGACGAAGAGGCTGAAAAAAGTGAGCTCTCTCCCGAAGATTACCAATACAAACCACACTCAAGTTCTCAACGCTGTATAGGCATTGTAGGCGCTGGAATTGCGGGTTTAAGTTGTGCCTATGCCTTTGCATTAAGAGGTCACCGCGTCCGCCTATTTGACCACCATGAGCCATTAAGTGGCGCATCAGGAAATCCTCTGGCTTTATTGAATCCCAAACTCTGTCCTATTGAACAAAGTGCCGATCATTTAATGACATTAGCATGGCAACATGCGATGAACCATTATTCAAAATTTGAAGCCTTTGACGCCGCGCAAGTCCATCAAATCCCTCTTAAACACGCTGATGAACTTCTCGATCTTGCAAATCAATATCCAGAAAACATACTCGAAGCAAATTCTGCCGCTGAAAACAGCCTGTTCAACCAAGCATTCCTCACCCTGAAACAGGCTGGAACAATCAGACCGCATGATTTGGCTAAAGAAATATTATCGAATGAACTGATCGAATTTCAGCAAGCGACAATCAAATCGTGGCATCTACTTGCCAATCATCAAGTCGGTATAACAGATCATGTTGGACAACAATATCAATTTGACCATGTGATTATTTGTTGTGCCCGTGAAAGTATGAATCTCTTTGATGACTTTCCTATTTTAAAACCGATACGTGGTCAAGTTAGCTGGTTTAATCATGTTTCATCTTCACAGTTCAAGAAACATGAAGCATATAGCTATGGTGGCTACTGTATGCCTTTAAATGATCATCAAATCATTTTAGGTGCTTCTTTTTACCCTAATCGAGATGATCAAGATGTTCTTGAGGAAGATCATGAACATAACTTCAGGTTACTTGCAGATCTCGCACCAGATATTGCGTCACAATTTCCTGACCATCATTCTTGGCATGGTAGAGCTTCTGTTCGTGCACAAAGTCAGGATTATTTTCCGCTTCTAGGTCAGGTTGAATCTGATACTGAGATTTATACACTCTCAGGTTTGGGCTCTAAAGGCTTTTTATTTGCTCCTTTGTGTGCTGAAATTCTAGTGGCTCAAATCTTAAAAACAGCATGCCCTGTATCTGAAACTTTACTCAATAAACTCAATGTTCATCGATTTAGAAAGAAAGTAAGAATAAAGAAGCCATATTTTCAGGCTAAAACTCAATCATCATGATTTATTGAAACTAAAAAAGCGCCATAAGGCGCTTTTTTTCAACCATGATTAACCTTGCTCTAAAGGTAATCCTGCCTCACGAGCAGCACGAGTACCACCCATTAAGACCACATATTCACGTGAACTATCAAAGCCCTCTAATAGTTCTGCAGCACGTGGTGCTTTACTTCCGCCGCCACATAAAATGTAAATCGGTTGATCCGCTGCAACTTGAGTCAGGCTATCTGCTGAAAGTGTGGAAATCGGTTGGTTCACCGCTCCTTTCACATGTGCTTCAGCATAAGCACTTGTATCACGTACATCCCAGATAATCGCGTCAGCTGGGAACTCAAATGTTGTAATTTCTTGTTTACGGATCATTGCGCACTCCTTTGATGTAAACAACACTTGGCAAATGAAGAAAACATCCCTAGCATCTCAGATATTCTTTCTATTTGTAAAGGTCTAAACTATGCCATCTTTCGATATTGTTTCAGAATTAGAGATTTTTGAAGTAAATCATGCAGTTCAAAACACACAAAAGGAAATCGGAACGCGTTTCGACTTCCGTGGTCAAGACGTTTCGATCGAATTAAACGAAAAAAATAAAGAAATTAAGATCTCGACTGAAAGTGACTTCCAATGTGAGCAAGTTTACAACATGCTGGAAAATCACTTTTATAAACGCAAGGTCGACGTTCAAGCACTAGATCCGCAAAAAATGACAGCATCTGGCAAAAATGTCATTCAAGTGATTAAACTTAAAGACGGTCTTGACTCTGATACAGCAAAAAAAATTAATAAAGCCATTAAAGAAAGTGGTATCAAAGTGCAATCTTCTATTCAGGGCGATAAAATCCGAGTCACTGACAAGAAGCGCGATACTTTACAACAAGTTATGGCGTTCTTAAAAGAACAACAATTCGGTATCCCACTTCAATTTAACAACTTCAAAGACTAATCTCTTTGCTCCATCATAGGAACTGATCATGGCAAAAGGCAATCGTTTATCTAAGTTAGTAAAAGCGACATCTAAGTTTCCACAAGGTATCCGTAGTACTTTATGGAGCAAAGCTTTTGGCCGTGTCGTTCCAATGGTGGGAACTGCCAAATTACGTTATCTTGAAGTTAGTCATGCTAAAGTTGTCGTTAAAATCGAAAACCATAAAGCAATGCAAAATCATATTGGTCAAGTGCATGCATGCGCAATGGCGCTGATCGCTGAAACAGCTACAGGCTTTGTTACCGGCATGAATGTACCCGATACCTCAATTGTATTAATAAAAAGTTTAAAAGTAGATTTCAAACGCCCATCTAAAGGTGCGATGACCGCAGTCGCTACATTGACTGATGATCAACAAAAACAGATGCAAGAGTCTGAAAAAGGTGAGACCCTTGTCAAAGTGATCGTGACAGATGAATCTGGCGAAGAGCCAATTCAATGTGAAATGCTCTGGGCTTGGATTGCAAAATCTCAACTTAAGCAATAAAGCTCATGATCATATTGATCCTAAAAAAGTTTCCCTAATAAAAAATCCCAACGATGTTGGGATTTTTTGTGATTAGATGCTTAGAGATTCTTGAAACTTTTGTTTAACATCATCTGGAATCTGGCGTTTTGCCCCTTTCACATCCACCGCAACAAAAGTGAAAACACCTTCTGTCACTCTTTTCGCTGGACGTGAAGAGTCGTGACTATCCCATACTTCAATTTGCATTTGAATTGAGGTATTTCCGAGCTTTAAAATTTTAGTATAACAACTAATGACATCACCCACCTTAACAGGCACAAGGAATGTCATTTGATTAATTGCAATGGTTGCACAGCGACCTTTTGTATAACGCTCTGCATGAATAGCTCCAGCCAAATCCATTTGTGAAACAATCCAACCACCAAAAACATCCCCACTCCAGTTGGTATCTGCAGGCATAGCAATGGTTTGAAGGGATAATGTACCTTCTGGCTTAAGTTGAGAATCTGACACAGTCACTCCAAATATTGGCCTATTGGTTAAGCATTTAATTGCTGATTTAACCAATCTCGTAATTGATTTGCACGTAATGCACCACTTATTCTAGCAATTTCATTCGTTTTATTCATCAATACCAACGTTGGAATACTACGAACATTAAAGGCAGCACTTAAGCGCGGATTCGCTTCAGTATCTATCTTCGCAAAAACCACATGCGGATTTGATTTGGCTACTTCAGCAAAATGCGGTGCCATCATTTTACAAGGCCCGCACCATTCTGCCCAAAGATCAATCAATACTGGTAAATCACTGTTGGTAATAAAGTTACTAAAGTTTTGCTCATTCAGCTCAATAGGGGCAAGCGGAATCAAATGCTCATGACATTGACCACAATTCGGCTGAGATTGGATTTTATCTTCAGGTACACGATTTTTTGCGCCACAAGATGGACAAACAACAATCATGAGTTTACTCCTCTATTTTGATCTAAGAATTCTAATTGAAGCTTGATTGCGCTTTCCATCCAATTTGCTTGATAAATATCAAAATGTGTCATATTCCACTCATGGTATTCCACATAAGGTGCCATATTGGTTGCAGTTTCACGACTAATCTCTATGGGAATAACTGCATCTTTCTTGGCAGCTATAAATAACACAGGAATTTTAATACTTCTTGCCGTAGTAATCGGTCGAAATCGTATGACGTCTAACATAGCTCTTGCAGGCACCTCACCGCTCCAATAATAGTTTGAATCAACGATCGACATATACCCTTGATAACTATCCTGACTCGGGTAAAAACTTAATGCATAAGGATGAACGACAGGCATTGTTTTTCCAACACGTCCTACTTTGGCTGCCATTAAATCCTGACTCGATAACTTTAAAGCCTGCGCCATATGTTGAATTGGATAAATTTTACTGCTGGCATTTCCGTCCACAAAGGGTACTTGCGCTATTGCAGCCCGAATCCCATTTAACTCAGATGCAAGTTTTAGAACATATCCGCCACTCAGACCCGTTCCCCATAAGAAAAGGTGGTGTCCATCAACCAAAGGGAATAATTTGATATGCGCAATCACAGCATACCAATCTTCTAGCTGCTGACGGATAGAGACCATTTCTCGTGGTTTACCCGTACTTCCTCCCCAACAACGATAGTCAAAGAGTACAACTGCAAAACCTGATTGAGCAAAACGTTGCGCATATTGGATTAATTTGAATTGACGTAATCCTGCAAAACCATGCGCCATAATAAGCACAGGAGGTCTTTTAACTTTGACAGGCAAATAAAGGTCAGCAGCGATCAACTCATTTGCTTTTTGTACGTACAGCGGCTCTACGGTGTAATCGTACATAGGTGCTCCATGCATGTATTCATACGATTTTTATTTTAAATTTTTTGTGTCGATCAAAGCTCATATCTGAGCGAGATGCTATGATAGTAGCATAGTCTTTTAATTTATTTTGGGAGTGACGCAATGAGTGAAAATGTAGGTTTTGCTGGTCAAATTGGGCCAGAACATTTAGTTCAAGTTGTTGAAAAAGGATTTAAATCTGTGATTAATAATCGCCCCGATATGGAAGGCGGACCAGAACAGCCAACAAGTGCCCAAATTGAAGAAGCTGCACGCGCTCAAGGCTTAGATTATGTATATCAACCTGTAGTTGCTGGTCAAATTACTGAGCTTGATGTTCGTACTTTTGCAAATCATTTCAATGAGCTACCAAAACCAGTATTAATGTTCTGTCGTACGGGAAATCGCTCTAACAATCTCTACCAATTAGCAAAACAAATGGATTTGCTTGATGACTAAGATGTGGTTTAGATTCATCCTTTCCACCTTCATTTTTAGTATCGTAACGCTAAGTCATTCAGCATCAGAACCGCTCAGTAAAGCACTTAATCCATCTGTGAGTGTATCGGGTCATATGACGTCTACAAAATTCAATGCCTTAATGCAGCAGGGATTTAAGTCTGTGATCGTTAACCGTCCTGATCAAGAATCAGGTAACGAAACAACTGCAAGTGAATTAAGAGCTTTAGCCGAAAAGTCTAAAATCAGTTTGATTTACCAACCTGTTATTTCAGGTCAAATAACAGATGCAGATGTTCATGAGTTTGCGAAGTATTACAATAGTCTACCTAAACCTATACTTTTAGTATGTAAGTCAGGTAGTCGTTCTACGTTACTATTTAATAAAGCAAATTCATTAGGACTTATTCATGAATAAAATTTGTATTGCATTATGTTGTTCGTTTCTTTTACTCGGTTGCACATCGATGAATGTAAAACCAACTGTTGGTGTGCATGCAGGTACATCATTATAAGATAAATGTATCTTATTCATTTTAAAGGCGCACAAGCGCCTTTTTCTTTCATCTTATTTCAATAACAACCATGAAAATACTTAGTTTTAAATAATACAAATTTTCAATAATGTAGATATCACCAAAAGTTAAAGGTTTAAGTGTAATAAATTGAAAAAAAAACTTCTTCATCGAAGGTTTTTTTATATAGTGAATTCAAATCATTCTTAGTCAATACAATATGTACGATATCATTATTATTGGAGCTGGTACTGCTGGTATTTCAGCTTATAAAGAAGCCATTAAAACTACACAAAATATACTTATTGTGAACGACGGTCCGTGGGATACCACTTGTGCTCGAGTAGGTTGTATGCCGAGTAAAGTTCTAATTTCATCAGCTAATCTTGCGTATAATGCGAGAACTTCAGAACAACTTGGGCTAAAAATTTCTTCTCAAATTGACACTAAAGATGTTATGCAACATTTACAGCAATTACGTGATCGATTTACAAAAGCAACACTGAAGGACGTTAATTCATGGCCTACAGCGCACAAAATTTCAGGTCGTGCAACATTTGTAAATGCAAACACAATCAATGTTAATAATAAGAAATACCAAGCTAAATCGTTCATTATCGCTGTTGGTTCAAGACCAACAGTAAATCAAGATTGGCAACAAAAACTTGGTCATTTATATTTAACTTCTGATCAAGTCTTTGAAATACCTACTTTACCAAAAAGTTTAGCTGTAATTGGAAGCGGTGTCATTGCAATCGAACTTGCACAAGCCATGCAGCGTCTAGGTGTGGAAACTACAGTTTTTGCTCGCAGTAAAAAAATTGGTTCATTGACTAGCCTAGACTTACAAACGCTTGCTCAAGAAATATTCTCAAAAGAATTAAATATCAAATATGAGATTTTACCCGAGCAGGTTGAGAAATTAGGCGAAGATAAGGTTCAAATTAACTTTATCGAAAATGGTAGCAATCAATCTATAGAAGTTGATTACCTATTATCTGCGACTGGTCGTACTACGAATTTAGATACGTTAAATATTCAGCATATAAATGATGAATTCATTGATCTAAAGAAATTACCTGTTGATCCAACCACTAAACAGCTTGGTGACTACCCCATTTACATCGTAGGTGATGCTTTTACTGCAACGCCTATCCAGCATGAAGCATCTTATGAAGGTAAATTGGCGGTTCATAATTGCCTCGATCAACATCAATCGAGTCATAAAAAAAGTCTTACCCCATTGGGTATTATGTTTAGCTCACCAGAAATGGCAGGGATCGGCTCCAATTATCACACACTGCGTAAAGCCAATCATGAGTTTGTTACAGGTATCGTATCCTACGAAAAGCAAGGACGAGCGATTGTCAATGGACAAAATATTGGGGCTGTAGAGGTTTACGTCGATCGACACTCACGTAAACTTCTCGGAGCAGAATTTCTTTGTTATTCAGCAGAACATTTAGCACATTTGCTCGCTTGGGCTATCTCCAGTGATCTTACTGTTGATGAAATTCTAGATCACCCTTTCTACCATCCAACGCTAGAGGAAGGCCTAAGAACTGCGTTAAAACACGCTCGACGACAACTTTAATCTACTATTTGATACAAGGCCCTCTAATGAGGGCTTTTATTTTTATATCTTTATTTCAATTTTTTGATATAAAAAAACACCCCCTTCTATTGAAGGGGGTGTTTAGAATAATGAGCTGGCGATGACTTACTCTCACATGG
>NZ_JBWYIV010000021.1:0-22446 GCF_056779895.1 Acinetobacter sp. ANC_7553 | reverse complement strand
CCACTTTAGAAGCCTTAACCAAGTTAAAACCTGTTGTAAAAGCAGACGGTACAGTAACCGCAGGTAATGCATCAGGCATTAACGATGGTGCTGCTGCGATTCTGATTGCTTCTGATGCAGCTGTAGAAAAATATGGTTTAAAACCTCGTGCCAAAGTGATTGGTGCAACCACTGTTGGGGTTGAACCTCGCATTATGGGCTTTGGTCCTGCACCTGCGATTAAAAAACTGTTAGCACAAACCGGTTTAACACTAGAGCAAATGGATGTGATTGAGCTGAACGAAGCATTTGCAGCACAAGCATTGGCGTGTACACGTGACCTAGGTTTAGCCGACGATGATGCGCGTGTAAACCCAAATGGCGGTGCAATTGCACTGGGTCATCCATTGGGTGCATCAGGTGCGCGTTTGGTGACGACTGCTCTCAACCAACTAGAGGCAACTGGTGGCAAATATGCATTGTGCTCTATGTGTATCGGTGTGGGTCAAGGTATCGCTTTAATTATTGAACGTGTTTAACTATTAAAAACCCCCTCCCTTTTCTCAAGGGAGGTCGGGAGGGATTCTATGCCTACTTTTTCTTCAAATGATGCGCAAATCAATTATCAAACTTTTGGTGATTCAAGCAAGCCTGCTCTTATTTTCTCTAACTCTTTAGGGACAAATTTCAGCATGTGGCAATCACAAATTGAGTTTTTTAAAAGCTCTCATTATGTGATTTGTTATGACACGCGTGGTCATGGTGCATCGGACGCGCCTCAAGGTCCATATACCATTGATCAACTTGGTCAAGATGTGGTGAATTTACTCGACCATTTAAATGTTGAAAAAGCTGCATTATGTGGTATTTCGATGGGTGGTTTGACAGGTCAATGGTTAGCGATCAATCATCCTCAACGCTTTAGTCATGTGATTGTGTGTAATACCGCCGCTAAAATTGGCAATGAAAATGCTTGGAATGATCGTGCCGTATTGGTTCGTGAACAAGGTTTAGCACCGATTGCATCAACGGCTGCAGGTCGTTGGTTTACAGATCCCTTTATCCAAAGCAACCCAGCAGTGATTGAAAAACTTTCAAACGACTTAGGAGCTGGCAGCCCTGAAGGTTATGCAAGCTGCTGTGAAGCTTTGGCTAAGGCGGATGTGCGTGAACAACTCAAACAGATTTCGATTCCTGTATTGATTATTGCAGGTCAACAAGATCCTGTGACCACTGTGGCAGATGGTCAGTTTATGCAAGCAGCGATTGCGGGTAGTCAACTTGTTGAGATTAATGCTTCGCACATTTCGAATGTTGAACAACCACAGGCGTTTAACCAGGCTGTGGCTGAATTTATTCAGGCTTAAGTTCGGAACAACTCAAGCCTGAACTCAGCAAACATCACCTGTCACGGGTGACTCATCTTGACGCTTTGCCAGATTGCTCCACCAGTCTGGCTTTTTTTCACAGTAATTAGACCATGAACAACGACAATTAAATATCAGTCTCGTGATTCCTTAAAACGGCGATAGTTATGTCATAAGTGATTGAAACGATGTCACTCATCATTCTCAAAGATTCAGATGATTCTTCTAATTTTATCTTAAATCAATTGTTTAAGTAAATTTTTAAAGCGTTGTTTTAGAAGCTAAAATCCGCTTAATTGTGCCTATATCATAGTTTCTATTACCCAATTATGATCAACAACGATTAGTCGTTAGTATTTAAATTAAAAACCCATCACCTAGATGATGGGTTAATTGTTGATGTCTAAAGATTTAGATTAATACGCCCACTGGATGAGCAATCGAAATAGACCAGCAATCAATAATAGACTTAAAAAACCACCGAGCCATAAAACAATAAACCACCCTGCTTGATTCAGTTTCATTATCATTCTCCTCAGTGATAACCTTCGTCACCAACACGAACCTTGTCTCTAAATACCCAATAAGATAAAGCGGTATAAAACAATATAATTGGGATTAGAATGAGTGCACCAATGAGAGCAAATAATTGACTACTTTGAGGTGCAGCAGCTTGCCAAATCGTTACACTTGGCGGAATGATATTAGGCCATAAACTAATTAAGAAGCCCGTATACGCAAGAAATACCAAAGCCAATGTATAGATGAAAGGCGCAAACTCCTGACGACGTTTACAAGCTCTGAGCGCTAGGAAAGTGAAAATCAATACCAGTATTGGTACGGGACTGAAATACCACATTTGTGGCTGACTAAACCAACGCTGTGCAATATCGTCATGTACAAGGGGAGTATAAATACTGACAGCGCCAAATATTAGAAATAACGCGATCATAAGCTTAGGCATCAGACGGTACATATGATCTTGTACACGCTCATCCGTTTTAAAAATTAACCATCCGCAACCGAGTGTCGCGTATAAAACAACAACGCCTAAACCTGTAAAGAGTGAAAATGGAGTGAGCCAATCCAGACCACCACCCGTGAACACACCATTGGTGGTCTGTATTCCTTGAATATAAGCGCCTAAAATCACACCTTGTAAAAATGAAGCTAAAATTGAACCCCAAATAAATGCTTGGTCCCAAAGTGCTTTAGTCCGATTAGCCTTAAAACGAAACTCAAAAGCGACTCCACGAAATATAAGCGCGATCACCATTAAGGTAATGGGCATATATAATGCGGACAATACAGTCGAATAAACCAGTGGAAAAGCGGCAAATAAACCAGCTCCACCAAGTACCATCCAAGTCTCATTGCCATCCCATACGGGTGCTACAGTATTCATCATGACATCACGCTCTTGGCGATCTTTCACAAATGGAAATAAAATACCAATTCCCAAATCAAAACCATCAAGAACGACATAAATCAACACACCTAGTGCGATGATCACAATCCAAATCAATGATAAATCAATCATTTCAAATTCTCCTGATCATTCACCTTGTTTGATGCTTCAAGTTGTTGTTCATTATCAATGGTACTCATCGGGCGTTTAGACGCTCGGATCACTTCGCCATCTGAATGTGGTGTTGAATAAATAAATTCTGGTCCTTTCACCATCATTTTCAACATATAAAAGATACCGATACCAAATACGATGCAGTACACCACAACAAAAATAATCAGCGTCAGCCCAACCTGTTCCGCAGAGACAGGAGATAACGCATCTTTCGTACGCATTACGCCATAGATAATCCAAGGTTGACGTCCCACCTCAGTGGTAAACCAGCCTGCCAATAATGCAATAAAACCTGAAGGCCCCATCCACAAAGCAAACTTGTGCAACCATTTAGACTCATAGAATTTGCCTGTCTTACGTAGCCATAGACCAAATACAGCCAGTAAGATCATGAGCATGCCCATACCCACCATGATTCGGAAACTCCAAAAAACAATGGGTGAATTAGGTCGATCCTCAGGTGCGAATTCTTTTAAGCCTTTAACCTCACCATCAAGGGTATGTGTCATGATCAGGCTACCCAGATTTGGAATACCAATCGCATATTTAGTTTCTTCAGCTTCCATATCTGGAATACCAAATAGATACAACGGCATACCATGATCTTTATTGGTTTCCCAATGACCTTCGATTGCAGCTAATTTAGCAGGCTGATGTTCTAAGGTATTCAATCCATGTAAATCACCCACGAACATCTGTAGTGGAGCTAAAGCAAGGATCATCCACATTGCCATCGAGAATGACTTTTTCACCAACGCATCACGACGTCCTTTGAGTAGATGCCATGCAGCAGTTGCGGCAACCAATAAACCTGAAACCAAGAAAGCGGCCAGTGCCATATGCGCTAATCGATAAGGAAAGGATGGGTTAAAGACAATCGCGAACCAATCTTGAGGAACGATTATTCCATTTTCAAATGCAAAGCCTTGAGGTGTTTGCATCCAGCTATTAGATGACAGAATCCAAAACATGGATATACATGTTCCTATTGCCACCATTAAGGTTGCAAAAAAATGCGTCTTTGGTCCAACTCGCCCCCAGCCAAACAACATGATACCGAGGAAACCAGCTTCTAAGAAAAACGCACTGAGCACTTCATAAGTTAGCAATGGTCCAGTGACACTACCAGCTATACGTGAAAATTCACTCCAATTGGTTCCAAACTGATAGCTCATTACCACGCCTGAAACGACACCCATACCAAATGAAAGTGCGAATATTTTTATCCAAAATTTAAACAGATCTCGATAAACAGGATCATTCGTTTTAAGCCAACGCCATTCGAGCACAGCCAAAAAACTTGCCAATCCAATCGAAATTGCTGGAAAGATAATGTGAAATGAAACAGTGAATGCGAATTGAATACGCGCCAATTCGAGCGCTGTTAGTCCTAGATCCATGACGTCACCTTATCGTTGAGTTTTGTGGTGAATGTTGTTCTTCACTGAGTTTAAAACTACAGTTAGAGTTACATTGTAGATGTCATGTATCACTCCGATAACACGCGATTTTAAATTCACTTTTTTGAGGATGAGTGAATACCGTCTGTTGGCTACAGACTGTTTAAAGATTTTTTTCATAATATTGAACTCTACATAAATTGATTAAGATCAAAATGATCCAAGGTTTAAATCAATTAGAGTCCAAAAGGTGGCGCTCGGCCTTGAGGCAGAAGATAGAGCTTCTGTAGAGAAAAATAAACGTGCCAAAAAGAATTGCGGTAGAAACTCAGCTTAACTTGTAAGCGATCAAAAATTTCTTTTACACCAAAATCAAATGGTAAGACGAGGTCTCCATAAACAGTGCAATATTGGCATTGGTGAGTAATTTGATTATGGTCGTGATGATGTTCGTTTTCACTCAAATGGTGGACGAGATCGTGATAAGTCTCATGAACATGCTGATGGCGTTCTGGAGAAAGTAAATTATGCATAATAGACATGCATACCGGAGCGATATGAAATTTCTCCGGTAAGATCGGTTGTAAATAAACCGCTAGTTGTAATAACACCGTTGCAAATGCAATGATGAGTCCACTAGATCTTAGCAAAATTTCCTCTCAACTCTTATCGATAAAGAGTGTTTAGAAACATAGAAAAAAATCAAGTTAATAACCGACTAGGCTGATCAACTTTCATACTTAACTATACGCCTATTGAACTTGTTTTTAAAGCCTTTTTCAATTTTATACATAACATGTATTTATAATATTTATAAAAATAAAAGTAGCTAAACTTTAAGATTTAAAAAAAATTTAAAGGGATTTTCAAATAAGACACTCCATTGTGTTCAATGGGCGGAAATTTGCCACCATTTATATTAATTTGAATGGCTGGTAAAATGAGCTTTGGCATCCCCAATGTTGCGTCACGGCTATTGCGCATTTCCACAAAATCATTCTTTTTTGAATCAATTCGAATGTGTATATTCGATTCTTTTTGCGTTTTTATATCTGTTTGACACATATATTGATGTCGATTTTCTGGTAAATAATCGTGACATAGATATACACGCATATGATCAGGCAGTTGATAAAGCTTCTGAACTGAATCAAATAATTCTGCTGCACTGCCCCGTGGAAAATCACATCGTGCTGTACCATAGTCTGGCATAAATATAGTATCACCCACGAAAACTGCATCACCTATCACATAACTAAGACAAGCAGGTGTATGACCAGGCGTTGGAATGTTGTAGGCTTCAATTTCTCCAATTTTGAAACACTCATGATCTTTAAATAAATAATCGAATGGTTGCTGTGCGTTTATTGCTTTAATATCCAATTGATAAATCGAGCCAAATGTTTCTTGTACAATTCCGATATGATGACTCATGGCAATTTTGCCACCTAGCTTTGATTTTAAATATTGCGCAGCGGTCAAATGATCAGCATGCACATGTGTTTCTAAAATCCACTCAACCTTGTAATGCTGTTCATGTATGTATTGAATAATCTGGTTAGCATGTTCCGTCGTTGTTGTCGCAGAAGCAGCATCAAAATCTAAAACACTATCGATAATGGCACAACTTAATGTCACAGGATCAGCCACGACATAACTAAATGTATTGGTATTTTGATCAAAAAAATCTTTAATTAGCGGCTTGATTTGATCTTGAGTGGCGTCTTTCATCACTAGTTTCATAACTATGCCCCCATCCATTTACGGTGAATTAAAACTCCTATCAACATCGCAATCACAAAATAGAGTGATTGATAATGCCCTAAACCAATCAATGTTAATCCTGGTGCTGGACAGATGCCTGCGATGCCCCAGCCTATCCCAAACAAGCTAGCACCTATAATGAGCTTGTTATCAAGCTGATTGCTCTTTGGTAGATCAATAGTCTCATTGAATAGAGTTAAAGGTTTTTCACTTCTGGTTACGATCTGAAAGGGTATGAATGCCACGACAATGGCACCCATCATGACAAATGCCAAACTTGCATCCCACTCACCGAATAAATCAAGAAAATTAAGAACTTTTTCAGGGTTCGACATTCCAGATAACATGAGCCCCACGGAAAAAAGTGAGCCAAACAAAAAAGCAAAAAGGTTTTTCATTTAGAATGCTCCTGTGACATGTCGAATTAAATAAACCGTTATAAAGCCTGTCAGCATAAAACTTAGTGTTGCCACAATAGATCTTTTGGACAATCTACTTAAACCACAAATGCCATGCCCACTTGTACAGCCAGAACCTAAACGTGTTCCAAATCCAACTAAAATACCTGCCATGATCATCATGAATGGACTTGCTTCGAGTTCAATTTCAGGCTGAACCCAAATACCATAGATAAACGGTGTGATGATGAGACCCATTAAAAACAACAATGCTGGTGTTTTGAAAACTGTATGCGGATTTAGTACTTGACCGATTAAACCACTAATCCCTGCTATTCGACCATTCACATATAAGTATCCAACCACAGATAAACCGAGTAGTGCTCCACCTAAAAAAGCAATCACAAAATCATGCATAACAATTTACTTATTTACAATATATTTTTTTATATTATATTATTTTGAAAAATAATCAAGATGCTTTAACATACGCATCCTTCTGTTTCAAAGGAACATCCAATGCCGTCTGATGTTAAATTCAATCAAATGGATTTTTCACAAGTTGATCAAGTCAGCGATCGACTTAAAGTCCTGTCGAATCCTGATCGATTAAAGATACTTTGTATTTTAGTAGATGGTGAATTGAACGTTCAGGAAATTGAGAATCGAACTCAAATTTTTCAACCCACGCTTTCACAACAGTTAACCGTATTACGTAAAGCTGAAATGGTGGTGACTCGTCGTGAAGGTAAACAAATTTTTTATCAAGTGAGTGATCCTAAAGTCCTCACCATTATGCAAACGCTTTATCGCTTATATTGCGATCCTACTTCATAATCTTGCAATTCTTTCAGTTATGGATATGAGACTCAAATACAATCATATTCTCCATGCAAATGATCATGTATTAAATTTTAAAGTTTTGTATTCAAGAGTACTAAAGACCAAAAAATTCTATTTTTCAAAAACTTCTTGCAAGTCTTTTGCCATTCCTTGCATAGACTTGAACTCTCCTTGTTGATTTTTCCATACCATAGCTGGCGTGGAAAAAAATCCATATTTATCCATGAGTGACTCGTTATAGTCGATTTTTTCATGTAAAGATTTTGATATATTTTGCGTTACAACTAATCGCTCTTTACCTTTCTTTTTATTGTAGTCATTAAATACTTTAGCAGGATCACTTGAGTTAAGTATGGTGGCAATTTGCCCTCGACTATCTTCTCGAATCACACCAACTTGTATATGTCGAAGTTGAACTTTTCCCGAGTTTACCCATGGTCGTGCAGCTTCCCAAAATTGATGGCAATATGGGCAGTTAGGATCTGAAAATACATAAACAACGCGTGCTGCTGTATTTTCACCATCTTGAATCCAAGTCGACTTTTCAATGCTCTTCCATACATCATCTAATACGGCGTCTTTGACATGTGTATTTAATGCTTCAATAGAAATATTTTCACCTTGAGCATTATATAAATCACCCATAATGTAATATTTCTGATCATTAGAAATAAAAACCGTGCCTGGATGTTGGTTCATATGCCCTGCCCATCCTGTCATACCTGCTGGTGCTGGAATTTCTTTTACAAACTCAAAGCCCTCTGCTGAAATCTGCTTTTTTAAATCCGCATAACTGACGCTACTTATTAAAAAAACGCTAGACAACAATATTAATTTATTTATATCTTTCATAACCTTTAGCTCTACTCAGCTGTCATTTTAATTAAATATTCTTGCAATTTTGCAGCGCTTAACTCACCCATATGTCTAGCCACCAATTTACCTTTTTCATCGTAAAACAATGTAGTTGGCAAGCCAAAACTATTGCTCTGCTTGGGCATTTCCCCATTTACATCAAGTCTGACATTTTTAAAGTTGAAGCTGTGTTTTTGTAAATAGTTTTGAACCGTTGTGATATCTTCACCTTGATTGAGCATCACAAAATGAATATTGGGATGAGCCTTTTGTGCTTGAAAAAGTATTGGCATCTCTCTATGACATGGCGGGCACCAACTCGCCCACAAATTAACGACTGTAGGCTGACCCAAAAAATCTGTGAAATACCCTTCATTCTTATTTTCACTATGATCAGTTGGGAGTATCTGAAAACTTAGGTCAGGATAATAACTTTCAACCTTGTATTGAGTTTTTATCATTACGCCAATCGCTACCCAAAATAAAAACACCCCAACTAAAATGATTTTCATTTTTGTTCGTAAGCTTCGATTGAGAATGATATAGCTTAGCCCACCGAAGAATAATCCACTCCATAAGCTAAATCCTTTATCTTGGATTTTGAGTATATCTAAAGGATTTTCAATATAAATCTCCCAATAGAACATAACAAAGATGACTCTAGCGGCAACTGCTCCAATAATGATGCTTGTCCACACTGAATCTTTACTGATTTTGACTTGGGTATCTGTCCATTTATAGTGATAACCTAAAACATTGATCAGGATACTGATGAACAGTATCCCACTGAATAGAATCAATAAAACCCATGGAAACATGAATGATCCAAGTTGAATCCCATCAAATGAAATCATTACTGAACCATCTCGACAGATTGTTCCTGCAATCGATTTAATAACTGTGTTGCAGTAAAAGTGCCAGTTAAGCGCAGATCACGTATTTCATCATGTTGCGTATTTAAAAAAATAAATGTAGGCGGTCCTAAAATTTGCCATTTTTTTAACAGTTCATCTTGGCTTGGTTCAAAATGAGTGAGATCTAATTTAATTAAAACCAACTCATTGAGTTTGGCTTGAACATCTTCACGCGGAAGTACCTCTTTTTCTATCGGTTGACATGCAACACACCAATCTGCGTAAACATCAATTACTACGGCTTTACCTTGATTTGCTTTCAAAACATTTGAAAGCTGCGCGGCAGAGTTGACTTTATGCCATGTATGTAATGTTTTGGCCTGCGTTACAAGGGAGTGCGTATACCCTTGCTGCACATAATTCACTCCTAAAAACATCATGCCAAGACTGAGTAATATGATGATGCTTTTAACCACTATTTTTTCGACATAAGGTCTCATTTTCCAGAGTAAATATACAGCGAATCCAAGAAGTAAAAGACCCATCAGAATTTGATAAATACTGGTTGGAATAAGTGGCCGTACAAAATAAATGGCCACAAGCAACATCACGAAACCAAAACAGACCTTGAGTCGATCCATCCATACCCCAGGTTTAGGTAAAAAATGCGTCCCGAAAACTGCCGCAATAAAAAGCGGCAAACCAATCCCAATGCCCAAAACAAAAAGATAAGTCGCCCCTAATAAAGGTTGGTTCATCTGTGAGACAAATATCAATGCTCCAGCCAACGGAGCACTCATGCAGGGTCCAACTATCAGTGCAGAAATCATCCCCATGAGTCCTGCACCGATCAATGTTCCGCCTTTTTGTTTTTGTTGCCAAAGATCTAAGCGTTGTAACATTCCTTGAGGTAAAGAGATTTGAAATGCACCAAAAAGATTAAGGGCAAAAATAATAAACAGGAGACTAAAAATACTGATGAAGATCGGACTTTGAAACCAACGCTGAAAACTATAGCCCAGTTGAGAAACAACGAATCCCATTAACGCATAAACGATAGCCATCCCTGTGACAAAAATAAAAGCTATTACCGCGGCACGATAACCTCTGTGATTTTGCACAAGAATGCCTGATAAAATCGGAATTAAGGGCAATGAACAAGGCAAGAATGCCAACAATATTCCAAGTCCTAAAAACACCAATAAATTAAGCCATACACTTTGTTGAGAGAGCAAATTTAAAAAAAATTGATCGTTGTTCCATACACCCGAAAAACTGGCTGGCCTATTCAGATTTTCTTTAGATAAATTTGCATCTAGCGTGGATTGATCCTCACTGATTAAATTATTTTCCCCAAATTCGGTTTTATCTAGCTCAAGCGCAGTAGCGTTAAAATTTTTACGATCTGCGACTGTATTGTTATCCTTTGAAATGAGTTGTGTTTCTGTTTTTGGTGAAGCATTTTCTTGTGCATCTCGAGTATTTACAACTCCATTAGATGCTGCTGAAATTTCTTTGAGATTTAAAACTTTCTTAGCTTGTGTAGTTTGCTGCGCTGGGAATAAACCTGTGCTGTCAGTTGTTATCGTTGTTCTTTGAATCGGATAACATAAACCACTTTCAGCACATCCTTGCCATTGAATCTTAAATTCTTGATTTGGTTTGACTGGAATATTGCTGATTACATCCTGATAATGTACTTGGGTGATACCAAAGTTTGGATCATCTTTCTCTTTTGGGCGTGGTAGAGATAACTTTACAGGACCTTGAATGTCTGAAACTTTGATTTGATCATGATAGAGATAGTAACCATCTGCGATCTTCCATTTTAGTTCAGCTTGATGATGACTGACTGATACTGCCTCAAATTGAAATGCTTGATCTGGTGGTAGAAAATCTGCAAATGCAAAATTACTCACCAAAGAACCAATCAATAAACTACCCTTAAACCACTTATTCATATTTACTGTATCAGTTCCTGTCTAGTCGTTCAAAGTTCAACGAATGAATTAAGAAAGCGTGATAAAACAAATGCCGCTTCAACGCCCATCGTCACTCGAAATCGCTCATACATTTGTACTCGCCCTAACATGAACTTTATATCGCAAAAAATCTCATTATTCCGTTGGAATTCTTTAAATATTTCTGTTTATCACCTTGGCAAAGCGTTTGTGATTAAGATTTTACTCGAACCAAAAAAGAAACCCTCATTTGATTCACCAAGTGCTCCACATCAAGATTAATCCTTTTTTCAAAATACGATGCGATTGAATGACGAGTACTGAAAACTCAAGTTCAGGTTAAACATCTTTGAAATTGAACGAATTGATACTTATATTGACTGAAGACAAAATAAGTTTAGATGAATTTATTTTAAAGTGTTCTGTTGTATCGATTGGCTAGGATAAGCAGCATGCGCATATTAATGATGCTCAGACCTTGTCAAAAATCAAACAGACCTTATAACACTGTGATCAAAAAAATTCGTGGTTTAAAAATCATATAATTAGCCCACCCAAATTTAATTAAAATACCCAACGATAGTATGTGTGAATTAAATCACAAAATACACCAAATCAACATGTAAGAAAAACTTCACAATATAAGAATTAATTTTTAATAACTTTGAATGAAATTCCAAAATATTTCGTTATGAGTTATTTATCAATATTCAACTAAAATAGTGAGAATTTATTCTCATATTAAATTAAATTAAATTAAAAAACAGAATCAAAATTAAATATTTAAAGAAAACAATAATAAAACATAAAATACTGATTTATATATACTATTAATTTTAATAAATATTAATCCAATCACAAATAATATAATAAAAATATAATAAAATACAAAATATATATAAATAAAATAATTTATCTAAATAACAAAATAACAAATAAAAAATAAAAAATATTATTGTGACTCAAATCTCATTATAACCACCATGATATTAATTCGTTCAAATTAATAATTAAAATAATGTTTGTTTAATTAATCTAAATATTGAACAATAATTAAACACTAAATCTAGCTATTAAAAATCAAGCTAGATCTCAAATAATATCCCATCATTAAGGTGTAATTATGAAATCCTTCGCGTTTGGTATTATAAGTTCAATTGCATTAATCTCGACTGGCTGTGTTTCAACCACATCATTAGGCACTGTAGCTTCCGAACGCAAACAACTCATGATTATTCCGGAATCAGCTTGGAATAAAATTTCAAATCGTAGCTATAATAAATTTGAAAAGAAAGCGAAGACTAAGTCTTTATATCTTGAAGATCCACGCTTAAATCAAATTTTGGCATGTTTAATCCCACATGCTAATCAATATTTACGTGAAGGTCGTCAACCAATTCAATGGCGAATTAACGGTGTGCTCAGCAGCAAACCGAATGCCCAATCCTTTCAAAGTGGGCAAATTGTAGTTAATTCGGCTGTATATATGTTTGAAAACTTATCTGATGACGAGTTAGCCACCTTAATTGCGCATGAAATGGCACACATTATCCGTAATCATAGTCGTGAAAAGGCTTCTCGTTTCGCAGCAATGAATTTGGGTCTAATGGGTGCAACCATGGGAACTGGGGCTGCCATCGGGCTTGCAAGTGGTTTATCAGGCAATCAAACCAATATGTCTCATCGCCGTCATCTAGAAGAAGAAGCTGATTTGATTGGTTTAGATTTGATGGTGAGAGCGGGCTACAATCACAATGCAGCACTCTCATTTTGGGATAAATTCGAAGCTAATCTCAACAAACGTAAAATGAATAAAGATCAATCAACCTTATTCGCAAGTCATCCGAGCAATGACCAACGCAAAGCATTCTTAACCGAACAAGTCATGCAGATCGAAATGTATCGAAAGGATGTCAACCTCACTGCATTACGATAATCTAGTATAAATAATAAAGCCCAACACAATGTTGGGCTTTATTATTTATGGATCAACAAATAGATCAACCATCAATTCTTCATCTGATGGTTCCACTCGATATTTTTCGAAATCAGTTTCACCTTTCTCTCTTAATATCTCTTCATCGATCATCATACGACCCGTCATCGAACGTTTCTCACTCGTCAAGATTGCATACGCTGCATCAGCCATGATTGCTGGTGTCCGAGCCTTGCTAAATAACTCACGTCCACCGAGAGAAAACTCAATCGCTGCAGTTGCAATAATGGTTCTAGGCCACAAGGCATTAACACTTATTCCATAACGTTCGAATTCTTGATTCATTCCCATGGTCAACATACTCATGCCATATTTACTGATGGTGTAAGGAGAATGAACCGCAAACCACGTTTCTTTTAAATTTAAAGGTGGAGAGAGACTAAGAATGTGTGGATTTTGACTTTGTTTTAAATAAGGCAAGGCAGCTTGACTACAGACCATAACGGCGCGAGTATTCACTTGATACATAAGATCAAAACGATTTGGATCAAGCGTTTCAACCCCACTCAAATTAATCGCACCAGCATTATTAATGAGGACATCTATCCCACCAAAATGTTCAGCAGCCTGTTTCATTGCGGCTGCGACAGCATCTTGATCTCGTACATCAAGTTGGATCGCTAATGCTCTCCCACCAGCTGCTTCTATTTCTTTTGCAACAGAATGAATCGTACCACTGAGTTTCGAATGTTCAGTGCTCGTTTTTGCAGCAACCACAATATTTGCACCATTTTTTGCAGCTTTAAGTGCAATCTCACGACCGATACCTCTGCTTGCACCTGTAATGAACAGTGTTTTTCCTTGTAGTGACATAATCCCTCTGTGTTATTTTGTTTTTTGAGTTTTCAATGTACAAAAAAAAAGCACTTATGCAAAATTTCTTTATGAACCTCTAAGTCGTAGAAGCATACATTTTGCAATTACAAAATTAGAATTGTTTTGATAGCATGCTAAAAAATTTAAATAACATTCTGTTTTTATTAATTTTAAAAAAACCAACTATAGTTGCATTTTGTGCCAAAAATTCACCTTTGATTTTCAATCTTAATTTGTGTGAAATTTAAAAAGTGAAAATCGCTCTCATACGCCTATTATTATTCTGAGATAAAAAAAAGCCCAAGGAGGAGTACAATCTTTGGGCTTAGTAAACTGAATATTTACATTAAAATAATATACCTAATTGATATAAAATAGAAAGCACTAATTTATTTTTTTAATATTATTTTAAAAATATTTTTATAATCAACAATATAATTAGATTAAAAAGTATAATTTTCTAAGATTTAACTTTATCTATCTCGTATCAATTGCGTTGATGCAATATTTTCGTAAATTGTTTGCTGCAATTGATCTCTGAATTCAATCAAATCTTGTTCTGTTTTGATATTTGAGATTGATTGTCGTGGTAAAAATTTGAAATAGAATGGGACTCTTTTAGGAATAATATTTTTGGGTATTGAAGGCAAGACATCACCTTGACGGAGTATTTTTCCAATTTTAGGTACAGCTAAAAGCTTTTTAAACCACTTTTTTTCAAGCAAATAATTGGCATCAAGTGCCAAATCGAATACTTCATCACCACCTACAGCTACAAAAGGTGCAATGTCGTAGTCAAATTCTTGAGCTAACTTTAAGAATCCGTAGCGCTCTTTCCATATGAGTTGATATTCTTCCCCTTTGCGCTTTACTACCTCACGCCCACCACCTGGAAACACTAGGATAGAGTATCCTTGTTGCATTGCATCTCTGGCGTATTCTCTTAGACCCTCAATTGCACCCATTTTATGAACCATATCTTTCCAATACGGTATTTTGAAATGAATGTGATCACCTAAACTCACAATTTTAATTTTGTGCTCTGTATATAGATAATCAATCAATATTGGCGTATCAAATACACCATAAATTGTATGATTACCCACATACATGGCAGGTCGATTAGCATTGAGATGTTCAACACCAAGAAAGGTCGGTTTAAAATAAAAACGTTGCAACAAACTACCATATCGGATCATTTTAGAATGGTGTTGGATTTGCAATGCTTTATTTTCCATTGAACATCTCTTTATCTAATTAAGCTACTCGCTTCTGAACCAGTATTGAACCAACAGAATAACCTGCGCCAAATGAACATAATACGCCGTATTCACCATCATTTACTTGATCTGCAGTTCGGTGTAACGCAATGATGACCCCAGCTGAAGAAGTGTTTGCAAACTCGTCTAAAATGATTGGAACTAAGTCTGGATCTGCTTCAGCAACAGCTCTACCCACCACGAGCTTTAAGATTAACTCGTTCATGCTGGCATTGGCTTGATGTAACCAGAAACGTTTAACATTCGTCGGTTCTATTTGGTTTTTCTCAAGTTGCTTTGTAATCATTTTCGCAACCAATGGACATACTTCTTTAAACACTTTACGACCATCTTGACGGAAGCGTTTATCATCCGCGTTGGTTGTTTCACTTGGATTCAAGAAACCAAAATTATTACGAATGTTATTAGAGAATTGCGTAAACAATTGCGTATCTAAAATTTCGAATCCAGTTTTAGAATCTGTATCTTCGATAATTGAAGCTGTCGCCACATCACCAAAAATGAAATGACAATCACGTGAACGATAATCTGTATGACCTGATGTGATCTCCACATTGACCAAGAGCACACGACGAGCACCAGACTTAATCGCATCATAAGCTTGTTTTAAGCCAAATGTTGCAGCAGAACAAGCAACATTCATGTCATAAGCATAACCTTGAATGCCTAATGCAGTTTGAATTTCAATAGCAACCGCAGGATATGCACGTTGCATATTTGAACAAGCCAATATTACAACATCAATGTCTTCAGCAGTTACACCGGCATTTTCCATTGCTTGTTTTGAAGCGATCACACCCCACTCAGCTTGAAGTGAAATTTCATCATCTGATCGTTCTGCTAAGTTTGGACGTAAACGATTAGGATCTAATACGCCTTCCTTCTCTACAACATAGCGTGCTTTAACACCTGAAGCCTTCTCAATAAATTCTGCACTTGAACCACGGCGTGCTTCGATTTCACCCGCAGCAATTTTTTCAGCATTCTCTTGATTAAACTTTTCTACATAAGCATTTAAACTTTCAACCAATTCTTCATTGGTGATGACATGTTCAGGATGGAATAAGCCAGTGCCTGTAATACGAATGCCCATGCAAAACTCCTTTTTTGAGTAACTCAATATTTCAAATTAAAGCTATATTAACTGATTCCGAGACGTTCCCATACTTTTTGAATACGGTTTGGCGAAATTGGCATCTTGGTTTTCATCGGTTGAGAGAATAATGAGATTCTCAGCTCTTCAACCATAAAATATAACTCTTTCAATTTCTGATCATTTTTATATTTAAATAATTTATCCATCCAAGGATCGACTTGAGCAATCGCATCATCATCTCGTTTTAGATTATGAGGCAAACGATCAATCCTGATCAATAAAGCTTTAAGATAGCGTGGAAATTCAATCCACACGTCTACAGATTTACTATAAGCAAAATCCGCTAAACTCATTAGATCAAGTTGATCTTCAATATCATCGATATTTTTACCAAATACATTGGCATCAATCATCATCAACTCGCGTCGAATTTGTTGCCATTGTACATAAATGTCATTAAAGGCAGCCAAGACCTTTTGACCATGCGTTAGGAAAGACTGCTTGACAGCCTGCAGAATTATTTGGAAATCTTGCGCATCTACAGGCTCTTTCTCTAAAGCCATTTGCAATGTTGCGTAAACTAACATTTGTTCTAACTGAGCTTTATCACCCAAAGGGGAATAGGCTAATGCGAGTGGTTTAGAAATTTGTTTTTTAAGCTGTCGAATCAAATCACCTAGCTGCATATGAATCAGGCGAATAATACCAGCACGATGATGGCGTATTGCTTCGTGCTGATCATTAAACGTTTGAATGACAACACCTGACTCATCCTTTTGCTCAAGCTTAGAAAATTCCTTGCATGGTACAAGTGCTTGATATTGTTTGACGACGACACCTGTGACTTTTTGCGATGCTTCAAACACAAAATGCTCAGGGAAAGTTTGATACTCACCTTTTAACTGCTTGACTGGACTATGCGTTTCAGTACGACAGCGTGCTTTTAATTCTGATAAATCGCGACCTTGCTCAATCACTCGCCCTTTTTCATCGATGACTTTTATGAGCGGTAAAAGATATTGTTCAATTCGATCTACATTAAAATCTTTATCAGTGATCTGTTCGCCTCTCAATTGAAAAGCTAAAAAACTAAAAATATGCTTTTGTAAATCTTGCGCATCTATTTTGGACATCAGTTTACGCGCAGTATCTGGTATAGGTACCAAGCCACGACGCTTATCTTTTGGAAGAGCTTTTAATAGTGCTTCAATCAAATCAAGACGCCAACCTGGAATGCCCCATGACCATAAGTTTTCATCTACTTGTGGCAGGGCCTGTAGTGGAATCTTGACCGTCGCACCATCTTCATCATGACTTGGATCAAATCGATAACTTGCTGCTAAACGAAGATCCCCATTACGTAAGTAATCAGGGAACTGTTGGGTGGTTGGACGATCGTTAAGCCATAAAGCATCGTCATCGATGAACAAATAACGTGGATTTTGAGGCTCAACAGTCGCACGCCAATCTTCAAAACTGCGCCGACTCGCAACATCTTCAGGCACTTTTGCTGCATAAAACTGATAAATCGTCTCTTCGTCTACAACCAAATCACGACGTCGCAATTTGTCTTCAACTCGCTCAACCTCTTCTAGTTTAAGTAAGTTATGTTTTAAAAATGGCGGCGTAATCCCCAGATGACCCGTCGTTAAAGCATCGCGAAGGAAAATTTCATGCGCCGCAGTTTGATCCACCTTTTCATAATTGATTTGACGCTTAGGCTCAATAATCAAACCAAACAGTGAAATTTGATCATATGCGTTAACCACACCTGCTTTTTTCGACCAATGCGGTTCAAAGTAATGATGTTTGACTAAATCACGTGCGGCTAGCAAAATCCACTCAGGCTCAATTTTTGCCAGTGTTCGTAAATACACCTGCGAGGTTTCTACCATCTCAAATGCCATGACCCATGGTGTATTGGTTTTGTGTAAGGTCGATGCAGGAAATATACGTGCCTTTTGTTGACGCACTGCCATGAATACATTGCGTTCATCTGTTTTATTTGCAATGAATGACAATAGTCCCGTGAGTAAAGCTCTGTGAAGATTTTCGTAACTGGTTTTATTTTCATTAAAAGAAAGCTTTAAGCCTTGAGCAAGATCAACCAGTTGCTCATGTGTTTTTTTCCATTCTCTCAAGCGTAACCAACTCAAGAAATGATTACGTGCAAATGTGCGACGCTTATTTTCACTCATCTCCCGATTTGCAACCAACGTATCCCATAATTTGAGATAGAACAGAAAGTCAGAATCGGCTTCACGAAATAAGGCGTGCTTCTGATCCGCTTGCATTTGTTTATCAGCAGGACGCTCTCTTGGATCCTGAACAGCTAACGCAGCCACGATAATCAATACTTCATTGAGTGCCCCAAAATGAGCACCACCCAAAATCATACGTGCGAGTCTTGGATCAATTGGCATTTTTGCCATTTGTTGACCAATTTTGGTGAGAGAATCGCCTTTGCCTTGAAGTCCACCTTTATCTAGAGATGAGGCTGTTTTAGTCGCAAGAGAAGAATTTCTCTTTTCCGCCATCGCCCCGAGTTCAATCAGCAGTTTACGGCCATCATTGACGAGACGATGATCAGGCGGTTCAATAAAGTCAAAATCTTCGAGTGTTCCAAGACCTAAACTCTGCATCTGCAAAATAACAGATGCCAAATTAGTACGTTTGATTTCAGGTTCAGTAAATTCGGGACGACTTAAAAAGTCTTCTTCTGAATACAATCGAATACACACACCCGGTGCAATACGACCACAACGACCTTTACGCTGATTGGCTGCTGCTTGAGAAATCGCTTCAATCGGTAAACGCTGAACACGTGAACGGTAGTTATAACGAGAGATACGTGCAAAGCCACTATCAATGACGTAACGTATGTTTGGAACGGTCAATGCAGTTTCCGCAACGTTGGTGGCAATAATGATACGCCGTCCACCACCTGCAGGATTAAAAATCTTTTGTTGTTCAGATAACGCTAGTCTCGCATACAAAGGTAGAACTTCTGTATGACGAGGTCCATGTTTGATTAAAGTTTCCTGTAGCTCACGAATCTCTTGTTCCGTACTGGCAAAAATCAAAATATCTGCGTGTTCAGGATGACCTTTTTCCTGTGCATCTTTGAAACATTCTTCAACAGCTGATACTACTGCGCGCGGTAGGTTTTCTTCAAAGTCATCAAACTCATCATCATCACTCCCTACAATACTCATTTCAGAGATCGGACGATAACGCACTTCTACAGGAAAACTACGACCTTCAACCTCAAAGATCGGTGCGTTATTGAAGTAACTTGAAAAACGATTAACGTCTAATGTTGCAGATGTGATGATTACCTTTAAGTCTTTCCTGCGCGGTAAAAGTTGCTTCAAATACCCCATGATAAAATCAATGTTTAATGATCGCTCATGCGCTTCATCAATAATAATCGTATCGTATTTGGTCAGAAAACGGTCATGAGCCAATTCAGCCAGCAAAATACCATCTGTCATTAAACGAACGATAGAGTCCTGTGAACCCTGTTCGTTAAACCTTACTTTAAATGAAATAGACTCACCGAGTTTTTCACCCACCTCTTCTGCAATACGTTGCGATACACTGCGCGCAGCTAATCGTCGTGGCTGGGTATGACCAATTAACCCTGTTAAACCACGTCCCGCAAGCATGGCTATCTGAGGAAGCTGAGTTGTTTTACCTGAACCTGTTTCACCGGCAACAATAATGACCTGATGCTTTTGAATGGCCTCAATCAATTTGTCTGCGTATTGGGTAACAGGTAAATCTTGATTAAGTTTGATATTAGGAATGCGTTGAATACGCTGTTGTACTTTTAAATTTGATTTTTCAAAAAGTTCTTGATATTGCTTTTCATTGGCATCTTTTCCTTTGCGTAGTCGATTTAAACGATGAAGATCTCGTGCCATCACCATTTGTTCTACATTTAACCCTATCGTCGCCAAGTTTTAGCCCTATACCAATTACGAAACGCTTTATTCTACTCATTTTCAAAGATTATCCCAAATCTGAATCGGACTATTTTTTTAGATTAAATGAGAATATAAAGCTTAAAATGATCTTATGTTGAAATAGAAACAAGTCAGCCGCGTTATGTGACAATTCATACAATTTTTGAAATTTTCATGTGGCTTTTTATATTTTTGAAAAACTAAATCCAAAATAATGATGGTTTTTTTAATATTTACCCTTGAATTTTCACTTCAGTGTCTTCATGTTGGTAGGCATGTGAAATTTTCTCATCCTGTCACGAATACATCATTTTGATGTGTTACAAGGAAGACAGATGACAAACTTAAATGGCAATCAATTTACATAATTCGGTTTTTCCGATTTTTGTAATGTAAAAATACCATTTCAGCACAGAACGAAAGTTCGATACTCTAATTGAAAATTAAAGACTAACCTCAATCATGGAGACAATGATGAGCTTAATTAATACTGAAGTTAAACCATTCGCAGCTACAGCTTACCACAACGGTCAATTCGTAGACGTGACTGAAGCTGATCTTAAAGGCAAATGGTCTGTAGTATTTTTCTACCCTGCTGACTTCACTTTCGTTTGCCCAACTGAACTTGGTGACCTTGCTGACAACTACGCTGAATTCCAAAAATTAGGCGTGGAAATCTACGGTGTTTCTACTGACACTCACTTCACTCACAAAGCTTGGCACGACACTTCTGACGTAATTGGTAAAATCCAATACCCATTAATCGGCGATCCAACTTGGACTCTTTCTAAAAACTTCGAAGTTCTAATCGAATCTGCTGGTCTTGCTGACCGCGGTACTTTCGTAATCGACCCAGAAGGTAAAATCCAAATCGTTGAAATCAACGCTGGTGGTATCGGTCGTGATGCTCAAGAACTTCTTCGTAAAGTTAAAGCAGCTCAATACGTTCACGCTCACCCAGGCGAAGTTTGCCCTGCTAAATGGAAAGAAGGCGATGCAACTCTTGCTCCTTCAATCGATCTAGTTGGTAAAATCTAATTCATTAGATAGCACTAAAAAAACCACGCTTTGCGTGGTTTTTTTGTGTTCAATCCATCAAAATCTCAATCACCATCAATTCCGCGTAATCATCAATAATCCACACCCAATATTCAGCGTCATCGTGCAAAAATCTGGATCAGCTTTAACATCCTTTAAAAAACTTTGTATTTCAGCGGCGTGGGAAATCACTTTATCTACAAGTATTACGCCATGTTCAGGATGTAGTACCTTTTTTAAGTAATGCCAATAATCAGGATATGCATGTCGATTCGCATCTAAGATAATTAAGTCATACACATCGCCTTCATTAATTAATACATCTATTGCATCACTGCTGATAAAATCAATAAGCTGATCTAAACTAAACTGTTTGGCGTACTGAGTCGCAAGTGCTGTTCTTTCTGAGTTTATATCAACCGTCGTCACTCGACCCTGATGATCCGAAACCGACTCCGCCATCCATAATGTTAAATATCCTGTCGAAGTTCCTATTTCAAGAATTCTTTTAGAGGTCTGGATCTTAATAAGCATCGAAATATAATGGGCAGATTCTGGTTTTATATTTCGATATCTCAGATCGCGATCAGTTTGATATGCATCATGTTGAATTAACTGCTGATATAAACTTTGCATTCGACTTAGAAATTCAGCATTCATGACATATTCTCATTGAATCGATTTCTATAAACTAATCAAAGATAAAGTCTTTACTATGACAATCATCATAATTTTTGAATCAATTTAAAACGTTCAATTTCACGATCATCATCTTCTAGATAAATACTTTCCGTAAACATCGTTAATGGCCTTACCCATATTGAATAATCTCCATAAAGGCATTGATAGACCACAAGCTTTTCTTGAGTTTCACTATGCGTCGCTACATGAAGGACCTGATAAAGTTGTCCTTTATAGTGTTTATAAATGCCTCTCTCTAAGGTCATAATTGGTCCTCGCTCATATCTATTAAAATAATTTCAATGTAAATATATGAATTTAAATTGCTTTTATACTTGAAAATTCAAGTTTTAACTCAATATTTTCATACATCTACACCAATGACTTTGATGAAATTTATTTTTCCGATTGAATTTATAACAACAAACTGTTTTATCTATTCAATCAATTATCTTAGTATACCTGTATCGAATGAATTATTACTCCTTTGGAGACGTTAGCAATGTTAGATCAAAATACTTCAGCTCAATTAAAAACGCTTTTAGAACGCCTTGAAGGTCCAATCGAA
>NZ_JBWYIV010000020.1:0-47652 GCF_056779895.1 Acinetobacter sp. ANC_7553 | reverse complement strand
AGTAAGTCATCGCCAGCTCATTATTCTAAACACCCCCTTCAATAGAAGGGGGTGTTTTTTTATGTGAAAAAAATCGAATTTGAAAATAATTTGAGTAGATATCGCGAAATTTTTGGATTCATTCTGATGTTTAGTGTACTGCTGAAATTTTCTCTAAAAAATATTTTGTCCTTTCATGTCGCTCTAGTGGCTTATTAAAGAAGTCATCAGTCGGGCAATCCTCTAGAATTTTGCCTTGATCCATAAATATCACTCGATCTGAAACTTTTTTTGCAAATCCCATTTCATGGGTAACACACATCATCGTCATGCCTTCTTTTGCAAGTTGGCTCATGACTTCAAGCACTTCACCCACCATTTCAGGATCTAATGCAGAAGTGGGTTCATCAAAAAGCATACAGACTGGGTCCATACAAAGACCACGTGCAATCGCGACACGTTGTTGTTGACCACCTGATAATTGTCCTGGAAATTTATCTTTGTGTGCTGTCAAACCTACTCGATCCAAATATTGTAAGGCCTTTATTTTAGCGTCTTCAGTTGAGCGATTAAGTACTTTGATTTGTCCTATTGTTAGGTTATCTAACACAGTCATATGAGGAAAAAGTTCAAAATGTTGAAATACCATACCTACTCTAGATCTGAATTTTGCTAGATTCGTTTTAGAGTCTTTTAAAGCGGTACCATCAACGATAATATTTCCTTGTTGAAAAGGTTCTAAAGCATTTACTGTCTTAATAAGTGTAGATTTACCTGAGCCAGATGGACCGCATACAACGACAACTTCACCTTTGTTGATAGTGGTTGAGCATTCGCTAAGTACCTGAAAATCTCCATACCATTTGGATACATCTTGAATTTCAATCATTGGCATTTTGATTCTCCTTATCGAATAATGGCTATTTTTTGATGTAAGCGTTTAACTAGTCGTGAAAGTGCAAATGAAATGACAAAATAGACGACAGCAACAACTAGATAGAAAACGGCTTTGGTTTCCGAACCATAGGTATTAGCTAAAGTATTTGCATTGCCTAAGAAATCTGGTGCACTGATGACATAAACCAAAGACACATCTTGAAAAAGAACAATGGATTGCGTCAATATCACGGGTAACATATTTCTAAAAGCTTGGGGTAAAACTACGTATGACATCGTCTGGCGATAATTAAACCCCAAGGCGTAACCTGCATTCACTTGTCCTTTAGAAACTGATTGAATGCCAGAACGGACAATTTCTGAAAAAAAGGCAGCCTCAAAAATGGCGAAGGTTACTACACTTGAAAATAAAGGTCCCCAATAGGTGTGATATTGGAAATCGAAAAACTTAGGAAGTAAAAAGTAAAAGATAAAAATAACTTGAATGAGGGGAACACCTCGAAAAAAGTCGACATAAAATTTTGCAAATCCACTGGCAATTTTATTATTTGATAGACGCATCATCGCGATTGGTGTACCAAGAAGAATCCCACCAATAATCGAAAGAATGGTTACTGTAACTGTAAATTTAAAACCAGCGATCAAACTTGCAACGACATCGGGATGAGTTAGAACACTAAAGTCCATTTTATTTACCTCCCGAACCTAGACCTGGTACAGCCATCCGTTTCTCAATCCATGCCATCAGGTATTTAATTGAATAAGTGATGATGAGATAAACAGGTGTTGAAAGAATTAAAATGACCACGTCTTGAGAGGTTTCTTCTCGCATTGTTTTGGTATATGCAAAAAAATTCAAAACACTTAAGGCAAAAAGTACGGCTGAATTTTTAAATACATTCATTGCTTCTGATGTCAGTGTTGGCCAAACGATTCGATAAGCCACTGGCAGAATGACATAACGATAACTTTGGTTTAAATTTAAACCAATCGCATAAGCTGCATTTTTTTGACCTTGTGAAACGGTATTAATACCTGCTCGAACCTGCTCAGCAATCCTTGCAGCGGTATATAGACCCAGTGCAAATACACCAATAATTGCTGGATTATTATTTAAAATATTTTGCCACCATCCGCCAGGAACCATTTCACCACTTCCAGTACTCATACTTAATGGCAGGAGTTGAGGAAAAACGAATGCCCAGAAAAATAATTGAACGATTAAGGGTATATTTCTGAATAACTCTACATAACAAGTCCCAATGAATGAAAGTAACTTATTGGGTAATGTACGCATAATGCCAATAAGTGAACCAAGTAAAAATGCGATGAAAAAGGCAATGACAGCAGTCCAGATCATGGTCCAAATACCTGATCCAAGTATTTGTAACCAGGTCGGTGCATCAGCAACAGCTGAATAACTTGAACCTCCAATCGCACTACAGATAGATTCAGCCCAATCTTTTTTATCAACGCCATATTCGTTGGATGCCAAGCAAAATGACGTCCAATTTAAAGAACCAACAGCCATTGAAATTTCCTGCAATGGTTACGAGAAAAAAGGGCTTAAGTGTTTTTATTTAAGCCCTCATAATTTTTGTTATTTAATCCCTGCATCATTCGGAGATGCTTTTAATTTTTTAAATGAGCTACTCATAGGCATGTTTAGATTGATATTGCGTGGTGGAATAGGTGATAAGAACCATTTTTTATAAAGGGTATCCATTTGACCATTTTTCCACATTCCAGTTACCACACGATCTGCAATCGCTTTAAACTTGGCATCCCCTTTAGGCAGCATAATTCCGTAAGGTTCTGACGAAAGGACTGGACCTACAATTTTAAAATCTTGAGGTTTTGATGATTTGGCAATGAGCCCTGCAAGAATATTGTCATCCATAACAAATGCAGCTGCACGTCCCGAAGCGACCATTGCAAAAGAATCAGCATGATCTTTACCATAGACATTGGTAACTTTTATTTTTTCTCCTCGTGCACCCATTTTAATATATTTATCCGAGGTTGTTCCTTGCGTTGTGGCAACGGCTTTACCATTTAAATCACCTAAATCTTTGAAAGGCGCTGAAGCTTTGACTGCCATACGTACTTCAGTGGCAAAGTAATTTGTAGAGAAGTTGACTTGCTGTTGTCGCTGGACAGAGTTGGTTGTCGTCCCGCATTCCATATCAATGTTTCCAGCGAGCATTTCAGGAATTCGCGTGGAAGAAGTAACCGCTTTATATTCAACTTTTAAGTTGGGGAGTTTTAAGTCTTTTTTTAATTCGTTAGCTACGTTATTACAGATATCGATGGCATAACCCATAGGTTTACCACCCACGATATATGAGATTGGATCAGAAGATTCACGATACCCGATGATCACTTTTCCATTTTTTTTGATTTTCGCAATGGTGTCAGTGGCATTGGCTTGACTCATTGTTCCGCCAGCGATGATGAAGCCTAATGCGCTGAGAAGGACTTTACCAGATAGACTTTTCATCAAGAAATCTCCATGTCTTGTAGTGCATCGTTCTTATAATTTTGACAGTTCTCAAATTTGGTTGAAATCTATTCAAAATAAACTATTAATTATTTTTATACTTTCTATGAGAATAAGTAAAGAATAAAAAATACTCGAAATTCAAATGAATTTAGATTTTTTGATCAACGCGAAATAAATCATGAGCTTATAAAACCTTGATCATGAGTAAGTGGTTTATTTTTAATCAACCATAACTGCAGATAACGCTAAAAAATTATTTTTTTTAATTTAAACTTGAGTGTTCATATTTTTTTTGAATATTAATTAAAAAAAAGTGATTGAATTATAATATATTTTATACTTGTTTTTTATTAACAATTAAGACTAATTGATTAACCTAGCACTTGAAACTTATGTTATAAGAATTGTAGGCATGATTATTGCTTGAATAATAACGATGTTAGGGGGTAATGATTTATGAAATTAGCGTTAGGACTAAAAGTATCCAATTCTTTGTCTTTGACACCCCAGCTCCAACAAGCGATCCGACTTTTACAATTATCCAGCTTAGAGTTGGAGCAAGAAGTTCAATTGCAGTTGGATAGTAACCCCTTACTTGAAAAGGTGGATGATGATTCTCCAATGCAAAGTTTGGAGGACTTGAATCAGGAAAATTCTGCTAGTGATCTTACTCGAGAATTAAATGCAGATCATTTGCCAAATGATTTACCTGTAGATACGGAATGGGATGATGTATATACCCATCAATCATCATCAATGGAATTACCAGAATATGAAGAACGTGAGGATAATCGATCAATTCAAAATACACTGAAAGATCATATTTTAGAGCAAGTTAATCTTCTAAATTTCTCCCAAACTGATCTTTTGATCGCTTATTGCATCGTAGATGGTTTGGATGAAAAAGGCTTTTTAGATGAGAGCGTTGAAGAAATTCACCACGCAGTGCTGACTTTACTCGCACAGATGGATATTGAAGAAGATGTTGAGATTGATGAAATTTTAGTGGTGTTGAAACATATTCAAAGACTAGAGCCGATTGGCGTTGGTTCACGCAATCTTGTGGAATGCTTATATGTTCAGCTTCAAGTTTTGCCTAATACCTTACCATGCCGTAATGACGCGTTATTGTTATTGCAGCATTATGAATTATTGATTGCCAATGACCTAAATAAATTACTGAAGCAAACAGGTTTTAAACTTGAACAGTTAAAAGCAGCGATACAACTTTTAAAATCATTACAACCCTATCCAGGGTTAATGTTTGAAAATAAAGAATCTGAATATCAAGTGCCTGATGTTGTGGTGGCAAAGAAAAATGACAGTTGGCATGTGCATTTAAATCCGGATATTTTGCCAAAATTACGCATCAATCCTTATTATGCAAATATGATTCGTCGAGCTGATCAAAGTGCAGATAATCAATATTTACGTAATCAAATGCTTGATGCTAAAAATTTTATTAAAAGTGTAGATGAGCGCCACAAAACGCTTTTAAAAGTAGCGACATGTATTGTTCAGCATCAACGAGATTTTTTGGAGTTGGGTGCTGAAGGAATGAAACCTTTGGTGTTGAGAGATGTGGCGGAGGAGGTTGAGTTACATGAATCAACAGTATCTCGTGTAACGACCAATAAATATTTGCTTACTCCGAGAGGGTTGTTTGAACTTAAATATTTTTTCTCAAGCCATGTTGGAACAACGTCAGGTGGTGAAGCTTCTTCAACTGCGATCCGAGCAAAAATTAAAAAGTTGATTGCTGAAGAGAACCCAAGAAAACCATTATCTGATAACAGTTTAGCTAAGTTGTTAAATGAGGATGGTATCGATGTTGCACGTCGTACAGTCGCAAAATATCGCGAATCGTTACATATTCCTGCATCATCCGATCGAAAAGTCTTGATCTGAAATTTGAAGTGTGATTATTCTAGAGGTTCATTATGACGAAATAATGAATCTCTTTTTTTTAGTTACACGAGGTTTAGCCAGCATGATTTCATGACTTAAATTTGCAGAATAATTCTATGTTGAATGTTCTGTCATGCAATCACATGGCTTAACTCAATCAAATCCTTTAGAAGGAGAGGGATAGGATTATGCAAATAACAATTCGTGGACATCATTTAAGTATTACTCCTGCAATAGAAGAGAATATTCGTTGTAAATTCGCCGAAATGACCAAGCACCTTGATCAGGTCAATAGTATGCAGGTGAAACTCACAAAGGATCACCAAGTCGATAAGCGTTCGAAAAAAGGAAGTTCGAATCATATCGCTGAAGCAATCGTGCGTTTACCAGGCGTCGAACTATTTGCTCAGGCATCTGGCGATGATATGTATGCATCAATTAAAAAATTGACTGAGAAAATAAAAAGACAGTTAATGCGATATCGTAAAATGCAAATGGCTTTTCAGCCGCTGCCTATATGACGGTATATAGCTGAAAATAAAAAAAGAGGTATATTGCCTCTTTTTTTTATAGATAAATTGTATAGCTGATGAATTCATTGAATGAGTTATAGTAAAATAATCCGTTTTTACACAATCGATCGTCCCATGAGAGGTCTTTGCAATGAATAGTGAACAGCTCACTGAAATCTTAAAAGCTGCTTTCCCTTCTGCTGATGTTGCTGTAAGTGGACAAGGTGGGAAATTTGACCTCCGTATTGTAGATGATCTGTTTGAAGGTAAAAGAACAGTTGCTCGTCAACAAGCAGTTTATGCTCCTCTTAACGAATATATTAAAAGTGGTGCAGTTCACGCTGTAACCATACGCGCAATGACAAAAGAAGAATGGCGCAAAGCTAGTCTTTTCGGAGCTTAAGGAATAAATGGATAAATTTCTAATCACTGGTGGTAAAAGACTAGAAGGCGAAGTTCGCATCTCTGGTGCAAAAAATGCTGCATTGCCACTTTTAGCAGCAATGATTCTTGCTGAAACACCAATTACGCTCAGAAATGTACCCAAGCTTAAAGATGTTCATACGCTTGTAAAATTAATTGCAGGTCTTGGGATTACCATGAAGTATGAAGGTGATACTGTTGTCGCTGATACTTCAACCCTTGATAATCAATTTGCACCATATGAACTCGTCAAGACTATGCGAGCGTCTATTTTGGTGCTTGGCCCATTGCTGGCGCGCTACGGTAGTGCAAAAGTATCTTTACCTGGTGGTTGTGCTATTGGCTCACGTCCTGTTGATCAGCATTTAAAAGCATTAGAAGCTTTAGGTGCGGAAATTGAAGTCGAAGCCGGCTATGTCAATGCAAAAGTTGATGGTCGCTTAAAAGGCGGTGAAGTTGTTTTCGATATGGTCACTGTAGGTGGGACAGAAAACATCCTCATGGCTGCTGTTTTAGCAGAAGGTGTTACTACCATCCGTAATGCGGCTCGTGAACCTGAAATTACTGATCTTGCACAAATGCTCATTAAGATGGGTGCGAAGATTGAAGGTTTAGATACGGATACATTAATCGTCACTGGTGTAGAAAGTTTGCATGGTTGTGAATATTCAGTTGTTGCTGACCGTATTGAAACAGGATCTTATTTAGCTGCTGCTGCTATTACGGGTGGACGAGTTAAAACGACACATACAGATCCATTGCTGATGGAATCAGTGTTGGATAAATTTGAAGAAATGGGTGCAGAAGTTACGCGCGGTGATGACTGGATCGAACTCGACATGATGGGTAAGCGTCCTAAAGCCGTTAGTTTCCGTACATTGCCTCATCCAGATTTTCCAACAGATATGCAAGCACAATTGATGGCGGTCAATGCAATTGGTCGTGGGTTTGCAACAATTTCAGAAACGATTTTTGAAAACCGTTTTATGCATGTACCTGAATTGTCACGTATGGGCGCTAATATTCAGGTTGAAGGTAATGATGCAGTTGTAACAGGAGTTGAAAAACTTTCAGCTGCACCTGTTATGGCAACAGATTTGCGTGCTTCATTTTCTTTAGTTTTGGCTGCTTTAGCTGCTGAAGGAGAGACTTTAATTGACCGTATTTATCACATTGATCGCGGTTATGAAGATGTTGAAGCAAAATTACAAGGTTTAGGTGCCCAAATTAAGCGAGTGAGCGAGTAAGTTAATGAGCGATATGAGAAACGATGATCCTAATTTTGACGTAATGGGCAATTTTGATCATGGTTTAACCTTAGCATTAAGTAAAGGTCGTATTTTAAAAGAGACATTGCCATTGCTAGAAACAGCAGGGATTAATCTTTTAGAAGACCCAGATAAATCGCGTAAATTAATTTTTCCTACGACGCATAAACATGTTCGAATTTTAATTTTACGTGCATCTGATGTACCAACGTATGTAGAAAATGGTGCGGCTGATATTGGTGTTGCAGGTAAAGATGTACTGATGGAACATGGTGCACAAAATGTCTATGAACCATTAGATCTTAAAATTGCAAACTGTAAGTTAATGACAGCGGGCAAAGTGGGTATGGAGCGTCCGAAAGGTCGTTTGAAGATCGCGACCAAGTACGTGAATTTGACGCGTCAATACTATGCGAGCTTAGGTGAGCAAGTTGATGTGATTAAACTTTACGGTTCGATGGAGCTTGCACCATTGGTTGGTTTGGGTGATTACATCGTCGACGTCGTGGACACAGGTAATACACTTCGCGCGAATGGCTTAGAGCCTCTTGAAGAAATTTGCAAAGTGTCTTCTCGTTTAATCGTGAACAAAGCGAGCTTTAAGCGTAAGCAAGCCTTACTTAATCCGATTCTTGCACAGCTTGAAAAAGCGGTGGATGAACGTGAAGCAGCTAAAAAAGCATAATTTAATTTATGTTTGATAGACCGTCCGAAAGGGCGGTTTTTTTATTCTGCTAGAATATATTTTCTAACTTGCCGTTTATAGATCTTATTATTTTTCATAAATAAATTTCTATAAGAATCAAGGATATCTAATATTTCACCTGCTGATAAATTGTGATTTAAGCAGTTAAATATTGTTCTTTCAAGTTGGTTTAAGAAAAAGGAATAATCATTTCTTATTTTAAAGAAATTAGGATCATCATTTAATTCATAGAGTATCATTGATTTGGAAAGTATTTTCGATGAGTTAGTGGATAAGTCTCTTAAAAAATGTGAAATATCTTCGTTATATATTTCCTGAATTTTTAAATCAGGATTAATAGTTCTAAAAAAGGATGAGATATCTGTAAATATTCTAATATCATCATTAATTGCAATGAGTAATTCTTTAGCTTCATCTGC
The DNA here is from genome assembly GCF_056779895.1 of Acinetobacter sp. ANC_7553. NCBI lineage: Bacteria > Pseudomonadati > Pseudomonadota > Gammaproteobacteria > Moraxellales > Moraxellaceae > Acinetobacter > Acinetobacter sp. ANC_7553. The sequence goes on along the minus strand of NZ_JBWYIV010000020.1, from coordinate 39,037 downwards.
AAGAATTAGTGAGTTATGCTGCATTTTCCAATTTAAGAATCCGATAATTGCAACTATTGGCGTCAGTACATAAGCGGTTACAGTTACTATATCCACGATTCCAGTTTTAGTAACGGCACACATCAATGATTGACCTTGACAGTAATAAAAGTATTGAAAGAATCCACAAATAGCTAAAACAACGACATAAACACCTAAATAGTATCCAACATATTTTTCTATTTCTTTCATCTAAAATTCCCTCGAATAAAAACGAATAATTTTAAGAATATAGCTGAAAAGAAAATTCAATTTAATCAAAAGTTATTTTCAATGATCTCTATACGAGTTGGTTGAATGAAGATGCCCACAAATCAACAGAAAACAGGTAAACTAAAGCTTCCCTTTTATTTCATTGTGGATAAATTGATGCGACGTTTATCGACTCAAGATCAAAATTTTAAGCAAGACTTTGCTGACTTGCTCGCTTTTGAAACCGTGAGTGACCCAGAACTTTTAAAAACAGTAGACCAAATCATTGCCGATGTTCGTCAACATGGTGATGCTCATGTTCTCAAACTCACACAACAGTTCGATCGACATCCAGCGCATCAATTTTCAGATTTAGAACTGACACAAGAGCAACTTAAAGCTGCATTTGATCACTTAACGACTGAAGTTCGAGAAGCTTTAGAGTTGGCTGCAAATCGTGTCCGTGAATTCCATCAGGCACAAAAACAAGATGGTTGGACCTATGTTGATGCTTTGGGTAACACCTTAGGCCAAAAAGTGACGCCGCTTGACCGTGTTGGAATTTATGTGCCAGGTGGTTTAGCTTCATACCCATCATCAGTACTCATGAATGCAGTTCCTGCACACGTCGCAGGAGTGCCTGAAATTATTATGGTTGTGCCTGCACCAAATGGTGATTTAAATCCATTGGTGTTGGCAGCTGCGTATTTGGCAGGTGTCACTCGTGTATTTACGATTGGTGGTGCGCAAGCGGTTGCAGCATTGGCCTATGGTACTGAAACTATTCCAGCAGTAGACAAAATCACTGGACCTGGCAATCGTTTTGTTGCAGCAGCAAAACGCGCCGTATTTGGTCAGGTAGGTATTGATATGATTGCAGGTCCTTCAGAAATTTTAGTGTATGCTGAAGGGGACAATAATGCAGAATGGCTTGCAATGGATCTTCTGTCTCAAGCGGAGCATGATACTGTTGCTCAAGCTGTATTTATTACGCCAGACGAGCAACTGCTTCATGATGTCGCGATTGCAATTGAAGAGCACTTAAAAGCACTTCCTAAAGCAGAAATCGCACGAACTTCTATTGCTAATCGTGGTGCACTCGTTTTAGTTAAAGACCGTGCCGAAGGTGTGGAATTGATCAACCAAGTTGCCCCTGAACACTTGATGCTATGTTTAGATGAAGCACAAGAAATGGCTGAAGGTATTCGCCATGCAGGTGCTATCTTCATGGGGCGTTATACGCCTGAAGCAATTGGTGATTACTGTGCAGGTCCGAACCATGTATTGCCAACCTCGGGTACGGCACGTTTTTCATCACCACTCGGGGTGTATGATTTCCAAAAGCGTTCAAGCTTAATCATGTGTTCAGAAGATGGCGTGAAAACTTTAGCGAAAACAGCAGATATTCTTGCACAGCAAGAAAACTTAGATGCTCACGCTCGTTCAGCGCGATATCGTTATCAGTAATTTAAACCATAAATTTGGTATGAATATTCCTCTCTAAATCTGTTTTTAAGCATTGCTTGAAATAGAAATGCAAGTGAGGTTAGGTGAGGGTAATTAAAAAATCTCTCCCTAACCTCCTTAGTCAGTGAGGGGAATTTAGAGAATTTAAAAATGAATATTACAGTAGAACAAATGCGTTTTTGGAGTCCAGAAGTACGTGAACTAGAGCCATATGTGCCTGGTGAACAACCCAAAATCCAAAATCTTTTAAAATTAAATACCAACGAGAACCCGTATCCACCATCTCCAAAAGTTGTAGAAGCGGTACAACAAGTTTTAGCAAATGGCGCGGATGTTTTACGTTTGTATCCTGACCCTGATGCATCTGAATTAAAGCAAGCAATTGCGAAACAGCAACATGTTCCAGTGGGACATGTATTTGTTGGTAATGGTTCTGATGAAGTTTTAGCACATATTTTTAAGGCATTTTTTGTTCAAGATTTGCCAATTCTTTATCCAGATATTACCTACAGTTTCTATCCTGTTTATAGCCAATTTTTTGGAGTGAAAACTCAAATTTTGCCTTTAAACGAAAAGTTTGAAATTGTTGTGGATGACTATAAGCAACCAAATGGCGGCATCATTATCACCAATCCAAATGCTCCTACCAGCATTGCACTTGGTTTGTCTGCAATTGAGGAAGTACTTCAATCGAATCCAAATTCAGTGGTTGTGATTGATGAAGCGTATGTGGACTTTGGTGCTGAGTCTGCGGTGGCTCTCGTAGAAAAATATGACAACTTGGTGGTCTGTCAAACGACCTCGAAATCACGTTCGCTTGCAGGATTACGGGTCGGGTTTGCGATTGCACAGCCGCATTTAATTGCAGCGTTAGAAGCAGTAAAAAATAGCTTCAATTCATATCCAATGGATCGTTTTGCGATTGCCGCTGCAGTGGCGTCTTTCGAGGATCAAGCCTATTTCGAAGCGCAAAATGCCAAAGTGATTGCCAGTCGTATAAAGTTAGTTGAGCAACTGCAATCTTTAGGATTTGATGTGTTGCCTTCTGCCGCAAATTTTATATTTGCAACTTTACCATGCAAAGATGCAGGTCAGCTTGCAAATGAATTGCGAGAGCGTGGCATTATCGTAAGATATTTTAATAAACCACGCATTAATCAGTATTTGCGTATCACCATTGGTACCGATGAGCAAAATCAACGTTTAGTAGACACCTTGAAGAATGACATTTTAAAAGTGTGAGTGCTGCAAATTTTTGTTGTGGAAAAAGCGACCAGATAGGTCGCTTTTTTTATGATTCGTACCATTGATTCATCAGTTTTAGCATGGCATCAACCTTATCAAAACATTCTTGATATTCTGCATCGCAATCTGAACTGATTGTGACACCACCACCAGCCCAAATAGACACATCTTGCTGATATTTTTGAATTGTTCGAATCAAAATATTCCAAGAACCAGTACCGTCAAAATTGAAATAACCAATAGAGCCACAGTATGCACCGCGTGGGGACTCTTCAAGTTCTTCAATAATTTCCATCGCTCGAATTTTGGGTGCCCCCGTTATTGAACCGCCGGGGAGCGCTGCGTGTAAAACATCTAATTGATGAACATCGGATTTTAACATGGCTTCAATTTCACTGACCATGTGGTGGACTTGATTAAAGCTTTCAATGTTAAATAATTTTGGTGTCTTGACAGTGCCAGTTTCTGCATAAATGCTTAAATCATTCCTGAGAAGGTCAACAATCATCAGATTTTCGGCCTTATCTTTCTCAGAGTTGATGAGTGTTTGTTTGGATTCTTGATCTTTTTGAGGATCTTTAAAGCGTGGCGTGGTGCCTTTGATCGGTTTAGTGATCATTTTTTTATTGGGTCTAAATTCGATAAACAACTCAGGTGAACAGCTCAAAAGTTCAAGGTTATCAATTTTAAGATAAGCAGCATAAGGAGCATTTGTGAGTGCCCAAAAAGGTTTAGCTACACTCAGTAGCTCACCTTCAGCTTGTGCTACAAACTCTTGAGTTAGGTTAATTTGGTAACAATCCCCAGCAACAATGTAATCTTGTACTCGTTGAAATGCAGTTCGATATTGTTGTTTAGTCCAACGTGCTTGCATGGGTGAACTGAGTTGAAATGATGATGGACTAGATTGCTGAATGCAGTTTAATAATTGCGTATAAAGGCAATCGGCATTATGTTCAGTGCTATAGAAAATCCAATCATTATTTTCATAAATCAAATAGCTTTCATACAAGCCAAAAAACAATTGTGGTTGTTTTTTTACCTTGGTGTTGATTTGAAAATTTGCTGCAAAATTATAATCATAGTATCCAATGTAACCACCTCTGAAATAATGGCGTGCAGAGTCAGAAAGTGGATTTTCACTACATTGAACAAAATCTTTGAGTGAAGAAAATTGACTTTCATACTGATAATTAAAATCAGAGCAACGCACAAATTGACTGAATCCGCCGTTTATATAAACGCAATATTTTTTTGGCAAAAATCCGATAATCGGTAAATCCTGATTTTCAAGATATACCAATCCTGTCAATGAACCAATTTTTTGCAAAAAATCAGCTTTACATAGTCCTGAAATTTTTAAGTTTTGTTTAAAAAATGAAGCACTTACCATTTGTGACTTGTTACACTCTTTTCAGAAAATTTGCATCACCCATTTAATACTAGTTCACACTTATGCCATTTATCGGGAATAGGTCGAATTTTCTTAACAGATATTGATCATAAGATAACATAAGGTTAACTTAATACTGCAAAGCGAACTGCTCAAGGATGAAGTTTCAGTCGTTAAATTATAAAAACTTCAGAAACACGGAGAGCAGTCAAAAAAATGAAAAAAATGCTCTTGGGAGAGTACATAATGAAATTATTCACAAAATTGGCTTTAGTTTCTTCAATGGCGGTGAGCGTGAATGCTATGGCGATGCAGGCAATGGATGATGCATCACTCAGCGCAACGACTGGTCAAGATGGTATTACTATTGCCATTGATACAACTGCTGGTATCGAAATCGATAAGTTATATATTCATGATAATGATGGTTTTACAAATAGCGCTTTGACATTCGGTGATACGACCATTAATACAGCTGGCACTGCTGATCCAACAATTGGTGCTGGTGCAATCACGGTTAACGGTTTAACGATTTCAAAGGGTACTGGAAATACTCAAAACTTAGCAACGTTGAAAGTTGATGCCGCAGATGTTGGTGGTCAAGCGGTACTTAATGTTCTTGCTGAAACTGGTGCTTTAGACATCAATGTTGGTTCTATTGGGGTTGCAAGCTCTGGCACTTACAGTTCTGATGACAATGTTCGTGGTGTTGTTGAAGGTTCTGAAAAACAAATTATTACAGGTTTAACATTATCATTGGGTGCAACCAAAGCAAACGTTCAATTAGGTAATGCACCTCAAGGCGCTATGATTGTTGTTGATTCTGAAATCACTGGTGGTTTATCTACAAGCTTAACTATTAATGATACATCTACATCGGGCGGTGGTAGCATTGGAATCGAGGGCTTGAAAGTTACAAGTTCAGGCAGTAAAAACCTGAATGCTGACGCCAAAATTGGTGTAACAAAAGATGGATTATATATCAGCCCAGCTCAATCACCATTGAATGCTTACATCCAAAAAGTTTCTTTAGGTGAAGCTAATAAGAGTATCGGTTCAATCGAAGTTCAAGGTTTGAATTTGGGTAGCACTTCAATCAAAATTTCTGGTCACTAAGTTTTTATACAAAAAACGCGTGTTGATCACGCGTTTTTTAAATTTTGCGAATTTGAAATTAAAAAGTAAAAGTACTGTATTTTTAGGATGAAAAAGGTATTCTGAATATAAGAATAAATGTGAGTGCAAACTCCAACTACAGAATCATAAAGGCAAGTACGCCGAACTAGAACAGTTAACATTATGATAGAAATTACTTTAGGCTCTGCAATTATGTATTTTTTTGCGAGTCATGCTCTCGAAATTAAAGAAAAACCACGCGAAGCAGTTTATTACAGTGAGATTGCAGACTCACGACATCTATCTTATACAAAAAATCACCGTGAACCTGTAGCTATCAAGCCGGCTATCGAAAATCAGTTTAGAGGAATAGTTCGTCAAGCGTATGACTATAGTTGTGGTTCTGCGGCGTTGACGACAGTTCTTAATGGTCACGCTGGTCTAAATTTGACAGAACAACAAACCATGGAGGGATTGTTGCGATTTGGCGAGTATGATCGAATCATTGAGCGTAGAAGCTTTTCATTATTGGATATGAAGCGCTTCGTCACTGCTTTAGGTTATGAAAGTGGGGGGTACCGTGGTGAATTCAAAGACCTGATTAAACAGACACAACCTGCTATTGTTCCAATTCACTATGCAGGTTTTAAGCACTTTGTTGTATACAAAGCATATAAAGATGGAAGGGTTTATGTTGCTGACCCTGCATTAGGAAATATCAGTTTTGATGAAGCACGATTTAAAGAAATTTGGGAAAACAATACCTTATTTTTAGTGAACGTTCCTGAATCTCAACAGAAAGATCTATTGGCATTACAAGAAACAGATTTAAGACATGTCGATGATGCAACAATTAACCGTTACGCCTTAGTTGATGCACAATTTTCGTCAGATTATATGAATAAAATCGCAGATAAAGCCTCAACTATGCGTAAAGTATTAGATCTTGATCCCAAATCTCCAACGTATAATCAACCCATTACAACATATATGCGGCTTTACTATAAACGTAAGTAATTTAAATGCAATTAAATTGAATTGAAACAAAATCCAAATAATGAAGAATTGTGGTAGGAAGTAAAATGAATAATCAATGGACGAAAAGAACGCTACTCGCAATCAGTATTCAAATGATTGTCACAGGCGTCTATGCAGCACCCGAAACAGTTGAAGCTCCATCAGAAGAGAATATTTCTCAAGATACTCAAAATAATACTGAAAATAGTTCGGCGACCGAGCTTGAACAAGCACAATCAAGTTATACGGCAGAATCTACTGAAAATGTTGATGCAACACCTTCTCTTAAGCCAGGTGTTGAAGGGCAGGCTGCAAATGCGCTCCAACAAAAAGAAGGTGATGCGACGCAAGAGACTAACTTGCAGGAAGTTTTTTCCTCTAATGAGCGACAATATTCACTGATTAAGCGTGGTGAGTTTTCAACGTTCTATGATCTTGATTATTCGTACTATCGGGATTCACAAATAAATGCTTCGATCGATGAAGGACAATTGTATCAACTTCGTATTGATGAAGATGCAAATCATACGATTACCAATACCATCACAGCGCAATATGGTTTAAGAGATAACATCACGCTAAACGCTTCAATTCCATTGGTTGCAAAGTCTGATAGTGTCAAAGATACGACCACTGCTGGATTGGGTGATATTAGTTTAGGGGCGCGTTGGGAGCCATTTCCACTGAAAGAAGGTCGTTTGCCACTTATTTTGTTTGGTAATCTATCGACAAAAACAGGTGATAGCCCCTATGAAATTAATCCTTTGACGGATCTCTCAACAGGTAAGGGGTATTATTCAGTTGGTGTTGGTGCAAGTACAACAAAATATATTGATCCAGTTGTATTGTTTGCGTCAGTATCAACAAATTATGGTTTTAAAGAATCTGGCTTAAATCAAATCCGAGGGGGAGGAAATACTCAAGGTGAAGGTTTAACCGGGCGTAACCGTGTTTTAGATACTTTTGAACCCGGTGTTACGGCTGGATTCTCGTTCGGGTTTGCATATTCATTTAACTATGATGTCTCCTTGACCATGTCTTATCAGCAATCGATGAACATGGGTACCAAATTTACATATGATACAGGTGAATATTACGAGCCTGCGACTCAGACCAGCTCTATGTTTGCGGTGGCACTCGGTGTACGTGTTAGTCCGAAGACGATTGTCAATGGAACGATAGGTATCGGTTTAACTGAAGACTCTCCAGATGTTTCTCTCGGCCTATCGTTCCCATTAGATATACTTGGCTTCGGTAAGAAAAAAGCAAGCTAAAGGAGTTCGGAAATGAGTCAATTCCGTTTGCATCCTTTAGTTATAGCAATTGTTCTGAGTGGATGTAGTACGCAAGTCTTTGCACACCTTGGGCAGAATTTATCTGTAGATGTACGCTCATTATCAATGGGTAATGCTGTCACTGCAGATCCACCCGGGATTAGTGCAATTCACTTTAACCCTGCGGGTTTAACCAAACTCAAAGGTTTACAAACCGACGTTCAAGGCTTAGTTGCTAATTTTGATATTCAGCGTGAATTTTCAGCGCCATCAGGTTATGACGTCTTTGGATATTCTGATGATCCATTAATCTGTAATGATGCGCTTGATAATCCATCAAACCTCTGTACTGATTTTAAGGATTCTGTGAGAGGTGATGTCGAGTACGCATCCTTATATATTCCTATATTGAAAAAAATGGTGGATTTAGGAGAGGGATGGCCAGTAGCAGCTCCAACTGGAGGAATCTCCTACAACCCACCAGGATCTAAGTTTACTTTCGCTACAGCAGTTTACGCACCAATGGTTGCAGGTTTCGGTGCAGAAGATGGTAATCCGGGTAACTTCATGGGGCAGCAAGTTGCCATGGAGCGTATTACATATTTATCACCATCGATTGCATATCAAGTAAATGATGAACTTTCAATTGGTGCTTCAGTGGGCATGTCTTATCAAGCCATTGCCATGAAAACAGATTTACGTTTTCCAAATGAAATGATTGGTCTTCTTCGGATGGTGGATGAGTCTGTCTGTGCCCCTTTCCGTGGAGGGAATGACAATATTGTCACGAATATTTTGTTATTCGGCTTATGTAATACCAATGAGGGCATGAATCCATTTTCAACTTTCGGGAAAATCAATGTTGAAATGGAGCAGAGTTTATCACCAAGCTACAACTTAGGTGTCTTGTGGGAACCCACTGAAGAGTTTGGTTTGGGGCTGGTTTACCAAAGCGGTGCTAAAATGCGCTTGAAGGGTAAATATATTGTAGAAAATGGAAACGCATCCCGAGAATTAATCAAAGGACTAAACTCCTCACCTACGGGGCAAGTTTTGGCAACCATACTTGGTTTTCCAAACTATGTACCTGCGATTGAAACTGGTCTAATGTCTATGGATTTAGAATATCCAGCACATTTCCAAGCGGGGATTAAGTACAAAGTATTCCCGGACTTACAGGTAAATTTCGATGTGGGATGGACTGACTATGCGGCTTGGGATAAGTTTAAATTTGAGTTCGATCGTCAAATTTCTGCTCTGAAGATTGCAAAACTGTTATCTAATGATGTAACAGACTCTTCTTTATCTCTGCCTCTAGGTTTTCAATCTCCATGGAGTTGGGGCGTTGGCGTTGAATATTCTGCCAATGACCGTTTGAAATTCCGTGCTGGTTATGAACCTAGAACAAGTGCGATTCCAGATGGAAAGCGGAATACAATGGTACCGATCAATAATGCACAATTGTTTGGATTGGGTATTGGTTACCGTTTTGATGAAGATACAGATATTGATTTATCAGTCGGGTTCCTTCGGAGCCGCGATAGAATTCCAGCGGGATCAAGTAGCCTAGCCAATCTAGACGCCGTGGATAATTTATTACTTAATCCATATGCTGGCTTAAATGTATCGACGAATACCAAAGTTACGATTTTAGGTATAAATTATAGAACGAGATGGTAATGGACTTAAATCTTGAGCAATTTAAACAAATAAAGACAAGAGTAAGCCAGTCTCTCGGTTGTGTCTTATGCGCAGGTTCTTTTTTAATATGTCCTACATTGAATGCCCAAGACTTTTACACAATTATAGGTCCAGATGGTAGACCGATTGTCATCGAAAGAGCTGCATCTAGTGCTCAAAAAAACGAATCTATTAAAAATCAAAAATCAATTCAAAGAGAAAATGTTCAGCCAAAAATCATTCAAAACAAACCAGCAGATGAGCCTAAAAAAATACAGGTTGAAATCGCTCAGCCGAGTATTAAAGCTCCTACAGCGAGCAAATCAGTTGGGCGCAGTCAAAATGACAATGTTGAACAATCAACAGTGAGTGTTGAAAAAAAGACTCAAGATCAAATGACGAAAATTGATCTTGCACAGACTAAAGTCAATACGAAACATGAGCAGTCATTAACAAAAAATAAATCTACACACGATCAAAATTCTAAAGAAAGCCTTCAACGTGTTGAGCAGATTTCAGATAGCAAAAACGCAGGTGGTTCACTGAAAGCTGAAACAGGAAGTCCTGTAACTGTGATTGATGGTGTTGAATACATTGATCATGAATATCTTGAGGATCATGAGTTTAATCTGGAAGGAAGAAAACGGTTTTATGTAGTTCCTGATACGCTGGGTGTAGGTGCAGCTCGTTTTGAAACGATTGAGCGACAAAAAGGGATTACCAAAGCCGTTTTATCTCAGTTCCTACGGCCGACAGAGCCTACAGCGAAAGAAGCAATGGCTTTATCGAGTACGTACATGCGTATTGAAGCAAAAGATCTTGCAGAATCTTTGGAACATACATGTTTTCAAGATAGAAAAATTCAGAAAGCTAAGCGTTTGAAGGGTGCTCAAGGTGAAATTGGTTTATGGCCAGTTGCGCCATTGAAAGAACGTTTTGCTTACGAGGTGGTGGAGTTAGATGAATCAATTGATCAGATTCAAATTCAATCATTTGCTTCATCTCAAAATAACCCAACTTTTTATTGGCCGATTGCAGTATTTTTGGATCAGCAAGGTTGCATTTTAGAGGGAGCGACTGGTTTTAAAAGTACAGATACTCAAGCCAACGTCACGACATACTCTGCACTCGAAGGTATATTAAAAAAACCACCTCAAACACGATATTTATTACTCACCCCTTTAGTCGAATCAATTGATATTCAAAATCAAAAACTCGTGAATACTGGTCAGCTAAAGCTTAAGGCCATCAAATAAAAGAGAACTAGAATGAAAAAGTCTAATATTATCCCATTCACGTTTTCCACGCTTTTTTTAGCACTGACTGGATGTGGTGGAGAGAGTGCTAAAATAAATGAAGATCCTAACCGTGGTTCCGTTACAACCTCTAATGGTTGTTTAACCTCAAATGATGCTAATTGTCTTGGATTTGTCTTGGACTATCCTGTAGAGGGACTAAAGTTCGATTGTAGTACTGACAAACTGAATCACTATCGAACTGAACTCGATCCTAATGTTGCAACTGGTTCATGCCAAGTGGGAGACAAAGTTACATTTTATATTCAGGGTGAAGCCAGTGCTCGAAAAATTGAGTTAGGGACGGTCGATCTAGGTTCAATTGTGCCTAAGAAAATGAGCGATGTTTATATTCAGATTGGTGTACAAGATATGGCTCAAGGGCTAACTGGTAAGCCAATTGAAAATTTTAATATGTCCGATCCTACCTATAACGCAATGGTCGGAATTATACGAATTTTGCAAACATTAGGTGTAGATCAAATCAGTAATGTACCTGGTGATATACAGCAAGTTGTGCTGTCAAAAGACAATTTGGATGGTCTTCAAGTGATCAGCCAAAATATAACGGCCAATGAGTTCAACAATGGCAGTTATGTTCAGATCCTGAAACCATGGTTAGATGTCGATAAGGTATCAATTGATGATGCGGAAAAAGTAGCACAACAGATCATCAGAATGAGAAGTGTGGGTATTTATCAGGCCAATCACTTACTCTTTATTGGACAAAATACTAATTTCGCAGGGTTTCACGGCTCAAGCCTAAACAATAATCAAGCAATTGCTGATATGAGCGTAATTACTACGCGCGAAGGTTATGCGAGTGGTTATCTCTCACAGTGGAGAGGGAAACCAATTGTTACGGGTAGTAATACTTCAGAAGAGTTAGCACGAGTATTATTAATCAATCAAGTACCACCTGAAAAATTAGATGTCGTTTCTAATTCAAAAGATTGGTTGAATAATATCTCACAAAAAATACAAAAACCTTTAGTTTTTAAAAGTATTGAATCTTCAAATGACAAATTAGAAATCTATAAAGGAACTCTGTTTGGTCAATCCATTATTCCTGGTAATCAGTATGCTTATCAAGGATTCTTAGGCAGCAAGGATACACCTACAAGCACTGAGGTATATGGGGAGTGGCATCAAGATGTCAATTCTGAGCGCTATACAGGTAAGCTTGATATTCTAAAATACAGTCCAGTGAGCTATTTAGATCGTAAAGTGTTCAAAACACGTAAAAATGTTGAAGCTGGGGATCAAATTATTTTCCCATTATACGCAGATTTAGTGTTTAACTTTAATGATAAAACGATTCCATCACAAACAGTGAGTATCGTCATTGATGAAAATGGAGATATACGAACCAATCGTACTGCATCGAGTTTAAAATCTACCACTTGTCCAAGCATTAAGAATACTTCAACCATGACCGATGAATTGGATGTTCAACAATTCATTATTGGTACGACAGGCACAACATATTCAACTGCAAATGATAAATCTCTGACAATACGTATGATTCTAGCGAATCCAATTTTTGGGAACCTAAATGGGGTCAGAGCTGGACTAAATAACAGACCAGACTTTGGAGTCGATTCTAATAGTGAACTTGTGTCATCTGGAGGTGTACGTTTAAATTTACAAAACTTAATCGTAAATAATGACATAAGAGCGGGTATTAATATCACGAGTTGGGATACTAAGGGCTCTACAGCCGCAGCTGAATGGGTGAATACGCATGCGACATACCAACACACGTACAATTCGATTCCAGAGAATAAACCAACGACTGAACAACTTAATCTAGCAAAGCTTAGAACAGGAACAATTGAAATTGCTTTAACACCTTGTTATCAAATAGGTCGAAAAGCTTAACCAAAAAAACTCCATCTTATGAGATGGAGTTTTTTTTAACCTGTTTGATCAAGTCGAGTACCTAAGGTCTCTAAGTGTGTAGGAAAATGATTCGATTTTCGGTCTTCAAAATAATGACGAAGCGTTCGTTCAACACTTGGGAAAGCTAAACTATCCCATGGAATCTCGTGTTCTTCAAATAAACGACTTTCGATGGTTTCTTCACCAGCTCCAAATTTACCTTCAACAAGGTGAGATTTAAATAATACGTAAATTTGACCAATACGAGGGATATTGTACATACAGTACAATTGCTCAATTTCCACTTCAGCTTCAGCTTCTTCACGAGTTTCACGAGCTGCACCTTGCTCCATTGTCTCGAAGAGTTCCATATATCCTGCTGGTAGCGTCCAAAGACCATAGCGCGGTTCAATCGCTCTACGACATAAGAGTACTTTATCTTCCCAAATCGCTAAGGCTCCACAAATGACCTTCGGATTCACATAGTGAATGGTCTTACAATGCGTACAGACTTGGCGTACTTTATGATCACCTAAAGGAATCTGTTCGGTCGTCGGTTGCCCACAGGCCGTGCAAAAAGGCATATGCTGTCAAGTAAAAATGAGATGATTCAGCATACCCCAAAAAAATAACTTTCGCATCATTTATAGCCTTATGCACAAAATTTCATATATGATGGGATGAGAATAAAAAAGAGAGATCGAGCTATTCAAGATGATGGATCATTCATTAACATTGCAACTGCAACAACACCTTAGGTTTTCTAAACGCATTCAAAAAGCTGATGCTGCAGTATTACTTGCAATCACCAATGAAGATGATCCTAAAATTCTGCTGACGCGTCGCTCTATTTATATGAATAATCATGCGGGTGAAGTGTCATTCCCAGGAGGAAAAAGAGATCCGAACGACACCAGTAATATTGTTGTTGCACTCCGAGAAGCATGGGAAGAAACGGCTTTGAATCCGTTCGATGTAAAGTTGCTAGGTGATCTGCCTTCAGAGCGCTCAAAAGCGGGTGTTTTAGTAAAACCTGTTGTTGGATTGATACCGCCTAATGTGAAGCTTGTCCCACAACCTACAGAAATAGATCGTATTTTTTTTGCTTCAATACGCGAAATGATGGATGCTCGCCCAACACCTTATGAAGTTCGATTGGCTAAGCAATCAATCTATTTTCCAAGTTTAAGAGTTGAGAATGAGGTGATATGGGGTCTTACAGCAAGGATCCTGATTTCGTTGTTTCAGTATGGCTTAAATTATAAAAAAAACTGGCCCTTTTTGCTCAATTCCCCAAGTTTTAAATCTTCAATTTTCAAACAACATTAAAATATTAAATGCATAGGATTGCTGCATATGATGTACAAATTTCAAGACAAAACCCCTTCAACGACGATTCAACCATGGAATGGATGGATTGCAGAAAATGCCACTGTGATTGGCGATGTTGAACTTGGACAAGAGGTGAGTGTTTGGTTTGGTGCGGTAATACGCGGGGATAACTGCAAAATTCGTATTGGTGATTTCAGTAATATTCAAGAAAATGCCGTCTTACACACTGATCCCGGCATTGAATTGAATGTTGGGCAATATGTCACCATTGGTCATCAAGCAATGTTACATGGTTGTACGATTGGAGATAATAGTTTGATTGGTATCAACGCCGTCATATTAAATAATGCTGTAATCGGTAAAAATTGCATTATTGGCGCGAATGCGTTGATTCCAGAAGGTAAAATCATCCCAGATAATTCATTGGTGATGGGCTCTCCTGGCAAAGTAATTAAAACATTAGATGAGTTTGCAGAAGCTAAACTCAAAATGAGTGCGATGCATTATGCGCATCATTTCAAAAATTTCACTCAGCTTGAAAAATTTGAATTTTAAATATAAGTGTTGATATTCATACCAGCGTTCAATAATCACTAAATCTGAACAGATCTGCTCTCGCAGGAATAATTCGAGTGGAGTATGATTAGCACCATTTTTAACGATTTATAGGGGCATGCATGAAATTGCTTGCATTAGAAACTGCCAATGAGCAGTGCTCAGTTTCGTTAATTGATGAGAATCAAGTACTTTTTTATAAACTAGATGATCGTGCAAAAGCGCAGACCCAATCTATCCTCCCAATGATTGAAGCAGCTTTTCAGCAAGCTGAAGTACACGTTTCAGATTTGGATGCGATCGCTTTTAGTCGTGGTCCTGGCTCATTCAGCGGTGTGCGTATTAATGCAGCAGTCACTCAGGCACTTGCATGGTCACATGACGTGCCTGTGATTCCTGTTTCATCCCTTCAAGCTCTGGCACAGGCTGCTTATCGAATGTATCAACTGACAGAAGTTACGGCTGTACTTGATGCAAGAATGAGTGAGGTCTACATCGCAAGTTTTCAGTTAAATGCTCAAGGTTTAATGCAGTTGGTGGATGAAGAGCAATTATTAAATTATGAAAATGCTGCAGCCTATCAAAAGTTTCAAATGATTGGTTCGGGAACAAAATGTATTCATCCCGAATTAAATGATTATTCAAATGTCCAAGCAACTGCTGAGGATATAGCGACGATTGCACGTGAACATGCTTTAAAAAAACACTGGCTCAGTGCCGATCTCGCACTACCCGTTTATTTACGTGACAATGCGTGGAAAAAAATTCCAGAACAAGGCAAAGCATAATTAGGAATTTCTATGGATCTTTTACTGCTGCTTAAAGCGGCAATTATGGGTATCGTTGAAGGTATTACTGAGTTTTTACCCATTTCTAGTACAGGCCATTTAATTTTAGCCGCTGAACTCATGAATTTCTGGACCAAGGAAAAAAGTGATGTCTTTGTGATTGCCATTCAAATGGGGGCAATCGCAGCGGTTATTTATGAATATTGGTCGCGCTTATGGGGTGCTGCAACGGGTATGGTCACTGGCGAAGCACAAGGTAGAAGACTCGGATTTGGTTTAATCTTGGCTTCAATCCCAATTGTTGCAATAGGTTTGACCTTTGGGCAAACAGTAAAAGAGCTATTATTTAATAACTACGCGATTGCAATTGGCCTGATTGTGGGTGGTTTAATTATCATTTGGGTAGAAAAAAATCCCCCAAGAATACGTGTCAAAGAAGTTGAAGAGCTCAGTTATAAAGATGCAATTTGGATTGGTTTAATTCAAGTGCTCTCTTTGATCCCAGGTACATCACGTTCTGGTGCTACGATCATCGGGGCAATGTTTTTAGGCGTTTCCCGCAAAGCAGCGACCGAATTTTCATTCTTTCTTGGAATTCCAGTCATTATTGGTGCTGGATTATTAGATTTATATCAAAGCTATGATGTGTTCCAGACTGCTGAAGATTGGGCAGTGTTGACAACTGGGTTGATTGTTTCATTTGTCTCAGCTTTATTACTCATTCGAGCTTTGGTTGCCTATGTCGCAAAACGTGATTTTATGATTTTTGCTTGGTATCGAATTGCTTCAGGTTTAGTGATCCTTCTCTTTGCATTTACAGGTTGGAAATTATGGTAAGCGAAATACGCTTATTTGCTGAACGAGATTTTCTTGAGAAAGCACAGCATTTTAATGCTGTGCTTTCTTCTCGTGGGGTGCAGTCAACAATCGAAGAGGTTGAAAAATTGAATGCTCGATTTTTCAGACATCATCCTGAACTTGCGCTTTGTGTTGATCAAGATGGGTTGTGGCTGTGCGCACAGGGCATGCGTATGCAACCTGATTGGAAAGCCGAAGTCGGTCGCTTAAAACGTGCTAGCTTGAAATCTGAAATGATTGCAAGGGCATGCCAGTTATCTGAAAAACCCCAGCTCATTGATGCCACCGCAGGGCTTGGACATGACAGTTTATTGATGGCACATTTAGGGGCAAATGTTACATTAGTTGAACGACATCCAATTTTATATACTTTGTTAGAATCTACTCATCAACAAGCGAGTCTTGACCCATTTTTAAAGAGTGTTGTTGCGCGTATTCAGCTGGTTTTTTCAGATTCCGCTGATTATCTTAAGCAATGTGCGAACCAATTCGTCAATGCCGATGTGGTGTATTTAGATCCAATGTTTCCACAGCGCGACCAAAATCAAAATGCCATTAAAAAACAAGCGCAAGTTAAAAAACAAATGCAGCTGTTACATCTTCTGTTACCAGAAGATGGAGAGATGGATTTAGGTGATGAATTATTGGCATTGGCTCAAAGCGTTGCTAAGCGAGTTATTGTAAAGCGACCAAGGCATGCTGTTTATCTCAATGCACAAAAACCTGATCATCAATGGTTAGGTGATGCATGTCGATTTGATGCCTATTTTCAAACGATTGTTTCTGAGTAGTTTGGTAAATGACTCAAAAATAATCGAAAAATTGTTATATAGTTAAAAGTAGCATTGATAATTATTTAACCGAGCATAAACTTAAAAAAGCTGATCCAAGCACCTACACAGTAATCTTATGATAGACCTTAAACCTTCAATTAACTTTTGGCATGATTTAAAAAGTAACCAGCTTGCAGGGATTTGGTTATTTTTAGGTTCAAGGAAATCACTACAGATTGTAAGGCCATCAATTCTTCAACTTATTTTTTGGGGAATTCTTGGAGGTTCAGCGAGCTCTTTATTTAGCTGGTTGTTATCGAGTGGTGCTGGAGAATTTAACTCTCAAGGATTAGTGAGTTATGCGCTCTGGCCATTTATTGCTTTAATTGTTGGGATTTTCCTTTCACAGCGCACTAATAATCCACGTTTGATGTTGGTGCCAGCATTACTTTGGTTAGTACTAGACACACATATTGTGTTGATTCAGTGTCTTATCCAATATTATTTTAATAACTTTGACTATCAACCTAATTTCCTTGTTGATCATTTGCAGCACATATTTTCTTTATTGTTTGTTTGGCAAAGCTTAGCTGTTGTTTGGGTTTTTTCGCGTGAATTAAAATGGCCTTGGTGGGAGCGACTGCTCATCATGATCGCCACGTTTTTTACACTTTTTGTGTGGCAGATTTCGTCACAAAGTCAACCAATTTGGAAGGTAGATGAGGCGCCTCCAAGTATTTCAGAACAATCATTTTACGCGCAAAGCAGATTATTAAATCAGGCGCTTGAACAGATCCAATTTGGAGAGTTCGCGAACTCGCATTGGTATTTTATGGGCGTAGCTGGTGCAAGTTATCAAGATGTATTCAAATTGGAAATTCAAAGATTTAAAGATCAATTTGACACGCGTTTCGGAACCTTTGGTCGTTCAATTGCGTTAATTAATAATCCTGCAACTCGCGAAGAATATCCAATTGCGTCAAAGACCAGTATTGATTTGGCATTGCAACGTATTGGCGCTCAGATGAATCGTGAAAGTGATGTCCTGTTTCTTTATATGACTTCCCATGGATTGAGTAACCAATTTCAAATGGAAAATACGCCAATTGATTTGGAAGACATAGATCCAAAATGGTTGCGCCAAACGCTTGATAAATCAGGGATCAGATGGAGAGTCATTGTGATTTCATCATGTTTCTCTGGTAGTTTTATTCCAGCGTTGCAATCACCAGATACATTAGTCATTACTGCAGCTGCAGCAGATCGAGAGTCTTTTGGTTGTTCAAATGATGCAGACTCGACTTATTTTGGACGTGCTTTCTTTGATTTAGCGATGCGTGAAAAAAATAGCTTACGTGAAGCCTTTGAAGATGCATCAGTCAATATTGCGCATTGGGAAAATGCACAAGGGTTTATGCCATCAGAGCCACAATGGGTCATTGGTAAGAATATGGAAATTATGTTGCCGCAACTTGAAAAGAGATTATTTCCTCAGGTTGGATTATCAACCGTAAGTAGTGAACACCAGAGTGATAGTGCTCAGTTTACGAATATGCGATGATGTTTTAAAAATTAAATGTGTGAGGCAGTGCAATGGAATTGGTTCAAAAGAATAAATGTTTTGATGGTGAACAACGTGTTTATCAGATCAATTCAAAGTTTTTGAAAAATCCGACTAAATTTTCTGTATTTTTACCTTCACAGGCACTCGAAGGTCAAAAATGTATTGCGTTGTACTATCTTGCAGGTTTGACTTGTACTGAAGAAACTTTTGTCATCAAAGCACACGCACAACGTTTAGCTGCACAATTGGGAATTATATTGATTGCTCCAGATACATCACCTCGTGGTGACGACGTGGCGGTCGGGGATTCTTGGGATATAGGGCAAGGGGCTGGATTTTATTTAAACGCAACTCAAGCACCTTGGGCTGAGCATTATCAGATGGAGTCGTATCTTATACAGGAGCTGTATTCTCTAGTTCTTACATCGTTTCCTGTACAGGATGAGGGGATTGGTATTTTTGGTCACAGCATGGGAGGACACGGTGCACTCACGCTTGCTTGGAAGTATCCAGACTTATTTAAGTCAGTCTCAGCATTTGCACCGATTTGTGCGCCATCAATTTGTCCATGGGGTGAAAAGGCATTTTCAGCTTACCTCGGAGAAGAACGTGAGTTATGGAAAGCACATGATGCGAATGAACTCGTGAAAGAAAAGGGTGCTCTATATCACGAAGTTTTAATTGATCAGGGGGGTGCAGATCAGTTTTATGCTCAACTTCATGCAGCGCTATTTGCTGAATCATGTAAAACCGTAGGTCAAAAGCTCACATTGCGGGAGCATGAGGGTTATGATCATGGATACTTCTTTATCCAAAGTTTTATTGATGATCATCTGCAATTCCATGCTTTACAATTGCAAAATTAATCTCATTTGAATTTTAAGATATTCATACTTAAGTTCGTTATAATGTGTGCGATATCACATTTAAACCATGTTGAATGATGACATCTCTCGGGATGTCATTTTTATAATCAGAGAAAATAATAATGAATTCATCAGAACACTCCGCTGAACAAGCACCCTTACCATTCATCAACGATCCATTTCCATTATCTGATGCAGATGAAAATCGACCGATTTATATGGGGAAAGTATTTAAATTTAAATTTCATGGCAATGCGATGGAGTACTTTGGCATATGGATCGTCAATATTTTATTGACGATTGCGACATTGAGCCTATATGCGCCATGGGCGAAAGTACGTCGTTTAAGATATTTTTATAACAATACCGAATTTTTTCATCGCTTTTTTGATTTTACTGGTTTACCGACTAAAATTTTGATTGGTCGACTGATAGCCATTGGCATTTGGGCAATATTTGCGATTGCCTCATATATGGATATGACGATAGCAGCATTTGGTGGACTGATTATTTATATTGCTCTTCCATGGTTGGTACGAGCCACAATTCGATTTAATGCGCGCAACAGTAAATTTGGGAACAGCCGTTTTTATTTTTCTGGCACGAATAAAGAAGCCTATAAACAATTTTTAATTGCGCTTGCTATCACCATTTTTACATTAGGAATATTTAGCCCTGTCGCAATTTGGATTTATAAAAAATATACGCTTAATCATTTGTACGTTGGACAACTCAAATTTCAATTAAACAATGACTGGCCTAGTTATATGCGAGCAGTATATGTTCCCATGATTCTCTTTGTATTGATTCTTATGCTCATCGGATTTGGTGGTTCGACATTATCAATACTCAGTGGTCATGGAATGGATATGATGCTGATGATGATCTTTGCCGTTTATGCGATTGGAATGTTGTTTATTGGTCCGTTAATACAGGCACGAATTTTTATTACTACGTGGAATAGCACAACACTCAACAGCAGTCAGTTTAAGACCAGTTGTAATCAATGGCGCTATGCATGGATTGTTGCGAGTAATTGGATCGCTAGAATCTTAAGTTTAGGATTATTGTCAGCATGGGCTGCTATTCGCATTTATCGATACCAAGTTGAATCGATGAGCTTAGAATTAAATGATGATCCAAACCTGATGATGAATATTGCGCAAAGTGATCATAGTGCCATCGCGGAAGAAATTAGTGATATTTTTGATATTGATATTTCACTTTAGGAGTTAATTCAATGAATCAACCTCTCACAGTGACATATTATGATGGTGTTCTTTCTAAGCCTTTTACAGCACAGATTCGCCCTGCTAATCAAGACAGTATCGCTGTCAGTTATACAGATAAAGGCGAAGTGAAAACAGTCTACTATCATGCAGATGAAATGGTATTGCTTGGTAAAATTGGTCGACGTAATCCAGCTTTAGAGTTAACACATGACGCTAGGATTGAATTTCATGAGCGTCAGCTTCCTGAATGGTTGCCTGTTGAGCATAAAAATTTTCATCAAAAAGTATGGAAACTTGAACGTACACCATCGTTGATTATTTTTAGTGTTATTTTCGTGGTCGCACTTGGTTTCTCCGTCATTAAATGGGGAATACCGACGGCATCGCACATTGTTGCTTTCCAGCTGCCAGAAAATACGCTGAATCGTTTGGGTGGACAGGCAGAAGTTTATTTAGCCGAATACACTAAACCTTCTCAGTTATCACAGCAAAGACAGGATCGGATTCTCGCGGATTATCTGAAATATGTTGCTGAGGGTCGTCCCGCTCAGTTGAAATTTAGGGAAGGTACCTCGCTTGGAGCCAATGCACTCGCATTGCCAAACAATACAATTTATCTCACCGATGAATTAGTGAAGCTTGCCAAGAATGATCAGGAAATTATCGGCGTTTTGGCACATGAACAAGCACATTTATTAAAACGTCACAGCTTACAACAAGGTCTTTCGAGCCTAGGATTCAGCGTACTTTATATTGCTATCACTGGTGATGGATCGGATTTAATTGCGACTTTGCCAGTTGCCATGATTGGTGCAGGATATTCACGGAAGTTTGAGTTAGAATCAGATCAGTATGCGCTAGAACTCATGCATAAACATGAAATGGATACAGTGCATTTTGCAAACTTTTTAAAACGTATGAGTGATGATATGGGAGAAGACGAAGATCAATCAAAAATTCTTGATCTCTTTGCAAGTCATCCTGCCACTGAAGAACGAATTCGCCGTGTTACTGAATTTAAACAGCAACAATAATGAAAAGCCGACTTTATGTCGGTTTTTCTTTAACTTTCTCTAGACCATATAACTTGATAGTCAGCTTGAACCATGCGATTGATATGATCAAGCACGACATTTTCTAGTCGTATTAATTCTTCTAAAGATATTTCTTCTTTATTCACAATACTGACATGAAGTTGATCAGGTTGTATTGATAATTCAACTGTCACTTTTGGCATAAAAATTTGATATTGGTCATCGGTATTGGTGACATCAAATTTATGTTTCCAATGATTGCTTAATCGTTTAGCGATACGTAATGCTTCGGAGCTGTCTATCGTTGTGGTTGTTTTCATTATTTACCGTAATGCTTGAAATTTATTGTATCTTAACATTCATCTCACCATAAGGTTGTTCCGAATATGCAACATAGCTTTGCATAAGTCATATTCCGTCCTTGAATATTTTTTAATCAACGATTTGCATTTTGAGTTGAAATTTAAATAGCAGTAATTTCGAAGGAATGAATAAACGAAGTTTTGCTATAATCATCTTTTGAATTCTAATTTCCCGCCAGGTCCTGACATGTCCAAGCCATTCTTAATTGCTCCATCGATTTTATCTGCTGATTTCGCTCGCTTAGGTGAAGAAGTCGAAAATGTACTTGAAGCAGGTGCAGATGTGGTCCATTTCGATGTAATGGACAATCATTATGTACCAAATTTAACTTTTGGTGCTGGTGTATGTAAGGCACTTAAAAAATATGGTATTCAGGCTCCAATTGACGTTCATCTTATGGTGAAACCAGTCGATCGTATGATCGGAGATTTCTTAGAAGCGGGTGCAGATATCATCACTTTTCATCCAGAAGCATCAGACCATATCGACCGTTCATTGCAGCTGATTAAAGCTGGTGGTGCTAAAGCAGGTTTAGTTTTTAACCCTGCAACGCCTTTACATTACCTTGATTATGTACTGGATAAAGTGGATCAAGTCTTATTAATGAGCGTCAACCCTGGCTTTGGTGGACAAAAATTTATCCCAATAACGCTAGATAAACTTCGTGAAGCACGCAAAATTATTGATGCATCTGGTAAAGATATTCGCTTAGAAGTTGATGGTGGTGTTGGTCCAGCAAATATTCGTGAAATCGCTGAAGCTGGTGCTGATATGTTTGTGGCTGGTTCTGCCATTTTTGGAAAGCCAGATTATAAAGCTGTAATTGATGAAATGCGTGCAGAGTTGGCGAAAGTAGGTTCAATTAACGTTTGATCCGAAACATGTATAATACTACACACATCTGTGGATAAGTTTATGGATAACTTGGTGGATATCTGTGTTGATAACAGTCTGGATAATTTGATTAGATTATAATCATATTTAGTTCAATGGTTTGTTTATTAGACAATAAATGTATAAAAAGGACTCATTTGAGTCCTTTTTTACAAAAAATGGATCTTCTTATCCTTTCTGTTGAATTGTTTGGGGGAGAAATTTTCGTTGCTCATTATTTGGCTTATCTTCGTGAATAAGTCTTAAAAGAGCGAGATAAAAAATCAATTTAAATTTAAACATCCTAGACCAGTGATTTTCTATAGTGCAGTGAAGTGTTCTAATTTGGTGCGGATTTAGTCTTCCATCTGACAATAGCGATCGCGTTCGCAATGCAATAGCCTAAAAATGCAGAAATAATCTAGAAAAGCTAGTCCTATAATGACCTATTTTTTGTAGGTGTATTTTGGGTCAAAAATTGTAAAATTGCGCCTATTTTGTGCGTGTGTTGATATAATTCAACCATCATTTGGAGGAACGACCTCCCTCATTTCTCTGAGAAAAATCGTCAGGACGGCCTGACTCTTAAATTATTTTAATTGGGAGCAGGCATCATGGCTTGGTTTATTCTTATTCTCGCGGGTTTATTTGAGATCGTTTGGGCATATAGTATGAAAATGTCTGAAGGATTTACTAAATTCACACCGACTGCAATTACTCTATTTTTTATGGTTCTCAGTTTTGGGTTGTTGGCACATGCCATGAAAACATTACCTCTGGGAACTGCCTATACGATTTGGACGGGGATTGGTGCAGTAGGGTCTTTTTTAGTCGGCATTTTTATTCTGGGTGAGCCTGCGACAGCAATGCGGATGATTGCGGCTATTCTGATTATTTCAGGTTTAGTCATGATGAAATTAGCTTCAGCGTAAGATTTAAGGCAGCGTATCCATGCGCTGCTTTTTAAATTGAGAGAGGGTTTATTTTGGCTTGGTTAGTCTTGATTGTTGCAGGGTTGTTGGAGGTGGTCTGGGCCTATTTTATGAAAGTTTCAGATGGATTCACCAAATTGACACCCAGTATTTTGACGATCGTTTTCATGATCGCAAGTTTTGCTTTACTTTCCCATGCGATGAAAACTTTGCCACTCGGGACAGCTTATACCGTATGGACAGGCATAGGCGCTGTAGGTTCATTTGTGGTTGGGATTTTTATTCTTGGAGAACCTGCAAATGCAATGAGAATGATCGCTGCAGTATTGATTATTTCGGGTTTGGTCTTGATGAAGTTATCATCAACATAGTTAGATGATTCAACTTTCAGGCGATTAAAAAATGACTCAATTTTATTTAAAAAAAATAATGACACCTGTCGGTGAACTTCAATTGGTTGCTCATGATCGAGCATTGATTGTTGTCGCTTGGGAGAATGCACTTCCTCAGTTTATCCGAAATCAAATCGTAATTCAGCGGGATGATCACGAGATTTTATGCATTGCCGAAACACAGCTTCGCGAATATTTTTTAAAACAACGTCAGGTATTTGATTTGCCCATAGAACTTTATGGGACAGAATTCCAACGCTCGGTATGGAATGCGCTGTTAAAAATTCCTTTTGGAGAGTCTAGAACGTATAAGCAAATTGCTGAGGATGTTGGGAATGTAAGAGCGGTTCGAGCGGTAGGCTTGGCCAATGGGAAAAATCCTATCGCGATCATTGTACCTTGTCATCGTGTAATAGGTGTCAATGGCAAGCTGGTCGGATTTTCAGGAGGTGTGGAAAATAAGCTTAAGCTGCTGCAGCTTGAAGATGATAAGTGGTGATGTTATAACAGCATAAACATATGAAATACAAAAATTATGTCTAATGAAAATCCTATAATTACAATTGTTTTTAATCTCATATCGCAGTTATGGTGGTTGATCTTAATTCTAGCAATCATCCCTGTATTCAAAATGTTTGTACCTTATATCAAAGGAAAATTGGGTGAATACATTGTCCAATATCATGCAAAAAAAATTTTGAATGAGGACTATATTTTACTGAATGATCTAACATTTTTGGATCAGGACAATCAGACCACACAGATTGACCATATTTTATTGAGTCCTTATGGAATATTTGTGATTGAGACCAAAAACTATAAAGGTTGGATTTTTGGCTCATCACATCAAAAAATGTGGACTCAAAAAATTTATAAATCTAGCCATAAATTTCAAAATCCATTGCACCAAAACTACAAGCATATAAAGGTTTTAGACGGATTGTTAAAAGATTTAATCGATTCAAATCTGTCGATACATGGGTTAATAGTTTTCGTGCCTAATTGTGAGTTTAAAACACCAATTCCTGTACATGTTCATTGGGGTAAAAGTTGGATTGAAGAAGTTAAAAGCTACCAAATGAAAGTGATTGATGATCGTAGACTACAGAGAATTAAATATCGTATTGAAAAAGCAGCGCTTCAAAAATCGTGGAAAACCAATAGAGAACATATCCGATCAGTCAAAGAAAGACTAAAAGATTAATAAAAAAAAGCCCACAGTCAGTGGGCTTTTTATTTAGAAGCGTTTTGGAATTCTTTGGCCACCTTCAACTGGGATTTCAGCACGTTTTAATACACCAAATAGCCATGTTTCCGCATGGTGAACTGCATTTTTAATTTGATCACCTTGTGCCAATCTCCCTGCAATAAAACTAGCAAGAGAACAGCCTGAACCATGATACTCACCTTCAAGACGAGGACATTTTGTTTCAGAGACCATATCACCGTTAATGTAGAGTGCATTTCTAATATAAGTCGGTGTGTCTTCGTGACCACCTTTGACTAATACAGCTTTAGCACCCATTTCAAATAACTTCTGTGTAGCTTGATCTAAATCTTCACAGCCGGTTAATGCGCGAAGTTCAACGGTATTCGGTGTAAGAATCGTAGCAAGAGGAATCAATTCAACAAAAGCCTTGACCAATGTTGCTTGATTTCCTAATGAGCCACCACTATTGGCAACCAAAACTGGATCGAGTACGTATTGGAAATCAGGATGTGCTCTTAGGAATTCTGCCAAAGCGGCGATATTGTCGGTAGTGCCGAGCATGCCAGATTTCACTACTTTGATAGGAAGATCGTTCACTACAGCATTCGCTTGAGCCAGCAGTAAATCTTTTGAGGTTGCTTCAAATCCAAAAACTTGTTGAGAGTTTTGAATGGTTAACGCTGTACATGCGATTGCTGCATGAGCACCACTTTGGCCGATCGCTTCAATATCTGCTTGTAAGCCAGCACCACCAGATGGATCTAAACCAGAAAAGCACAATACAGTAGGGCGCACAACAATGTCCTTCATTGATCAATTTGGAGTAGTATAGGCAAGTTTCTGAGAAGTCTCGATAGCATTTCTAAAAAAGGTACAGCATGATTAAAAATATTCTCATTGATTTAGATGGAACGCTAACTGATCCTAAAGTGGGTATTACGACTTCTGCACGCTATGGTTTAGAAAAAGTAGGTCATTTTATCGCGGAAGATGAGAATATTGATTGGATTATTGGACCACCTTTAAAAGCCTCTTTGGCCAAAATTTTGAAGGTTGATGTGAATGATGATTTGGCGGAACAGGCTTTACTTGGTTATCGTGAGCGCTTTGCTGTAAAAGGTTTATTTGAAAATTTATTATTTGAAGATGTAGCAGAAACATTGGCAACACTTAAGAACAAAGGTTACAGATTGTTTTTAGCTACTGCAAAGCCTGAAGTGTATGCTCAGCAAATTCTTGAACATTTCAATCTTACACCGTATTTTGATTATGCCTATGGCAGTGAGTTAAATGGTGACCGCACCAATAAAGCTGAACTTATTGCATATATTTTAGAGCAAGAAAAAATCAAGCCAGAAACCTGTTTGATGGTAGGGGACCGAGAGCATGATATTATCGGTGCTCGAAAAAATGGAATTGAAACGATTGCGGTGGAATACGGTTATGGCAGTGATGCAGAGTTAGCCGCTGCTGCACCCAAAGCCAGAATTCAAGCTTTCCATCAAATTTTAAATTATGTTGATTAATCTAAGCCGAAATTTGGGCTCAAGAGCAACTCTCAAGAGATTGCTCTTCGTAGCTTAGCTTAGATCCAAATACAAGGATTCTTTGACCTCTTCCATCACGATGTAACTATGGGAGGATGCTGAGGACGGAAGCATTTTAAGCAGGTCACCCAGTAGTTGGCGATAAGCACTCATTTCTTTTAGTCTCGCTTTCACCAAGTAATCGAATTCACCTGAAATTAAATGACATTCTAAGACCTCAGGTATCTCAACTAAATTCTTGGCGACTTGATCAAAAACATCTCCAGATTTCGCCGATAATTTAATTTCTAGAAAAACGAGTAAATTACGCTCCAATAACTCCGGATTTAATCGGGCGTAATAGCCCATAATAATGCCATCTCGTTCTAGTCTTTTCACTCTTTCCGAGCATGGGGTTGTAGAAAGATTTACTTTTGCAGCCAGTTCACTAATGGCAATACGACCGTCCTTTTGCAGAATATCTAAAATCATACGATCAGTGCGATCTAATTTCCGCATGAATAATTTCCTTATTTTTTAATTTTTTCAGGATAAAACCCTTAAATTACCTAAATTATAACGATTAAAAGAGTGAAAAAAACTATTAAAGCAAAAATATACTAGTGAAATAAACTACACAGTGCTGAGGGATAGTTCATGCGCGTTATTGTATTAGGTAGTGGTGTCATTGGTGTTGCAAGTGCGTATTACCTAGCGCAACAAGGAGCAAGCGTCACTGTATTAGATCGTCAATCAGGTCCTGCCGAAGAAACGAGTTTTGGCAATGCAGGACAGATTTCTCCTGGGTATTCTACACCATGGGCCGCACCAGGAATTCCATTTAAAGCGGTTAAATGGATGTTTCAACATCATGCACCATTAGCAATTAATGTAGATGGAAGCTTGTGGCAGCTGAAATGGATGGCTCAAATGTTGAAGAACTGCAATGCGGCACATTACGCCATCAATAAAGAGCGTATGGTACGTGTTGCTGAATACAGTCGAGATTGTTTAAGAGAATTACGCGAAAATATTGGCATATCTTATGAGAATCGTTCAAAAGGAACATTACAAATTTTTCGTAAGGATGCGCAATTAGAAGCAGTTCAACGAGACATTGAAGTTTTAAAAGAAACAGGTGTCGAATTTGAGTTATTAGATCGTGAAGGTCTAGGTCGAGTTGAACCTGCATTAGCGGAAGTTAAAGACAAATTAGTCGGTGGCTTACATCTTCCAAATGATGAGACTGGTGATTGCTATATCTTTACCAACGCGCTTGCTGAATATGCAAAAGGTATTGGTGTTGAGTTTAAATTTAATCAAAATGTTGAAAAACTCGTAGTTGAGGGCGACGAAATTAAAGGCGTTATTGTAGACGGTCAGGTACTCACGGCAGATCGTTATGTACTTGCCTTCGGTAGCTATTCACGAGATTTTATTAAACCATTAGGTCTAGATTTGCCCATTTATCCTGTAAAGGGATATTCATTAACTATACCTATCGTGGATGCGCAATATGCCCCTCAATCAACTGTCTTAGATGAAACTTACAAGATTGCAATAACTCGTTTTGATCAACGAATTCGTGTTGGTGGGATGGCTGAGTTAAGTGGTTTTAATAAAGAGTTAAATGAGGATCGCCGTGGCACCTTAGAGATGGTAACACGTGATTTGTTCCCAGGTGGAGATATGGCACAAGCCAGTTTCTGGACGGGACTACGACCGATGACACCAGATAGTACGCCTATTATCGGTGCGACGAAATATAAGAATCTATTTTTAAATACTGGACATGGCACGCTCGGCTGGACCATGGCATGTGGTTCTGGAAAGCTGATTAGTGATTTAGTGCTGAATCGGACTCCAGAGATTAGTACCGATGGACTTTCAATTCAACGTTATAACCACGCAGCTTAAAGGCTGCGTGGTTTGCTATTAAAAAATATAATAGGACAAGGAATATGTCTCGCCCGATACAGGCTGTCATTCATTTAAACGCAATCAAACATAATTTGAAAGTTGCTAAGCAACATGTGCCAAATGCCCAAATTTTTGCTGTTGTAAAAGCTAATGCTTATGGCCATGGGATCGAGCGCATTTATTCAGCCTTAAAGGATGCTGATGGGATTGCACTTCTAGAGCTGAGTGAAGCACAACGAGTTCGAGATTTAGGTTGGAAAGGCCCAATTTTGCTTTTGGAAGGTATCTTTCAAGAAGCGGATTTACAGTTGTGTCATGATTTGGAACTTCAATTTACCGTTCATAATGAGATTCAATTCGAATGGATTAATCGGTGCGGTTTAGATGCTCATTTTAATATTTTTCTGAAAATGAACAGTGGCATGAATCGTTTAGGATTCCAACCTCAACGTTACTCTGAAATTTGGAGTCTGTTAACTGAATTGCCGCAAGTGTCATCAATCACTCACATGACACATTTTTCTGATGCTGATGGCGAGCGCTTGAATCAGGTTGGCGTTGACTATCAAATTTCAGTATTCAATCAAATCGTCAGTGCTTTAGGTGGTCCTTGCTCAGTAAGTAATAGCGCAGCGATTCTTAGACATGCCAATCATGTCCACTCTAACATTGTACGTAGTGGCATTATGTTGTATGGGAGTTCACCGGATTATCCAACCCATACTATTCAAGATTGGGACTTAAAACCAACAATGTCTTTAAGAAGTGAATTGATTGCAATTCAAGAAATTAATCCTCAGCAAAGTATTGGCTATGGATCGACATTTTTTGCAGAACAAGCTATGAAAATTGGCATTGTCGCTTGTGGATATGCAGATGGATATCAACGGATTACTCAATCTGGCACAGCAGTGCTTGTGAATGGGCAAAAAACTTCTTTAATTGGTCGTGTAAGTATGGACATGCTAGCTGTTGATATCACGCATATTGAAGATGCAAAAATTGGCAGTGAAGTCGTACTGTGGGGCGTCTCAAAGTATGGAAGTTTGTTACCGATTGATGAGGTCGCTGCAGGAGCGAGTACTGTGGGATATGAGTTAATGTGTGGCGTAACGACGCGGGTTCCATTTGTTCTAGAAATTTAATGTTAAAAATTCAACGATCAACACTAGGATCGATACTGAGTAATCAAGGAATTAATATGCAAAATCAGGATATTCAAAAATTCAATAGTAATGGCGTGATGAGTGCAGTTACAGTCTTTAATCAAGTGGCTTATCTTTCTGGTCAAGTACCTAAGATTACGACGCCTGATATCGCCTTACAAACGAAAGATGTGCTGAATACGATCGACGCTCTTTTGGCTCAAGTAGGCACAGATAAATCTCGTTTATTGTCAGCACAAGTTTTCGTGAAGAATTTGGAAGATTTTCAAATCTTCAATCAAATTTGGATTGAATGGATGGAGGATTCAATACCACCATCACGAGCAACCATTCAGGCTGACCTCGTTAATCCAGAATGGTTAATTGAAATCGCAGTGATTGCTGCATTGAAATAACTGAATATAAGTAAGACTTCACGAGGAAGAGTCATTTATGGCTCCTCTCATAATAACAAAATCTCTCGAACCTCAGTTTGAAGCGGAATTTAGGCTGATCGATTAGATTAGATGGTGTAAAAGGATGTTGAATAATGACAACCACAAATATTGATGAACAATCATCTCCCAATGAATTACAGCGTAAGCTTTCAAATCGACATTTACAACTCATCGCCATCGGTGGAGCGATTGGTACAGGGTTGTTTATGGGCTCAGGAAAAACGATTTCACTTGCAGGACCTTCAATCATCATCATTTATATGATTATTGGTGCTATGTTTTTTTTCTTGATGCGTGCCCTTGGTGAAATTCTTTTATCTAATCTGCACTACAAATCATTTATTGATATGGCACATGATCTCATTGGACCAGGTGCAGGGTATTATATTGGTTGGTCCTATTGGCTGGGATGGATTTTGGTCGGTATTGCTGATTTAGCAGCAATTATCAATTATCTCAGTTTTTGGTTACCTCCAGATCAAATGTTTACCCCAATGGGGCAAGCAGCGATTAGTGCAGGATGTGTCTTATTCATACTCGCAATTAACTTAGTCACTGTAAAACTTTTTGGTGAAATTGAGTTTTGGTTTGCATTAATCAAAATTTTAGCCATTATTGGATTAATCTTGGTGGGTGCCTTCATGGTGTTTACGAGTTTTCAGTCACCAAGTGGTGCTGTTGCAAGCTTCAGTAACATTTGGTCTCATGGTGGAATGTTCCCGAAAGGAACAATGGGCTTTTTGGCAGGCTTTCAAATCGCAATGTTTGCCTTTGTTGGTGTAGAGTTACTCGGGACGATGGCTGCGGAAACCAAAGATCCTGAAAAAAATTTACCAAAAGCGGTTAATGCTATTCCGACACGTATTATCATTTTCTATGTGCTTTCGTTGATCATGATTATGTCTGTGACACCTTGGATCAATATCCCAGCAGATCAAAGTCCATTTGTGACATTATTTTTATTTGCGGGTATTGGTTCAGCTGCTGTGATTATGAACCTAGTGGTTTTGTCTTCTGTGATGTCTTCCATGAACAGTGGCGTCTTTTCTACCAGTCGAATGTTATTTGGATTGGCACGTGACGGCCAAGCCCCTCAAAAGCTAGCAGAACTTTCAAGTCGTGCCGTACCTGCTAAGGGATTAATCTTTTCATGTACATTTATTATGGCCGGTGCAGCATTTCAGTATTTTGTGCCAAATACGATGGAAGCTTTTACATTAGCAAGTTCGCTGTGTGTGATTCTTTTCATTAGTATTTGGGCGATTATCGTGGTGTGCTATATACGCTACCGTAAATTGCGACCTGAGCTACATGAAAAGTCGAATTTTAAAATGCCGGGTGGAGTGGCAATGTCATACGTTGTATTGGCATTTTTGCTATTTGCATTAATCATTTTAAGTTTAGAGCCAGACACGCTGAAAGCTTTGATGATTAGCCCAATCTGGTTGATTTTGTTAGCTGTAACATACCGTGTTCTTTATAAACCACGTATGCGTAAGCGTAACCATAATTAATTTTTAGAGAAAAAAACCTCCACGAATGGAGGTTTTTTTATATTCTTTAGTTAGAATGTAGGTTTGACCACAACTAAAATTACCACTGCGAATAAGATCAATGTGGGCATTTCGTTGAAATAGCGCCAGAACTTATGACTTTTATAGTGTGCATTATCAATGAGTTTTTTACGGTAATATCCACAAACTAGGTGGTATATGACCAGTAATCCGACTAAACCAACTTTTAAATAAAACCATAAAGCTTCATGATAATGTCGAGTTGCATCACCCCAGTCCACTAAAAAATGTGCAGTGATCAATGTTGCGATCATCGCAGGCCACATAATGCCACGATAAAGCTTACGTTCCATGACTTCAAAGCGTTGATGGCTTATGGCATCGTCACTCATCGCATGATAAACATAAAGCCGTGGTAGATAGAACAAAGCAGCGAACCAACATACCACAGCAATAATATGTAATGCTTTTACCCATAGGAAAGCATCTGAAGGAGCATCCATCTAATCACCCATTATGGGCGGAATTAAATTAGCCTTCCCATTTCTTGAAAATGAGGCAGGCATTTACGCCGCCGAAACCAAAACTGTTACTCATTACAGTATTCAGTTTTGTATCGCGTTTTTCAAGTACGATATCAAATGGTTTTGCACCTTCATCAAGCTCAGTAACGTTGATATTTGGTGCAATAAAGTCATTCTGCATCATGAGAATAGAGTAAATCGCTTCTTGTACACCTGCAGCGCCTAAGCTATGACCTGTCATAGATTTTGTTGAACTTAAAGGTGGTACTTGACCTTCACCGAATGCGCGTTCCATTGCTTTCAATTCAGTCACATCACCAGCTGGTGTAGATGTGCCGTGTGTATTTACATAATCAATTTTTTCAACACCATGCTGTTTTGCTTCATCAAGTGCCATCAAGATACAACGTGTTGCACCTTCACCTGATGGTGCGACCATATCAGCACCATCAGAGTTGGCTGCATATGCAACGACTTCAGCAAGAATATTTGCACCGCGCGCTTGAGCATGCTCAAGAGATTCTAGTACCACGAAACCACCGCCGCCAGCAATGACAAAACCATCACGATCAGCAGAGTAAGGGCGAGAAGCGGTTTCTGGTGAGTCATTATATTTTGAGCATAAAGCACCCATTGCATCAAATAATAGACTTTGTGACCAATGATCTTCTTCACCACCACCAGCGAGCATTAGATCCTGTTTGCCAAGTTGAATCAGGTTGTATGCGTAACCAATGGCATCAGCTGAGGTTGCACAAGCACTTGTAATAGAGTGAGCGATACCTTGTAATTTGAATGCCACACCAACGTTAGCAGTAATAGTATTTGACATATTGCGTGGAACAAAGAAAGGGCCAATTTTACGTGCGCCTTTCTCTTCAAGAAGTTCAATCATTTCAGCGACAGAAGCTGTAGAGTTGCCGCCTGAACCACCCGCAATACCATAACGAGGATTGCCCGCAAGATCTTCAGCTGTTAGACCCGCATTTTCAACTGCAGCGACTGCAGCGTTATAGGCATACATCGCACATACACCCATGAAGCGTTTCAGTTTACGGTCAATACCGTCAAAATTTTGTTCTGCTGCAGCACTAACATGACTTTTAAAATTAAGTTCAGCATAAGTTGGGTTAAAACGTGTGCCTGAAATACCATTTTGTAAGGCATGATTTACATCTTCTAATGTATTACCAATGCATGAGTTAATGCCCATACCAGTGATTACAACACGTTTCATTTACAATTCCCTATCATGGTGAAGTCATTTTATGGAAAAATTCACATCGATTTGATTGGATGTAAAAGTCCATAAGATCTTGTCAAAAATTCGTATCATGATATCAGAATCTATTTTAAATTCTTATGGCAAATCAATATCGCAGCGTTAAAACGCTTATTGGCAGATATGTTCACTATATTGCAACCGAATAAAACACGATAAAGTTGAGATAACTCTTGACTGCACATAGAATTTTAAACATAAGTGATAAATGCGAAGGAGGGTTGTAAATGGCAAATTCTAATAATAAGCAATCTAGCGGACTGGTATCAAAAGCATTTGGAGTGGCTAAAAAGCTCAGTGCTACTGGCTTTGAACTGGCACAACATGTTGCACCAGGATCAATTGCGAAATTGACGCAACAACCTGATCCACAAAAAATTATTGACATAACTTTAGATGAGAGAAAAATGACTGAACAAAAAAAGTACGAAACCCCTCAACAATTATTTCGTGATCATGTCCCTCAAGTTTCTCAAAAAATTTTTGGTCGTCATTACAGTAAATTAAATAATGTTGCTTCTTTTATCTTTCCGGACTTAAACAACAAAGTTGCAGATTATTTTTTTGATAAATTGAATGATTTTGTTTCTGAGTTAAGTTCAGTTGAGCATGTATTAAAGGAAGTTGGTGCAAAAAGCTTGGATGAACTTAAATCAAGCCCTGATCGTGCGAATCGTATCGGTGAAGCATTAGCCAATCAAAATAAATTCATTGCAGCGGTTCAGGGGGCAGTGTCTGGTGCGACAGGCGTAGTTGGTACGGCCATCGATATTCCTTTCTCGTTGGCATTTACGTTGCGTAGTATTTACCAAGAAGGGCGCGCGCACGGTTTTGAACTTAATCATCGTCAAGAGCAAGAGATCGTTGAGTATGTATTCAAACAAGTCGATTTAGGTGTTATTGCGGAAAAGCAAACACTTTTAGTGGCATTAAGAACAGTCGCAAATTTATTGGAAACACAAGATACTCATCAGCTACAAACCCTATTGGGCTCTAGTAACGACTTCACGGCTTTAAAAAATTGGCTGAGTAATCCTGAGGGTGGTTATAAATGGAATTGGTTGAATCAGATTCCTCAAATTTCAATTTTATCTAAATTAGCACCTGTGGCTGGTGCTGGTATTGGTGCAGTATATAGCTGGCGTTTGGTGGAAGAGGCTCATTCTAAAGCTAGAGCTGTTTTTTCTGGAGCACAGCAGTACATTCTCCAACATCCAGATGAGCAGGTATCTGTTCAGGAGGCCTTTGAGCGCGGCACAGAATTATTAAAGCAGTCCTCACTCGCATTGAATTCCGCAGCGTCAATCAATAATGAGTTAGTGGTTGAGGTTGAAGAGTTTGCAAAAAAACTTGAAGGAGAAGAGTCTATTCAAGTTGATGAGTCTGCAGTTCATAATGATTCAATTTCAGCAATTAAAATTGAAGCAAAAACTGCGGAGTCTGAAAAAGAAGAAGCGGTCAGTGTTGAGGATGGTCTTAAGGCCTTAGCTGAAAAACATGTGGAATCGGCTTCTAATGAAAGTGTTCAAGACGCTGATAAAGACCAGCCTCAAGGCGAACCTATTGTGCAGGTAAAAGCACCCCCTAAGCGTCGTAATTCAAAAAAGAAAGACGAAGCAGCAAACTCACTACCTACGTCACAGAAAAAGCAATAAATTTAGTTATGAATGGTTGATCAAATCATTCTGAAAATTTCATTGTAAGCACACAATGGTCAATATTTGATGTCATGTTGAATGTTGACCATTTTTACTTCTTGGCTTACAATTGCATGCCCTCAAAAAGTAGTATTTTTTGGGGCTTTTTATTAACGGGAGAATTGCCACATGGCAACAACAAATCAGTTGATCCGTAAGGGTCGTACGACTTTGATTGAAAAATCAAAAGTTCCTGCGTTGAAGGCTTGTCCACAACGTCGTGGTGTTTGTACACGTGTTTACACAACTACACCTAAAAAACCTAACTCAGCAATGCGTAAAGTTTGCCGTGTTCGCTTAACTTCAGGTTTCGAAGTATCTAGCTATATCGGTGGTGAAGGCCATAACCTACAAGAGCACAGTGTTGTTCTTATCCGTGGTGGTCGTGTTAAAGACTTACCAGGTGTACGTTACCATACCGTTCGTGGTTCTTTAGACTGTGCTGGTGTTAAAGATCGTAACCAGTCTCGTTCTAAATACGGTACTAAGCGTCCTAAGAAATAATCTAATTAGATCATTTTCTTAAACGTATAGAACTGCAATCCTTTATCGTCTCGCTTGTCTGATTTCTGCATTTAATTTTGTGAAATTCAAGCGACGTGTAGTAAGGCCAGCGAATAGTACATGACACTTTGTACTGCTGCTGGATAAACCTGAAGTGTCATATTTATAGGTAGTATTAAAATGCCAAGACGTCGCGTAGTCGCTGCTCGTGAAATCCTTCCGGATCCTAAGTTCGGCAGCCAAACAATCGCTAAGTTCATGAACCACGTAATGCAAGATGGTAAAAAATCTATTGCTGAAAGTATCGTTTACGGTGCTTTAGACCGCGTTCAAGAAAAATCTAAAGTAGACCCAGTTGAATTTTTCGAGACTACTCTTGAAAAAGTTCGTCCTATGGTCGAAGTAAAAGCACGCCGTGTTGGTGGTGCTACATACCAAGTTCCTATGGAAGTACGCCCATCCCGTCGTACTGCTCTAGCGATGCGTTGGTTAGTAGATGCTGCTGCTAAGCGTTCTGAAAAAACTATGGCGTTACGCCTTGCTGGTGAGTTGCTTGACGCAGCTGAAGGTAAAGGTTCAGCGATCAAGAAACGTGAAGATGTGCATCGTATGGCTGAAGCCAACAAAGCCTTCTCTCACTACCGTTTCTAAGCGGATAAAACAGCCCCTATTCAGGAGGGTGGTAAGTCGGGTTTCACTGATTTGTCATCGAATCGCTTTAAGCTGCTCAGCAGCTTAAAGCGTCCTGTTTTAAACAACAAAATTTAGGAATGCAAGAAATCATGGCTCGTCAAACCCCAATTTCTCGTTACCGTAACATTGGTATCTCAGCACACATTGATGCTGGTAAAACAACGACTTCTGAACGTATTTTGTTCTACACAGGTGAGAGCCACAAACTAGGTGAAACTCACGAAGGTTCAGCAACAACTGACTGGATGGAACAAGAGCAAGAACGTGGTATTACCATTACTTCAGCAGCAGTAACTTGCTTCTGGAAAGGTATGGGTAACCAGTTCGAACAACACCGTATTAACGTAATTGACACACCGGGACACGTTGACTTCACGATCGAAGTTGAGCGTTCTATGCGTGTTCTTGACGGCGCGTGCATGGTTTACTGTGCTGTAGGTGGTGTACAACCTCAGTCAGAAACTGTATGGCGTCAAGCAAATAAATATAAAGTACCTCGTATTGCGTTCGTTAACAAAATGGACCGTACTGGTGCAAACTTCTTCCGTGCTGTTGAACAAGTAAAAACACGTCTTGGTGGTAATCCAGTGCCAATCGTGATTCCTGTTGGCGCAGAAGAAAACTTCCAAGGTGTAGTAGATCTTATCGAAATGAAAGCGATTATCTGGGATGAAGCATCTCAAGGTATGAAGTTTGAATACGGTGAAATTCCTGCTGACCTTGTTGAGCTTGCTCAAGAATGGCGTACGAACATGGTTGAAGCTGCTGCAGAAGCATCAGAAGAACTCATGGATAAGTACCTAGAAGAAGGTGATTTGACTAAAGAAGAAATCGTTAATGGTCTTCGTGCGCGTACATTGTTGAATGAAATTCAGCCAATGCTTTGTGGTTCAGCGTTCAAAAACAAAGGTGTTCAACGTATGTTGGATGCTGTTATTGAATTCTTACCAGCACCTACTGACGTTGAAGCAATTAAAGGTATCTTAGACGACAAAGATGAGACAGAAGGTTCTCGCGAAGCGTCTGATGAAGCACCGTTTGCTGCGCTTGCGTTCAAAATCATGAACGACAAATTCGTAGGTAACTTAACATTCGTTCGTGTTTACTCAGGTGTTTTAAAAGCTGGTAGTGCAGTTTATAACCCTGTTAAATCTAAACGTGAACGTGTTGGTCGTATTGTACAGATGCACGCTAATGACCGTCATGACATCGAAGAAATTCGTGCGGGCGATATCGCGGCATGTGTAGGTCTTAAAGACACGACTACAGGTGATACACTTTGTGACGAAAACAACGTGATCACATTAGAGCGTATGGAATTCCCAGAGCCAGTAATTGCACTTGCAGTTGAACCTAAAACTAAAGCTGACCAAGAAAAAATGTCAGTTGCTTTGGGCCGCTTGGCGAAAGAAGATCCATCATTCCGCGTTCGTACTGACGAAGAATCTGGTCAAACAATTATTGCAGGTATGGGTGAGCTTCACCTTGACATCATCGTTGACCGTATGAAGCGTGAATTCGGTGTTGAAGCGAACATTGGTAAACCAATGGTTGCTTACCGCGAAACGATTAAAAAATCTGTTGAGCAAGAAGGTAAGTTCGTTCGTCAAACTGGTGGTAAAGGTAAGTTCGGTCACGTATATGTACGTTTAGAGCCAATGGATCCTGAAGCTGGTAAAGACTACGAGTTCGCTGAAGAAGTTGTCGGCGGTGTTGTACCTAAAGAATTCTTTGGTGCGGTTGACAAAGGTATTCAAGAACGTATGAAGAATGGTGTCCTTGCTGGTTACCCAGTTGTAGGCATCAAAGCGACATTGTTCGATGGTTCTTACCATGATGTCGACTCTGACGAATTATCGTTCAAAATGGCGGGTTCTTACGCATTCCGTGATGGTTTCATGAAAGCAGATCCTGTTCTTCTTGAGCCTATCATGAAAGTTGAAGTAGAAACTCCAGAAGATTACATGGGCGATATCATGGGTGACTTAAACCGTCGTCGTGGTATGGTTCAAGGTATGGACGATTTACCTGGCGGTACTAAAGCAATCCGTGCTGAAGTTCCACTTTCTGAGATGTTCGGTTACGCAACACACATGCGTTCTATGTCTCAAGGTCGTGCGACTTACTCTATGGAATTTGCTAAATATGCCGAAACTCCACGTAACGTGGCTGAAGGCATCATTGCTAAGTTCCAAGCTGGTGGTAAAAAAGGTGACGACGAGTAATCTTTCGATTACTATAAGCCCAACTAATTCATAGTTTAAAACCAAGTGCTCATGGAGTGATCCTCCATGAGTAGTTTAAAAAGGAAAATCTCATGGCTAAGGCTAAGTTTGAACGTAATAAGCCACACGTTAACGTGGGCACAATCGGTCACGTTGACCATGGTAAAACAACTTTAAC
>NZ_JBWYIV010000019.1:0-55044 GCF_056779895.1 Acinetobacter sp. ANC_7553 | reverse complement strand
GTGTGGGGTTACCCATGTGAGAGTAAGTCATCGCCAGCTCATTATTCTAAACACCCCCTTCAATAGAAGGGGGTGTTTTTTTATGTGAAAAAAATCGAATTTGAAAATAATTAAACCCTTGTAATTAAATAAGAAGCTCCATTCAGTTAATTTATGCCAAAAGATTGATGATTCTTGCAATTAAAAAAACAACAATAAATGTCAGTATGCCTATGAGGATTTAAATAATTTCAGGGACATAGTTGATGCAATACAATCCGATCTATTACACAGATGAACACTTTGCATTTGCCGATGCAGTAAAAAAATTTGTAGAAAAAGAAATTATTCCCTATGTAAATGAGTGGGACGAAGCTGAAATTTTTCCACGAGAACTCTACAAAAAAGCTGCAGAAGTTGGATTGATGGCATCAGGTTTTGATGAAAAATACGGTGGTATCCCAGATACAGATGCATTCTATACTTTATTGGGATGTGTGGAGTTGGCAAAGGCGGCATCAGGTGGGTTAATCGCTTCCTTACTTTCACATATGATCGGTGCACCGCCAATCAATAGCTTTGCAAGTGAAGATGTTAAAGCAGAGGTTTTGCCACAAATCTTATCAGGTGAGAAGATTTCTGCTTTAGCAATTACAGAACCAGGCGGAGGTTCTGATGTTGCAGCACTTAAAACAAAAGCAGTAAAAGAAGGTGATTACTATATAGTCAGTGGTGAAAAAACATTTATTACTTCTGGTATTCGTGCTGATTACTATACTGTTGCCGTTCGAACTGATCCTGAAGGAAAGGGACCCAATGGTATCTCAATGCTACTGATTGATGCCCATACGCCAGGTATTACAAAAACGAAGTTAGATAAAATGGGATGGTGGGCGTCTGATACCGCTCATTTGCACTTCGATCAAGTTAAAGTGCCTGAAAAAAATTTGATTGGTCCTGAGAATATGGGCTTCTTTGTTATCATGAATAATTTCAATATGGAACGATTTTTCTTGGCTGCGAGTAGTTATGGTTATGCAAAAGTTTGTTATGAAGAAGCTTTAGATTGGGCTCAACAGCGACGTACTTTTGGTAAGCGTTTGGTTGATCACCAAGTGGTTCGTCATAAATTGGTAGATATGGCAACACGTTTACAAACGACTCGCGCTTTACTTGAAGATACGGCATATAAAATGGGTCGTCCTGAACTTCAGGGGAATGAAATGATTGCACAAATTTGTATGCTCAAAAACGTAGCAACGCAAACTATGCAATTCTGTGCTGATGCAGCCGTTCAAACACTAGGCGGCATGGGCTTTATGCGTGGCATGAAATCTGAACGTATATATCGCGAAGTTAAAGTGAATATGATAGGCGGTGGAGCTGAGGAAATTATGAAAGATTTGGCAAGCCGACAGCTGGGCTTCTAAAAGAAATAAAAAGGTGGCTAAAGCCACCTTTTTTAATTGATCAGATATAAAGTTAAGCATTCATTGCCATATCCCAGACGATATTGGTTAACTCATCAAGTGACATTTTCCCTTCTGGATTGTACCAAGTTACGGTCCAAGCGATTGACCCACCAATCAGTCTTCGCCAGATAAAAGGATCGTGCTTAATTTTGCCTTTGTCATGTAATACCTTGATGACACTCAGCCATATCTCTTCATAATCATTTCTTAATTTTAATAGTTTCTTCTGATTTTCCTCAGAAAGTGAAAACCATTCATAGACCAATACAGCCATAGCGGAACCTGTATCCCCAGAGATCGCATCGAGTTCAGCTTTAATCAGAGCCTTGAGTTGTTGCTCTGGATGGTCTGAAGTGGATATGGCACTTTCAAGGCAAGCGTGATTGTAAATGATGGTTTGTTCCATCACATGTGCCAAAATATCGTCTTTGGTTTTGAAATGATGAAATAAACTTCCAGATTGGATACCAATAAACTGAGCGAGTTCACGAACAGTGGTTTTGGCATAACCTTGTTTATGGAATAAATAAGCTGCCCCCAAAAGTAAACGACCACGTGGTGTATCGTCAAAGCAGGCTATTGGTTGAATTTGGTCAATAGAGGTCGCGATCATCTTGTTATTTTATCCTATTTTGTTTTCTAAACGCGTTGCTTCCATGCAAATTTTAGCGCAATAAGCAGATTTGCAAATAATAATAACATTTTGCACTTTACAAACCAAGCGCTTGCTTGGTAGATTAAGCTCAAATTCTAAACAGAATAATGAGATGGTTATGACAAATATTCAGGACGAACAAAAAATTGTAAAAATTGGCTGTGCTTCAGGTTTCTGGGGAGATACCAACACAGCTGCATTTCAATTGGTACACATGTCGGATATTAACTATTTAGTATTTGATTATCTTTCAGAAATCACCATGTCTATCATGGCAAAAGCCAAAATGAAAGATCCTTCTCATGGATATGCATTGGACTTTGTTAGTCGTGTTATGACACCGCTCATCAACAAAATTGCGGACAAGAAAATCAAAGTTGTAAGTAATGCTGGCGGTGTAAATCCATTGGCATGCCGTGATGCACTTCAAGAAGTGATCAAAAATGCTGGTTTGGATTTGAAAGTTGCGGTGGTACTTGGTGATGATTTAATGGATCAGCACGCTGAACTTCAAAAACAAAATATAAAAGAAATGTTTAATGGTGAGGATCTTCCTCCACATGTCGCAAGTAGTAATGCATATTTAGGTGCTGTAGCGATTCGTGATGCTTTAGATTTAGGTGCAGATATTGTAATTACAGGTCGTGTTGTGGATTCGGCTGTGGTGATTGGGCCTTTATTGCATGAATACAAATGGGATTTAGCAGATTACGATAAATTGGCACAAGCGGCACTTGCAGGTCATGTGATTGAGTGTGGTGCACAATGTACTGGCGGTAACTTCACAGATTGGCGTTTGGTTGAAGGCTTTGACAATATGGGCTTCCCAATTGTTGAAGTGAAAGCAGATTCATCATTTGTGGTGACTAAGCCAAATGGTACAGGTGGTTTAGTATCTCCGGGTACGGTAGGCGAACAAATTGTATATGAGATTGGTCATCCACAAGCTTATCTATTGCCTGATGTAACGGCTGATTTTAGCCAAGTCAAACTTGAGCAAGTGGGTGTGCATCGTGTACTTGTGACAGGTGCAAAAGGTACAGCGCCAACACAACACTACAAAGTAAGCACGACCTATCCTGATGGTAACCGTGTATTAGTCAGCTTCTTACTTGCAGGCCAAGATGCAGAAGAAAAAGCTTATGCCGTTTCTAATGCAATTTTAAATAAAGTTGAGCGTGTAATGGCGCTTCGTTCAATTCCACCATTTACTGAAAAATCTATTGAGATTTTAGGTACGGAAACAACTTATGGTGCAAACCGACGTGTGCAAAATCCACGTGAAGTTGTGGTGAAAATTGCCGTTAAACATATGTTTAAAGAAGCATGTATGTTCTTTGCTTCTGAAATTGCACAAGCTTCTACAGGTATGGCACCTGCATTAACAGGGATTGTGGGGGGGCGTCCAAAACCATCTCCAGTAATTAAATTATTCTCGTTCTTGGTAGAAAAATCGAAATTAAATATCGAGGTGGATATCAATGGCGAGCGTCATAAAGTTGATGTTCCGCATGGTGAAGCACCACAAGAAATCCCAACCATTCCAGCAGGTGAAGTGGCAACTTTAACAGGTAATGAAGTTGAAGTGCCTTTAGTACAAGTTGCACATGTACGTAGTGGTGATAAAGGTAACTACAGCAACATCGGTGTACTTGCACGTAAACCAGAATTTTTACCTTGGATTCGTGCATCTTTAACTGAAGCGAATGTTGCGGAATATATGAAGCATGTGTTTGAAGGTGGTAATGGTGGCGAAGTACGTCGCTATGAATTGCCGGGCTTAAATGCACTTAACTTCTTGTTAATTGATGCGCTTGGTGGTGGTGGTGTTGCAAGTTTACGTATTGACCCACAAGGTAAAGCCTTTGCACAGCAATTATTAGATATGCCAGTGAAAGTGCCTGCAGATTTACTGTAAGCATAAATTTGGGCATCGCCATGGTGCCCAA
This sequence comes from Acinetobacter sp. ANC_7553, assembly GCF_056779895.1. Taxonomy (NCBI): domain Bacteria; kingdom Pseudomonadati; phylum Pseudomonadota; class Gammaproteobacteria; order Moraxellales; family Moraxellaceae; genus Acinetobacter; species Acinetobacter sp. ANC_7553. The sequence continues at coordinate 50,989 of NZ_JBWYIV010000019.1, read as the reverse complement.
TCTAAAACAATTTACATCAATTAAAAATGGAAATATGCGCAATGGGTTATCAATCAATTTTTAGAAATGATGCATTCGCTGGCAAAGTCGTGATTGTAACAGGTGGTGGCTCGGGCATTGGTCGTTGTACGGCGCATGAGCTTGCATCACTTGGTGCGCAAGTGGTGATTACAGGTCGTAAGATCGAAAAACTTGAAAAAGTGATTGCTGAAATCACTGAAGATGGTGGTCGTGCACATGGCATCGTGTGTGATAACCGCGAAGAAGAACAAGTTAAAAAAATGATTGCGGAAGTGATCGAAAAATTCGGTCGTATTGATGGTTTAGTGAATAACGCAGGTGGTCAGTTCCCATCAACATTAGAAAGTATTTCTGCCAATGGTTTTGATGCGGTCATCCGTAATAACTTACATTCGACCTTCTATCTTATGCGTGAAGCCTATAACCAGTGGATGGTAAAAAATGGTGGTGCCATCGTCAATATGGCAGCAGATATGTGGGGCGGTATGCCGGGTATGGGGCACTCAGGTGCAGCACGTTCAGGTGTTGATAACCTGACCAAAACGGCTGCGGTGGAATGGGGTAAATCAGGTGTGCGGGTAAACTGTGTGGCACCGGGTTGGATTATTTCATCAGGGATGGATACCTATTCAGGCCCTGTCGCAGAATTCATTATCCCAAACCTTTCAGGCAATGTGCCTTTACAACGTATGGGAACAGAATCGGAAGTGTCTTCAGCGATTGTGTATTTACTTTCTGAAGCGGCCAACTTTGTTTCAGGGATGACAGTACGTATCGATGGTGCGGCTTCACAAGGTACACGCGTATTCCCATTATCATCTGCAGAAAATAGTGAGTCTTATAACGGCTTCCACCGTGCATTTATTCCAGATGTACTAAAGAAAAAAGACGAAAAGAATTAATCGAGATTATAAGGAACAAGGAGGAAACGGAATGGCAGTGATTCAGTCCGAAGTTGCAGTAGGAAGCGAAGTATTTGAACAGAATAAAGCGAAATTGCTCGAGCAAATTGAAGAGATTCGAGCGATTCAAAAAAGTGCGCTAGATCGTTCTTATAAAGCTAAGCCTAAGTTTGATAAAAAAGGAAAGATTTTACCGCATGAGCGTGTACGTATGTTGCTCGATGCAGATTCTCCATTTGTAGAGTTGTGTGGTCTTGTGGGTTACAAGATGCATGATGATAAAGATGGTTCAGAAGCAGGTGGCGGGATCATTGCAGGGATTGGTTTTGTAAATGGTACACGTTGTATGGTGGCTGCCAATAACAGTGCGATCAAAGGCGGTACGATTGCCCCAATGGGTGTACACAAAAGCCTTCGTTTACACCAAATTGCGTTAGAGCAAAAATTACCAATCATTACTTTGGCAGAAAGTGGTGGTGCAAACTTAAACTACGCAGCAGAAGTATTTACTGCCGGTGGTACAACATTTGCCAACCAAGCACGTTTATCTGCAAAAGGAATTCCACAAGTTTCTGTAGTCCATGGTAACGCAACAGCAGGTGGTGCATACCAACCGGGTCTTTCTGATTATGTGATTACTGTACGTAAGCAAACTGAAATGTTGCTTGCAGGACCGCCATTGTTATTGGCAGCAACAGGGGAAGTGGCAACTGCTGAAGAATTGGGTGGTGCAGAAATGCATGCACAAGTGGCAGGTACAGCAGAATACTTAGCAGAAAATGATGCTGATGGTATCCGTATCGCACGTGAAATCTTTAAGCATTTAAACTGGAAAGAGCAAGTTAAGCTTGAAACACCAGAATATAAAGAGCCACGTTACTCGGCAGAAGAATTGCTTGGCATCATTCCTTCAGATCCAAAACAACCTTTGGATATGAAAGAAATCATTGCCCGTATTGTTGATGATTCTGATTTCTTCGAGTTCAAAAACGAATATGACTCACATACAGTGTGTGGTTGGTCAAAAGTCGGTGGTATGCACTTAGGCATCATTACTAATAATGGCCCAATTACGCCACAAGGTGCAGCAAAAGCAGCGCAGTTTATTCAATTATGTGAACAAACCAAACGCCCAATTTTATTCCTGCATAACACCACAGGTTTTATGGTGGGTACAGATGCAGAACAAAACGGCATCATTAAACATGGTTCTAAACTGATCCAAGCTGTTGCGAATTGTACAGTGCCGAAGATTTCGATCATTGCACATGGTTCATACGGTGCAGGTAACTATGCGATGTGTGGTCGTCCACTTGGCCCACAATTTATCTTCTCATGGCCGAACTCTCGTGTTGCGGTAATGGGTGGTGCGCAAGCTGGTAAAGTTCTTCGTATTGTTGCAGAAGCAAAACAGCGTGAATCTGGCATGGAGCCAAATGAGCAAATGTTAGATTTCTTAGAACAATCGACAGCAATGAAATTAGAGTCGCAATCGACTGCATTATTCAACACAGCGATGTTGCATGATGATGGCATTATCGACCCACGTGATACACGTAAATTGCTAATTTTCTTATTGCAAACGATTAATGAATCACAAGCACGTGAGTTGAATCCAACACGTTTTGGTGTGCCAAGATTCTAATAAATCCCTCTTGCGGAATATATTCCTCATCCCTGTGAAAAGTGAGGAATTCCCCCTCTTTTTAAAGTGGTGAGAAGCATGGCTTCGCAAGGGAGATTAAAGATTAAAAAATATTGAAATTTTAAGGAAGACAAAAATGAAATTTACTGAAGAACATGAAGCGCTACGCCGTACAACACGTCAATTTGTAGAAAACGAAATCAACCCATTTACAGCAGAATGGGAAAAAGCGGGTCGATTCCCAATTCATGAAGTATTCAAAAAAATGGGTGATTTGGGTTTATTAGGTATTTGTAAACCTGAAGAAAACGGTGGTTTGGCACTCGATTACTCTTATAACTTGGTGGTTGCAGAAGAGTTAGGTCGTATCAATGTTGGTGGTGTTGCACTTGCGATGGGTGTACAAACCGATATGGCAACGCCTGCGATTGCACGTTTTGGTTCTAAAGAGTTACGTGATGAGTTTTTAACGCCAGCAGTTGCAGGTGAAAAAGTTGCAGCGATTGCAGTATCTGAGGTTCAAGCAGGTTCTGACGTTGCAGCACTAAAAACCACAGCAACTAAAGATGGTGATGATTACATCATCAATGGTCACAAAATGTGGATTACAAACTCTCTACAAGCAGACTTCTTCTGTTTATTAGCGAATACCTCTGATGGTAAGCCACACTTTAACAAATCAATGATTGTGGTTCCTGCAAATACACCGGGTATTACATTCTCTGAGCCATTAGACAAGTTAGGTATGCGTTCAAGTACCACTGCACAGGTGTTCTTTGACAACGTACGTGTGCCACAGCGTAACTTAGTGGGTCAAGAAGGCATGGGCTTTATGATGCAAATGCTTCAGTTCCAAGAAGAGCGTATGTGGGGTGCTGCTAACGCCATGGGTGGTATGTTGCAATGTATCGAAAAAACAATTCAGTACACTAAAGAGCGTACGACATTTGGTCAGCCGTTAATTGACAACCAATATATCCATTTCCGTTTTGCTGAACTCATGACTGAAATTGAAGCGCTGAAAGCATTAACCTATCGTGCTTGCCAATTACATATCGAAGGCGAAAACGTAACGCAAATGGCGTCTATGGCAAAACTGAAAGCAGGTCGTTTAACACGTGAAGTTGCAGATAGCTGCTTACAATTCTGGGGTGGTAATGGCTTTATGGCAGACAACCCAGCAGCACAATTCTACCGTGATGGTCGTTTAGTTTCGATCGGTGGTGGTGCAGACGAAATCATGCTTGGCATTATCTGTAAGATGATGGACATCCTTCCTGGTAAGAAAAAATAAGCAGGAGATCTGATATGACATTATCAAGCTCAATTGCCAATTTAGAAGTTGATGGCAGCATCATCCTAGAGCAAGACGGTGGCATTTTAACCTTATGGTTAAACCATCCTGAAAGCCGTAATGCGATGAGTCTAAAGATGGTGCAATCGATGCAAGCGGTATTTGCTGCGATCAAAGATGATGTGTCTGTACGCGCTGTAATTTTGCGTGGTAAAGGCGGTCATTTCTGTGCAGGTGGAAACATCAAAGATATGGCGGGTATCCGTGCTAAAGCGATGGAAGTGGGAAACAACACACCATATACCGAATTTAACCGTACCTTTGGTGCGTTGATTGAGCAAGTCGATCAAGCACCACAAACGGTTGTGGCTGTACTTGAAGGTGCTGTACTCGGTGGTGGTTTCGGTTTGGCATGTGTCTCTGATGTTGCAATTGCGCATGCAGAAGCACAATTTGGCTTACCTGAAACTGGCTTAGGGATTTTACCTGCACAAATTGCACCGTTTGTGGTGACACGTGTTGGCTTAACTCAAGCACGTCGTTTAGCCTTATTAGGTATGCGCTTTAAGGGTCAAACCGCTTTAGAGGTGGGGATTGTGCATCAAGTGGTTGCAGATGAAGTTGAACTTGCATCAGCACTTGAAGAAACCATTACCCAAATTAAACGCTGTGCGCCATTGGCATCGCGTGCAACCAAAGCATTATTACATCGTACCACCAAAGAAGAATTGGGGCCGTTACTTGATGATGCAGCACGTCAATTTGCAGATGCCGTGGCAAGCGCAGAAGGCATGGAAGGCACAATGGCGTTTATTCAAAAACGCCAACCAAGCTGGGCAGAATAAACCACATTCCAACGCCTGTATGAATGTGAATTAAAAAGGATACGCTCCTCAAGATCAGAGGAGCCTAAAAAATTGGTGGAACTATGGCGTTTACAAAAGTATTAGTTGCAAACCGTGGTGAAATTGCTGCTCGTGTGATGCGTACAGCAAAAGCCTTAGGTTACGAAACCGTTGCTGTGTACTCAGATGCCGACAAAAATGCGCGTCACGTACAAGTCGCAGATGAAGCGGTTTATATCGGTCCTTCAAAAGTATCAGAATCTTATTTATCGATTCCAAATATTATCGAAGCATGTAAGAAAACTGGCGCAGATGCGGTGCATCCGGGTTATGGTTTCTTATCAGAAAATACTGATTTTGCTGCAGCATGTGCAGAAAATGGCATTATCTTTATCGGTCCACCTGCAGGTGCGATTGAGCTCATGGGTAGCAAGCGTTTGTCTAAAATCGCCATGATCGAAGCAGGCGTACCATGTGTACCGGGTTATGAAGGCGACCAACAAGACATCGACTTTTTAGCAGATCAAGCGAAAAAAGTAGGTTTCCCATTGATGGTGAAAGCATCAGCAGGTGGTGGTGGACGTGGTATGCGTCTTGTACATCAAGAAGCTGATTTGCTTGAAGCGTTAAAAACTGCCCGTTCTGAAGCAGAAAATGCGTTCGGTTCGGGTGAGCTGATTATCGAGAAAGCAGTGATTGCGCCTCGCCATGTAGAAATCCAAGTCTTTGGTGATACACATGGCAACTACGTGTATTTATTTGAACGTGATTGCTCGATTCAACGTCGTCACCAAAAAGTGGTTGAAGAAGCACCATGTCCAGTATTGACACAAGAAACACGTCAAGCCATGGGTGATGCCGCAGTTGCCGCAGCCAAAGCTTGTAACTATGTGGGTGCAGGTACGGTTGAATTCTTACTAGATCAATCAGGTGAGTTTTATTTCTTAGAAATGAACACACGTTTGCAAGTAGAGCATCCTGTAACAGAGATGATTACAGGTCTTGATCTTGTGGAATGGCAGCTTCGTGTGGCAAACGGTGAAACATTACCGCTCAAGCAAGAAGAATTGACTATGAATGGTCATGCCATTGAAGTGCGTTTATATGCAGAAGACCCACGCCAAGACTTCTTACCACAAACAGGCAAAGTATTGCGTTGGCAACCTTCGGATTTAGAAGGCGTACGTATCGATCACGGTATGATGCCAACTGATGAAGTTAGCCCATTCTACGATCCAATGGTGGCTAAAATCATCGTACATGGCAAAACACGTACCGATGCGATTCGTTTACTTGCACGTGCTGTAAATGATTCTGTACTGTTAGGTGTAAACAGTAATAAGGAGTTTTTAGTTAACTTATTACGTCATCCACTTGTGGTGGAGGGTGATGTGAACACTGGTTTTATTCAACAGCATTTCCAAAGTGATGTGAGTTTGAATAAACAGAGTCTAAATTTAGAAAGCTTAGCATTGATTGCAGCGTTGTTGATAAATGCATCTGCGCAAACAGATTGGAACACAGGAGTTTCTTCAGCATTACCACTGAAACTTCGATATGATGATCAAAAGTTAGATCTCATTGTGCATCGTGATGGTCTTTCAGTGAGTGTTGAAACCTGTGGTGAAAGCCAGTCGATTGAGGTTGTAGCGCAAAATACACAGCAATTGATTTATAGCATTAATGGAATTCGACGTCGAATCGACTATGTTCTTGATGGTAATTTTGTTTATTTAGATCGCGCGAATGGCAACGTCATGGTGGAAAATATTACCTATTTACCACCTGAGACTGCCGATGTGGCAGGGGATGGTAAAATTCGTGCCCCAATGGATGGTGCAATTATAAATGTCATTGCTCAACCTGGAGAGCGTGTAACTAAAGGGCAAACATTATTGATTCTTGAAGCGATGAAAATCCAACAGCAAATTAAGTCAGATGTCGACGGTGTTGTGGGTGAAATCGTAGGACAAGTTGGTCAGCAAGTGAAAAAACGTCAAATCTTGATGAATATTGAGGTTGATGCTGAATAAGCAATAAAAAAGCCATCTAACGATGGCTTTTTTTATGACCGGATTTATGCAAATACTGTTTGTACGGCACAGTAAAGCACCCAAAGAATTGCAATCGCAACTACAGGTTCTAAAACTTTTGCCCAAGTTGGTGTAGCCACTACTTCTGGCTCAGCAACATCGTGGTGATCATGTTGAACTTGATTGACCATGTCATGAAACTCCTTCATCGTTTGGTCTAATGATATCTCTTCTTGAATGACAGGTTGAGAACCAATCAACTCATTTAGGTTATTTGTTAGCCAAACCCAATCTTTTGCTTTACCAGAGAGATGTTCAACTTGACCCTGAAGTAATTCATTCATGCCTTGTAGTTGATAATGACCTGTTACATCAAGTTGTTTAAGTTCATTAAGCTGTAAGGTCAAAATCTCTGATGTCGCAGTTTCAAGTTCTTGATGAGACAGCGTAGACTGATTATGTTGAGATGTCGTCAAATGCCGTGCGACTTCTTGAATATAAAGTTGGTCAGCGGCATGAATTTCTTGGTATATTTTTTTTTCGTCTTTACGCCATAGGCTGATGAGTTTACCTAAAGCTAAGATATTTAATTCATTGAGATATTCATGCCGTTGTTCAGCTGGATACTGTTTCAACAGCTGAGGCTTTTGAATTTTGGTCTGCTCAACAAAATATTGTACTAAATCAAAAGCCATTCAACTCTCCTGTAAGTTTTTTCAATCCAAAATTCTTAAACTCGGTTTTTTCTTTGGTGCTTCATTTTCTTGATTTTGTTGCTGTTTAGATTCTATCGGATTTTCATCCGTTTGTGCATTGGCATATTCATCAGGATCAAAGAATAATCCTTGACCATTTTCTTTTGCATATAACCCGAGTACAGCATTGATTGGCACATAAATATCTTTGGAAACACCACCAAAACGTGCAGAAAAGGTAATCGCTTCATTGCTCATGTGTAGTTGATGCACAGCATGTGGCACGATATTTAAAACAATCTGACCGTCTTGAACGAACTGTGTAGGTACATCGGTATAAGGCTGTGTGGCATCTACCAGTAGATATGGGGTGAGATTGTTATCGCAAATCCATTCATAAATCGCACGTGCTAAATACGGGCGAGTTGGACTTAATTTGATTTCTTGATCAGACATGTGACTCACTCTTTTGCTTTTTTAAGCGGATTTTAATTCAGGACTATAACGATTTTTTTCCTGAACCGTCATGGACTTAATGAAGGCTGGACGACTGAAAACACGCTGGCAATATAAATAAAACGGGCGGCATTGTTGCTTTGGAAGCTCAATACCCATCGTTCTTAACCGTATAAAAATCGGTGCCAACATGCAATCTAAAATTGTAAATTGTTCAGACATGAAATAAGGATAGTGCTGAAACAAAGGTGTCAGCGAGATAAGCGTATCTTTTAACTTTTTTTGGGCTGCCTTTTGTGCGTCAACATCAAGTGTGTCTGGGTGGCGCAACATATCATCTGCAAGTTTTAACCAGTCATTTTCAAAACGCCATATATATTGGCGTTGTTCTGCACGTGGAGCAGGAGCATCTGCATATAACTTATTCTGACGATAGCGATCATCTAAATATTCAGAAATGATGGATGTATTGAAAAGTTTTAACTCATTTTCAATCATCATCGGGAGTCGATTGTATGGATTTAAACTCGCAAGATCCTCGTTGTCTTCGTCGATAATAAATAAATTGTGTTTAATTTGTTTTTCTGCCAGTAAGAAGCGAATCCAATGCGATCGAAAGTCATCTGCATGACTATAAATGGTGATGCCTTGTAATGGGGTGGTTTCGACTGACATATTCCAATCAAAGTATTAATGAATAGATAAGGATACTAAAAAAGCACGCTAAAATCATCGTTTAATGAGCGATGCATATTAAAACACTTGGATTTTATATTGATTCGTATTTATGTCTGGAACGTTTTTTATTAACTTCTATCCTTGCATTGTTGAAATTCAATCTTTAACTTTTTTATCCAAAGCGATGTAAAAAGCCGATCTTTAAATCGGCCTTGTGCACTAATGTATGATTCCACTCCACCATTGACGGACGTCGCGATTGTTAGTTAATGCACTTGTGTCGCCAGGTCTAAGTTTATAGCCACACTTGTAAACCACTGAGAATTTTTGACCTAAAGATCGATGTACCAGACTATTATTTTGTACAGGATATCCATCTGAGCATCCAACTAACTCTAATGCTTTATTTATGTTTTCATATGAAGACATTAATCTTTGTATAGGTCCATCACAAACATGCTTACCCGTATTGGATTGCCAGCACACGGCTAAAGCATCTATTGATTGTGAGTTATTTGCTTGTGCAATATTGGATGTACCGAATATTGTAGCGGCTACGGCGAATGATAAACATATTTCCCTATTTAACATTTTTATCCTCTTAATTTAAAAAACTGCATGAAAGTATTTTTTAATGAAGTTATAAAAGTTAACAATCCTCAAATTGGGATAGATGATTAAGCATATGTTTGTTTAAGTCAGTCAAAATAGAGCAATAAAAACTAGCGTCTTTTTATTGATATCAGAGTTTAATATTCATTTTAAAGTATCGTGTACGACTGATTTTCATGAGTAAGGGAAAATATAAAGATGAAAAAAAACCTTGGCATAAGCCAAGGTTTTTTTGTCCGAATTCGGAAAACGAATTAACGTTTAGAGAATTGTGGACGTTTACGAGCTTTACGTAAACCAAGTTTCTTACGTTCAACTTCACGAGCATCACGAGTAACGAAACCAGCTTGACGAAGAGCAGGTTTTAAAGTTTCGTCAGCAGCGATCAATGCACGAGTAATACCGTGACGGATTGCGCCAGCTTGACCACCGATACCACCACCAGCAACAGTGATGTAAAGGTCATATTTCTCAGTAGCATCTAAAAGCTCTAGTGGTTGACGTACAACCATACGAGCAGTTTCACGACCGAAGTATTGTTCTAAAGAACGGTTGTTAATAACGAGTTTACCAGTACCAGCAGATAGGAAAACACGTGCAGTTGCGGTCTTACGGCGACCTGTACCATAGTTAGTAGCCATGTGCTGTATCCCTTAGATGTCCAAAACTTGTGGCTGTTGAGCTGTGTGAGGATGCTCAGCACCAGCATACACTTTCATTTTCTTGATCATAGCATAACCAAGAGGACCTTTTGGCAACATGCCTTTTACAGCGCGTTGGAAGATTTCTTCTGGCTTGTGAGCAACTAATTTTTCAAAGTTAGTTTCACGGATACCACCAGGGAAACCAGTGTGGCGATAGTATTTCTTATCAAGTGACTTGTTACCAGTTACTTGAACTTGCTCAGCATTGATAATTACGATGTAATCACCAGTGTCAACGTGAGGAGTATAAGAAGTTTTGTGCTTACCGCGTAAACGACGTGCGATTTCAGTCGCAAGACGACCTAAAGTTTTGCCAGAAGCATCAACAACGTACCAGTCGTGTTGAACTTCAGCTGGCTTAGCGCTGAGAGTTTTCATTAACCACTACCTATTATAGTTGGTTTGGACGGTGGAATCTGTCCAAACAAAAAGGAGAGCGAATTCTAGCGGAAAAACACTAGAACCACAATCAAAATATTAAGATTTCGAGGGGCATATTCTATTTAATTTAGATTGAAAAGTATAGCGGTTTATTTAATCAATTTCTTTTAGAATGAGGAAATAATCATAATAATAGCTCGGAGTTTTGATGAGTTCACAAAATAATAATGATCGTTTCTCTCATTCTGTTCATCATTCAGATTTATCTTCACGCCATGATCAAATTAAAGTGAGTAAAGTGACGAAATTTTTGACCGGATTTTTATTTATTTTTCTCGGAATATATTTAGCGTTAGGCGTGGTGTTTGGCGCTATTTATGGAATCGATGTTTTGAGTGTCATTCTTATATATTCAATGTATGCACATTTTATGATTTTCCCTTGGTTTATTTATTCAATCGGTGGCTTTGGTTTCTTGTGCATTAAAGACTCAGCGTTTTATTCAGTGCGTTCAACGATTGGACGGATTCTTTTGTTAGGTTTGTTCCTCGTTATCGTGATTGTATGTGTATCCGAGATGGCTCATGCAATTGGTCTATTAGATGCAAGATTTCGTATGGATTGGCGCTAAAAGACTCAAAAGAACGATTAAAAAATCAGAGGGCTAAGATTTTACCATTTTGGGATTGTTGAACATCGCACATTCGATCTGTATTAAAATAATAAAAATCCTTGAATGATGATCGTTATGCTTCCTTTGTATGTCACCAGCGGTGAGCCTGCTGGAATTGGTCCTGATATCTGTTTAAGCCTTGCGCAACGTCTGGATGAGCGTCCACTCGTCGTGCTTGCTGATATACAAATGCTCAAGCAACGTGCAGAAATACTTCATCTTGAAGTTGAAGTGATTGAGTATCAAGGGCAACAAACATCGTCAAAAGTGGGTCAGCTTTATGTGGAACATATTCCTTTAAATGAAAGAGTAGTACTGGGTGAGTTAAATGCTCAAAATGCGAGTTATGTCTTAGAGCAACTCCGCCGTTCTGCAGATTATGCGATGTCAGGTAAAAGCGTTGGCGTGGCGACAGCACCTGTACAAAAGTCAGTGATTAATGAGGCAGGTATTCATTTCAGTGGTCACACTGAGTTTTACCAAGAGTTTGCTGGTGTGTTACGCGTGGTCATGATGCTGGCAACCAAAACCTTACGTGTTGCACTTGCAACCACGCACTTACCCCTTCGTGCGGTTGCGGATGCGATTACAGCTGAGCGCTTGCATCAGGTCATCGACATTCTGATTCATGATTTAAAATCAAAATTTAAAATCGAATCTCCCAAAATTTTGGTGTGCGGTTTAAATCCTCATGCAGGTGAAGATGGTTATTTAGGAGTGGAGGAGATCGAAGTGATTAATCCTGTACTTGAACGCTATCGTGCGCAAGGGATAGACATGAGTTTATGTCTGCCTGCAGATACCTTATTTACACCAGAAAATTTAAAAGATGCCGATGCAGTTTTAGCCATGTATCACGATCAGGGATTACCTGTGTTAAAATCGCAAGGATTTGGTGAAGCCATTAATATTACTTTGGGCTTGCCGTTTATTCGCACCTCTGTCGATCATGGCACAGCACTCTCCCTCGCAGGTACTGGACTTGCGAAAAGCTCGAGCTTACAGGTGGCTGTGGACTTAGCGCTCGATTTAGCGCGTCAGTGATCTTGTCTTAATTACACGTTGGAAATCTTTATGTATCAGATTAATGCCTTAAACCCGAAAGATGAAGGGCATCACACGCGTAAGCGTTTTGGTCAAAACTTCTTACATGACCAACGTGTCATTGCCAAAATTGTGCGTTCGGTGAACCCGCGTACTGGTGACAATATTGTTGAAATTGGTCCAGGTCTTGCTGCTTTAACATCGCCTTTAATTGGTGAATGTGATGCTTTGACTGTCATTGAATTAGACCGTGATTTAGCAGCTGGATTACCCGGTCGTGTACCGCATCCTGAACGTTTAACTATTGTGGAAACTGATGCCTTACGCTACGATTTCACTGAACTGTTTGATGGTCGTCCGTTGCGTGTTGTCGGTAACTTACCTTATAACATTTCTACACCTTTGTTATTTCATCTCTTAGAGTTTGGTGACAAAGTCAAAGACATGCACTTCATGTTGCAAAAAGAAGTGGTCGATCGTATTACGGCATCACCAAATACCAAAGAATATGGTCGTTTATCAGTCATGATTCAGTACTACTGTAAACCGACATTCTTGTTTGAAGTGCCACCTGGTTCGTTCAATCCACCACCCAAAGTAACTTCTGCGGTATTTCGCTTAGAGCCGTATGATGTAAAACCAATAGTGGCGAAGAATGAAAAAGCCTTGGCACGTTTAGTCTCCCATGTATTTACACAACGCCGTAAGACACTTCGCAACAGTTTAAAAGGCATGTTGCAAGAGGAAGGATTTGAAAAAGCTGGTGTTGATCCAATGGCGCGTCCAGAAACATTAACACTTGCTCAATTTGTTGCACTTGCAGATCAAATGGTAGATGCATAAATGGCTGGTGAAAACATTCGATATAATTACGTGATTGGTGATGTTCAGGGCTGTTTTGAAGCTTTGAAAATGTTACTCAAGGAAATCAAATTTGATCCTGATCAGGATTTTTTATGGTTTGCGGGTGATTTAGTCGCACGTGGTGAAAACTCGATTGGCGCTTTACGTTTTATCAAGAAACTGGTCGATCGAGGCGTTGCTGCGACAGTCTTGGGTAATCATGATCTGACCTTGTTAGCGGGCGCAAGGGGCATTAAAGAGATTAAAGAGAAAGACAATACTCGTGATGTGATTGATGCGATTGACAGTGATGATTTAATCGACTGGTTACGCAAACAACCCTTATGTTTATGTCCAAATGAAAATATTGTCATTACACATGCGGGTATTCCACATATTTGGACAGTAGAGCAAGTGAAACAGTTTGCTCAAGAGGTTGAAACGGTTATTGCGCATGATGATTTTGATGTTCTGGATGCATTTTTGAAAGAAATGTATGGTAAAGAACCTACATTATGGTCAGATGATTTAACAGGATATGAGCGCTTACGATGTATCGTGAATTATCTAACCCGTATGCGTTTGACTGATCCAGAGGGTCGACTTGAATTTAGTTTTAAAGATGCTTTAGATGAGCCGATGCCAGCTGGCTATCAGCCATGGTTTGAATATGAGTCAAAAGCTGCTCAAACTCATCAAGTCATTTTTGGACATTGGGCTGCCTTACAGGGCAAAACAATATCTGCGCATATTCAGAATGTTGACGGTGGTTGTGTCTGGGGCAATCAATTAATGGCGTATCGTCTTGAAGATCAGCAAATGTTTGCTGTAGATAATCCTATGTTTGCATAGAATCTACTTTTGGTCGTTTTCGTCTAATAAAAAAGCCACTCATCAGTGGCTTTTTTATTTTCAGTTGTGGGTATATCAAGAGGTCGCTTTTAAAAAGTGAATAAAAGTAGGGAGCCAAACGGCTGTAAACGTTGCATTTACCGCCATACCAAATGCAGCATAACGACCAGCTACACTGCCTCGTTGCCAAGCTTGAGCTGTCCCAATCGCATGGGCTGCTAAACCGAGTGCTAAGCCTGAGGCACGCTCATCATTAATATGACGTAGTATGAGTGGTGAAAAAGCTGCGCCAATCACGCCAGATAAAATAACGATTAAAATGGCTAAGCTAATTGGTGCATGGAGTAAGGTCGCAATATTAATTGCGATTGGTGTTGTCACTGCACGTGTAGCGAAAGCCATAATGGTCGAATCTGCCATATGCAGTAGATACGCTAAGCCCATAGGCAATGCGACAGCACTGACACTAGCAAACACTAATATTCCTAAAATGCCTTTTAGTGGTAAATCGTCATAACGCATCGCTGCAAGTGGGATCGCGAGAGCCACTGTGACGTATCCTAATAAATGATCAAAAATCGGATTGACATCTTTCATGTAGTGATCATAAGGAATACCAATAATCAGTAAGATGACGATCACAAAGAACATCCCGAATACAATTACAGGAATCTGTGGTACGACACGGTTACAGGGTTTTGAAATTAAATAGGCGAATAACGTAATAGCAAAGCCGATTAAAATTGCGAGCATATTTCTCTCCTATAACCAGCGTTTTGCCATTTTGGCGTAAACCCAAAGTGGAATAAGTGTACTTAACGTGAGTACGAGTAAAAAAAGAGGAATTTCTTTACCCATATGAACCAACATAACCAATGCCCCAGCACTAATTGGTAAAAATGCGAAAGCACTTTCTTTCATGATTTTATTATTTACATCGACAACTCTGGTTGGAAGAGTGCCAAATCTACGCCAAGCAAACAGTACAAGTAGTAAGGAAAGCAACCCGACAAGATTGCCCAGTTCGGGATGATTCAATTGAGTCATAAGCCAAACTGAACCTTCTCGGAAGCCAATAATAAGCACTATGGTGCCAATCCATGCTGGCCAATCTATCGTTTTCATCCACTGCATCATGATTATACTTTTAACATTATTTATCACGTTTTAACTGATTTATGATTTGATTTCAAACTCTTCTAAAGGTCTTTTAAATTGTTGCGCCTTATCACCAAGAATTTGATCAATTGGTAAATGTGCTTGTTTTATAAGTTGCTCTAATTTATGTGGCGCAATTTGAATATTTAAAATCAAATGACCTAGATCATCATAATGTTCAGACTGAATCACATTTAATTCATACAGTTGATTGCGTAATTTGCCATATTCAGGTCTGAGTGTGAGTTCAAATTGTTGTATTTGCCCCATTAAACACTCTTGAACGGCTTGTCGCAGTAAATCTAAACCTTGACTTGAGTGTGCTGAAACATAGACTCGATCAGGCAAATTGGGAGAAGCATAAATGATTTTAGGTTCTTCTCCCGTTTGATCAATTTTGTTGTATACGCGTAGTATTGGCACTTGAGCCCCAATTTCTTTTAGGACTTTTTCAACAGCATCAATTTGCTCAAGCTTTTCTGGACTATTTGAATCGATAACATGTAAAAGCAAAGTCGCCTCAAGTGTTTCTTCAAGGGTTGCTTTGAATGACTCTACTAACGAGTGTGCAAGATTGCGAACGAATCCCACTGTGTCAGCCAAGACCAATGTTCCAATGCCATCCCAATTTAATCTTCTTAAAGTTGGGTCAAGAGTTGCGAACAATTGATCTGCTGCATACACATCACTTTCAGCAAGAATATTAAATAGGGTGGATTTTCCTGCGTTGGTATAACCGACTAGAGACACTGTTGGAATAGACGCTTTTTGACGCGCTGCACGACCTTGAATTCGTGTTTGGCGGACTTTTTCAAGTTTGTCTTTGAGCTGGGTTATGCGGAGACGAAGTAAACGACGATCTGTTTCTAATTGTGTTTCACCTGGACCACGTAAACCAATACCACCTTTTTGGCCATCTAAGCCCATGCGACCACCCACTAAACGTGAAGCGAGATGGTCTAACTGAGCCAATTCAACTTGTAGTTTACCTTCATGTGTGCGTGCGCGTTGTGCAAAAATATCTAAGATAAGGCGAGTACGATCGATGACACGACATTGAATAACACGCTCGAGATTACGTTCTTGAGATGGTGTGAGGGAATGATCGAAAATGACAATATCAGCTTCTACCGCTGCAACAAATTCGGCGATTTCTTCAGCTTTACCCGAACCAATAAAAAATTTAGGGTCAGGTTTAATACGTTGAGCTTGTATATGTTCAAGAATCTCTGCACCAGCAGATTTGGCCAATAAACGAAATTCTTCTTGATCAAGATCTTCTAATATTTGGACATTAACACTCACCAAGACCGCACGTTCATTTGCTTGATTTTGTCCAGTAACTTCCACTCAGCTAATACTCCACATCAAAACTCTAGTGTAGAGGAAATTGAACAATTGAGGGAAATAGATTTAAATTAACCTAAAGCAGTTTTGAACATAAGTATAAACGCCAGCATAAATAAAAAGACGCCACCGACAATTGATGCCAATGAGAAGAGTGCCGACCAGATGGGAATGACTTGATTTGATGGTGATTGAGTTGTAGTTTGCATAATTTTTAAATCTATAAATTCGATTTAAAAATTATATTTTATTGGGTATTTGAATTGAAATTGAATTTTCAAATCTATGTATACGGTTTTTATAATCAATGCATCTCTGGTGAGCTCAGTATAGAATGGAGCTATAGTGGATAACGCCTGTTATTATTTAGTGAAATAATTTATGACAACATTAACGCCTAAAAAACTCAATTTATTTTCAAAAACAGCGCTATATAGCCAAAAAATCATCTCAGGTACTGCTGCTGTCACTGAAGGGTTTTATTTAATTTTTAGGCATCAAATGTATAAAAATCCGAATAATCCAAACAATACTCGCTATGTACAACATTTTTGCCGTCGCTTATGCAAAGTTTTTAATATCGATTTACAAGTGCATGGCAACATTCCTCGTGAACCCGCATTATGGGTGAGCAATCATATCTCTTGGTTAGATATTCCTGTATTAGGTTCGAGTGCGCGTGTATTTTTCTTAGCAAAAGCAGAAATTGAAAATTGGCCGATTTTTGGGAAACTTGCCAAGGGTGGTGGAACACTGTTCATTAAACGAGGTTCAGGAGATTCGGTCCGTATTAAAGAGCAAATCACAGAATTTTTGAAGCAAAATATCCCTGTCTTATTTTTTCCAGAAGCAACCACGACTGATGGAACTAAAGTCAAAAAAGTGCATGGAAGAATTTTAGCTGCAGCCATCGAGGCTCAAAAACCAGTGCAAGTTTGTTTAATCTGTTATGTCAATCAAGAGGGGGAGTTAGATCAGGTTGCTCCCTTCATTGGAAATATCGGATTTGCCGCGCATCTCAAAGCGGTATTGGAAATGCCTCAAGTCGTTGCACATTTAACAGCCTTGCCCACGATTGATGTTACTGGGCATACAGTAGAAAGCTTAACGAGAGAAGTGCAACTCAGAATGCAGGAAGGATTGGAAGCATTACATCAAAAAGTACTCAAAGCTTAATCATTAGAAGCAAAGCAGGGATCATGATGATCCCTGCTCTTACATGAATCCTTCGATTGGCAACCATGAGATAACTTTCAAGCTTGCTTTTTGCCACCATTTCATTTTTGGTTCTTTGGTATAGATTTTAATACCTTCAGGTGTCGCTTGTTTCCAATTAATATTATTTTGTGAATCTAGAACTAATTTATAGGCATATTTTTTTAGGTTCTGATCCATGGTTTTATGCACAGCTTGCGCTAGGGGTTGGCTGTTTAAAATGACGCCAATTTCAGTATTTAAATTGGCTGAACGTGGATCAAAATTAAATGATCCGATAAATACTTGCTTATCATCCAAAGCCATCATTTTTGCATGCAGGCTTGAGCGACTCAGCCCTTTAAGGCTCACTTTGGACTGCTTAGAAATTTCAATATTATTTTTATTTTGGAATTCTTCTGGCAAAGCAGGGAGGAACTCATATAACTCTACGCCGTTTTGCAGTAAATCCTGACGATATTTCGCATAAAATGCATGTACAAGCGCAACATCATTGGCTTTAAAAGAGTTGGTCAGTACGCGAACTTTAACGCCATCTTGTGCGATCGCACTTAAGCGTTGCTCACCCTTGCGTTCAGGAACGAAGTAAGCGGAAATGATATCGACACTTTTTTCTGGTTTCTCTAAGCGTTCAACCAGTTGAAAGTTGAGATGTTCCTCTTTCTTTGCTTTCGCTTTGATTTTTTCTGGTGAATCTTTGATAACTTCTGCTTTCACCCAATCCAGCTTAATTTCTTGATTGAGCCAACGATCAAAATCATGAGATTCACGAGTAATTTCAACATAACTACGTACAGCACCATCATCAAAGTGCTCTTGCAGTTGCTGTTTTAAACCTTCATAGCGCAATGTATATTGTTGATGATTGACAATATTTTTAACTGGATAGGCATATTCATGATTCCAGTACTCATCAAATGAGTGGGTAATATCACTTACTGCATGACCGACAAGCATGACATCGACATCTGAAAATTGATATCGGTCACTGACATTGTAGTATTGATTACTCATATTTCGGCCGCCAATCAGGGTAATTTGATTGTCAGCTGTAAACGTTTTGTTGTGCATCCGTCGATTGATACGTTTCAGATCCAAAATCATATCAACGGGTCTAAGGCGTCGGAATTTATAAGGATTGAATAACTTTACGTCAATGTTTTGATGTTGGTCCAACGCGAGATAAATACTTTCCATCGTCTTAGCGTTGTTGTCATCCATTAACAATCTGACTTTTACACCACGATCAGCAGCTTGAATGATTTTATAAAGAGCCAATGCACCTACACGGTCGTTATCCCAAATGTAATATTGAAGGTCGAGTGTTTTCTCAGCTTTCTCAATTAATTGAAAACGTGCAGCTATCGCTTCGATTGGATCATATAAAACATGAAAACCTGTTAATTCAGGATTCTTAATTTTCAAAGGTTCGACAATTTGCGCCAATGAAGTGTCATGAGTGTCGATGTCGTACGCATATTGAGGTGCAATAGCTTGTTGAGTAGGTAAAGTTGAGCATGCAGGTAAAGCAAGAACCAAACATGAACTCATGATGAAGCGCATTTTAAAAGATGTACTCTTTTGGCGATTCAATTGTTGAGATTGATTCTTTTTCATGTGATTTGCTTGCATAATCTATTCTTTGAACTCAGTGTGCTAAAGTATAAAGAGCACCATTTAAAAGATAAATGAACCACTCAGATTATTCGTCTGATTTAATGAAAGAGATTGAATATGTGGACAACAAATAACATCCTTGCTGCGTTCTATATTATTTTCTCGCTCTTCGCTATTTGGGGAGTCACGCAAGCATGGATGAGCCAATCTCGAACTGAAACCATACATCCATTTAAAGCCTTTGTTCATCTCTTGGCATTTTATCTTTCTTATTTACTTGTTCCGTTGTGGTTTTTTAGTATTTTTGCTACTTGGCAAGGTATATTTTCATTGCATGAAGGTGTGTTTATTTTCTTGTTGAGCAGTATATTGATTTATGCACGTTTCATTGAGCCACATCGTGTAGTAGTGAATAACCTGAGTTACAAGTTAAGTTCAACGCAACCCTTTAAACGTCCGATTAAAGTGGCATTAATTGCAGACCTACATATTGGATTGTTTTCTGGGCATGAAAGACAATTGAAAATTATCGTAAATAAGATTAATCAAGTTCAACCAGATTTAGTGGTTGTGGCAGGAGATTGGACCTACGAACCAGAAAATAAGCTGGCAGAAGAGCTCCGAGTATTGAGAGAAATCCAAGCGCCTGTCTATTCTGTGAATGGTAATCATGATGAGCAATATCCAGGTCCACCAATTCAGGCATTATTAAAAGATGCGCTAGCTTCAAATCAGGTGATGGATATTGAAGGTAAGATTGTTGAGTTTGATGAGTTTAGATTGATTGGTGTGGGGGATTTGTGGGCAGGTAAGGCCGACATGAGGGATATGCCTGATTTACCACAAGATAAGCCGTGGTTAATTCTGTCACATAATCCGGATACGGTGGATATGGTGCCAAAATTGCCAACTCATCCGTTGATGTTGTCAGGGCATACACATGGGGGACAAGTGGAGCTTCCGTGGTTGACAGATTACATCATGAAAAAAGTGTCTATCTTGGGTCATAAACGTGGTTTATATAAGCATGAACATGCCAATGTTTATGTGTCCGTAGGTACTGGCATGGTAGGTGTCCCATTCAGATTCAGAGTACCACCGATGATTGATATCATTGAACTCAGCTAATAAAAAAACCGGCTTAAGCCGGTTTTTTTAGATGAAAACATCAAATTTGATTATTCACATCATCATGTTTCGTTTCGCGAATCATCAGGAAAGCAATCAGTGAAAGGATTGATGCAGCCGTCAAATAATAGCCTACTGCAGACAAACCATATTCAGTTGCCAATTTCGTTGCAATCAAAGGTGCGAAAGATGCACCAAAAATACCAGCAAGGTTAAATGTTAACGCCGAACCAGTATAACGCACCGATGTCGGGAAGATTTCTGAAAGTACCGTACCGATTGGACCATAGGTTAAGCCCATAATCGCAAGACCAATACATAAGAATAAGAACACAATCAGTGTGCTTCCTGACTCCAACATGTCCGCAAAGAAAATACCAAAAATAGCAGAAATTACACACACCGCGATCGAAGTGGTTTTACGACCGAACTTTTCCGCAAAAATTGCAGAAAGGGGAATAAATGCTGCAAAACAAAGCGTTGCAACCAACTGAAGTTGTAGGAACTCTTCACGAGAGTAACCTAATTGTTTTGTACCCCATTGCAATGCAAATACAGTGGTTAAGTAAAAAACTACGAAAGTACAAATGGCTGCAATCGTTCCGAGTACAAGCATTTTTGAATGCTTTTTAAAAACTTGTACAAAAGGGACATTCACTTCTTTTTGTTTATCAAGCACGTTTTGGAATGCTGGCGTTTCATGCAACTTTAAGCGAATCCACAAGCCTACAATCACCAATAAGGCACTTGAAATAAATGGAATACGCCATCCCCATGACATGAATGCTTCTTCACTCATGAATGCCCCAAGCGTAAGGAAAGAGCCTGTGGCAAGGATGAAGCCGATAGGTGCACCAAGTTGAGGGAACATACCGTACCAAGCACGTTTGCCTTCTGGCGCATTTTCAGTTGCGAGTAGAACTGCACCTGACCATTCGCCACCTAAACCTAAGCCCTGACCTAATCGGCACAAAGCTAAAAGTAAGGGTGCCACAATGCCAATTTGCGCATAGGTTGGAAGTAAACCAATCGCAACGGTAGAAAGTCCCATGGTTAGCAAGGCTGCCACTAAGGTTGCTTTACGACCGATTCGATCTCCCAAATGACCGAATAGTGCGGCGCCGATAGGACGTGCGATGAATGCGATTGCAAAAGTTGCTAATGATTGAATCGTTGCTGTCATAGGATCTGTACTTGTTGGAAAGAACAAGTAGGGGAAAATAATGACTGCAGCTGTTGCGTAAATATAAAAATCGAAGAACTCGATGGTTGTACCAACGAGACTTGCAGTTAATACCCGAGTTTTAGAGTTTGCGGGTTGAGCTTGTTGTGATGCTGTATTAGACGCCATGAGAGACCTTACACTTACTAAAAATAAAAAACTTAGATTTAATAGCGTAATCTTTTTAAAAAAGGCGTAATTTCTTAAAAAAATACGAAATACCAACTCGCTCTACGGTGTTAGGGTTGCTAGACGATGTAGTTAAAGTGGTTATAGCACGTAAAGATAAATAGACAAGAAATGTGATCCTGCACCTATCAATACAAAAATATGCCAGATAGCGTGAGTGTATCTTACCTTTTTTAAAGCATAAAACAATGCGCCTATGGTGTAAGCAAGGCCACCAATTATAAGTAAGCTTAAACTTTGATCAGATAAATATGTACGCATATCATCGATCACAAGTAATGCTAACCATCCCATTGCAAGATAGGCAAAAAGCGATATTTTTTGAAAATGGTGAATAAATACCAATTTAAATAAAGTGCCAATCGCCGCAATTACCCAAAGTGCAATTAATAAATAGTGAGCTTTTTGCGTTGGTAAAGCTATAGATAGAAAAGGCGTGTATGTTCCTGCGATGAGATAATAAATAGCCGTGTGGTCCAATTTTTTAAACCAACCCCGACGCTCAGGTGTTTCCGCAAAATGATAAAGACTAGACGCCGTAAAGAGTAGAACTAAACTAAGTCCATAGACCCAAAGCCCGATCCATTGTGCCATAGGATAAGCAGCACCTTTTATAATCAATAAAATGGCACCGATGACGGCCAAGACAGCACCAATGGCATGACTGATGAAATTAATTTTTTCTTCTAATGGATCATACGAAGCAGGAGATGCTTTCATTGTTCACTTACACATTTAATTATACATCTGTATCGTAATTGAATTTTGCTTTTCGCGTAAGACGCATTAAAATTTAATAGCATTTCTTTTTTTGGCACTGTTTATGACCGTTTCGGCATCCTCCACACCGCAAGAGCAACAATTTCTTGAAGCATTTCATCAAGCATTAGCTTCTCAGCGTTTTGATCGTATGATTCTGAGTCAGTATCAGGGCGAGATAGAAGCTTTAGAGAAGATGACTTTACGCATGATTCGATTACAAGATGAATGGATGCTGAATGTTCTGTATCGCTTTAAAACTCAAGATGTGACCAAAAATTTTCCAATTGATGAAGCTGATCCGTTGGTGAGTAAATTGGTCAGTGAATGCAAACAAGCCAATCTTTTTACATTGGACAGCGAGTTACAGCTCAAGAAAAATAAGAAAAAAGCGATCTTAACTCAAAGTAAAAAGGCTTCAGTCTCCAAGATCATTGAAAAATCACACGACCGTCAAAAACACCGTTTTGTTGAGCAAGAAAGTTATTTTCTTCAACCGTTGGGTATTACGGATCAAAAAGAACAAATTATTCCAAGCATGGCGCGTAAGTGGAAACAGATTAATAAATTTGTTGAGATTTGCTCAGGCGCATTAAACCAAATTCAAGTTGATCAGCAGCTCAACGTTGTCGATTTTGGCTCAGGTAAAGGTTATCTCACCTTTGCACTGTATGACTACTTACAAAAAAATGATTATAATCCTTATGTTACAGGTGTGGAACTGAACGAGAAAATGGTTCAATTCTGTCAAGATGTTGCCCGTAAATCAGATTTTAAGCATTTAGATTTTTTCCAAGGAGATGTACGAACTTACTCGCCTGAAAAACTCGATGTCATGATTGCGTTGCATGCCTGTGATGTAGCAACTGATTTTGCGATTCATACCGGTATTCGATTGAATGCGCAAATGATTATGTGCGCGCCGTGCTGCCACAAAGAGTTGAGACCTCAAATGCAAAGTCCCTCTGTATTAAAACCAATGTTGCAGTTTGGTATTCATGAGGGGCAACAAGCTGAAATGCTGACAGATACAATTCGAGCGCTATTGTTAAAAGCCTATGGTTACGAGACTAAAGTTTTTGAATTTGTGGCTTTGGAACATACTAGCAAAAATAAAATGATTTTAGCCACCAAGCGCAAAGATTTGAACGCACCAGATCAGCAAGTGTTAGATCAAATAATTGCATTAAAAAATATGTATGGTATTCAAAAGCACTCATTAGAGTTGCTTCTAAAAGGAGAGTGGGAGCAACAAAATATTGGTGAAAAGTGCTAACACCCCTTTGGGAATTAACACATGAGTAATGTCTTCGATGTTCAAGTAGGTTCATGGTCGCAATTAAAGTGCTACGCGATGCAGATACGAGAGCAAGTATTTATTCTGGAACAACAAATTTCACCTGAAGACGAATGGGATATGGAAGATGAGACATCGATTCATTTCGTTGTTTTCCATGAAGGTGAGGCAATCGCCACGGCTCGACTACTTCAAAACCATAGTATTGGAAGGGTAGCAGTCATAAAGGCTTATCGAGGAAAAGGTGTTGGGTTTGAGCTCATGAAATTTATAATTGAGTTTGCTCAAAGGGAAAAGCGACCAACCTTGAATCTTTCTGCTCAAGTTCATGCATTACCATTTTATCAACGTTTAGGGTTTGAGCCCCACGGTAAGGAATACTTAGATTGTGGTATTCCTCATGTTTATATGACGATGCAGCTTGAATAAAAAAACGGAGCCAATGCTCCGTTTTTTCATCACAAATATCAATGACTATGTGAACCTGATTCACCATCATGTGTATGACTGTGTTCGCCCATTGCTGCGTGTTCTTCTTCAGTCATATTGTGCTCAGTTGCACTAGCTTGAGCAGCTTTGTTGGCTTCTATTTTTGCTGCTGCTTCTTCAGACATCACAGGTGATGCTTTGAATGCATGATGTTCACTGGTTTCTGTTCGTTGTTTACTTGGCATATAGTCAGGTTCATTTTCAATGGCTACATAGAAAATCACCATAAATATAATACTTAAAATGATCGCGATAATTAGCGCTTTCCAACCCCAAGGAGATTTTTCTGGTGAAGAATGATCAGTCATAATGCTATACCAAGTTGGGTAAAATGAATCTGAGAATATGTTACTTTATAACACATATTTATCGACAAGACCGAAAAAAACCTCTCCGAAGAGAGGTTTTTAATTTATATCAATCAGATCGACTTTCCATACTGAACTTTGTCCTTGAGGAGTTGAGGTGCTTTAAAACGCTCACCATACTTCGCTTCAAGCTGATTCGCGCGCTCAAGCGCTTGTGCGAGTCCATATTGATTGAGGAACTGTAAAGCGCCGCCAGTCCAAGGGGCGAATCCTATGCCAAAAATAGAACCGATATTTCCATCAATGACAGACTCTAAAACACCCTCTTCAAGACAACGTAAGGTATCTAAAGATTGCACAAACAAGAAGCGATCAATCATTTCTTGCTCAGAAATATCAGCCTCTTTCGTCCAATGGTTTAAACCATCCCAAAGGTATTTTTTACCACCTTCTGGATATTCATAAAAACCAGCACCAGCAGCTTTGCCTTTACGCCCAAATTCATGGATCATTTGCTTTAAAACATCTTCAGCAGGGGAGTGTGGTAAATCTTTGCCTTCAGCCTGAAGTGCTTTACGCGTTTCGTTGGTCACATGCTCAGACAAGGTTAGTGCGACTTCATCTTGGATTGCTAATGGACCGACTGGCATACCTGCTTTTAAAGCAGCCATTTCAATTTTGGCTGGATGTACTCCTTCAGCCAGTAAACGCAAACCTTCGTTGACAAAAGTACCAAATACGCGGCTGGTGAAGAAACCACGACTATCATTCACCACGATAGGTGTTTTTCCAATTTGTTGAACATAATCATAGGCTTTAGCTAGTGTCTCAGCTGAAGTCTCTTTACCTTTAATAATTTCAACCAACTGCATTTTATCAACAGGGCTAAAGAAATGCAGTCCAATAAAGTTTTTCGCATCTTTACTTGCTGTTGCAAGACCTGTGATCGGTAAGGTGGATGTATTAGAAGCCATCACACCGCCGTCAACCAAATATTGCTCAGCTTCTTGAGTTACTTTAGCTTTGAGTTCTTGATTTTCGAATACAGCTTCAATGATTAAATCACAGCTTTGTAAATCGGATGCATTCGCTGTAGGGGTAATGAGAGATAAAATTTGTTCGCGCTTTTCAGCAGTCATTCGACCTTGTGAAACACGTTTATCTAACAGTTTTTGACTATACGCCTTACCTTTTTCCGCATTTTCAATCGATACATCTTTAAGGACGACTTGAATCCCTTTAACCGCTGTCGAGTAGGCAATGCCAGCACCCATCATTCCAGCGCCTAAAACACCTACTTTAGTCGCTTGCCATTTTGAAGGCTCTTTAGGGCGGCTTTCACCTGATTTGATTGCATTCAGTCCATGCCAGAAAGTACCAATCATGTTTTTCGCAATTTGACCAGTTGCCAGATACGTAAAATAGCGAGATTCAATAGTTAATGCAGTATCAACATCTACCTGAGCACCTTCAACGGCAGCAGCCATAATGGCTTCAGGGGCTGGATAGCAACCTTTTGTTTTGTCACGCAACATTGCTGGGGCAATGGCAAGGACTTGAGCCACTTGAGGTGATGATGGCGTACCACCCGGAATTTTGTATCCTTTAACATCGAATGGTTGTTGAGATTTTGGATTTGCTTTAACCCAAGCAATTGCTTTATCCATGAGCTCTTGTTCAGAATCAGCCGTATCTTGAATTAAGCCTAGAGATTTTGCTTTTTCTACACCAAATTGTTTACCTTCCATCAAGAAAGGAAAAGCATTCTGCAAGCCGAGCAGTCGTACCATACGCACGATACCACCGCCGCCTGGTAACAATCCTAAGGTAACTTCAGGTAGACCAAATTTCGCTTTAGGATCATTTAATGCAATACGAGCATGACAGCCTAGTGCGATTTCCCAACCACCACCGAGAGCTGTTCCATTTAACGCAGCAACAACAGGTACACCCAAGGTTTCAATATAGCGGAATTCCGCTTTCATTTTTTGGATCATGCCAAAGAATTCAGTGGCGTGTTCTGGTTGAGCTTGAATCAACTCATCCAAATCACCGCCTGCAAAAAAGGTTTTCTTTGCAGATTTAAAAATGATACCTGTAATGCCAGATTCGGCTTTCAGTTTTGTTACCGTCTCTTCCAAAGCAACTCGGAAATCTGCATTCATGGTATTGGCAGACTGATTAGGTGAGTCTAAGGTGAGAATAACAATGCCATCAGCATTTTTTTCAAATTGAATTGCACTCATTATTATTCTCCTTATACCAATTCAATGATCGTTGCGATACCCATACCACCACCTACACACAGTGTAGCCAAGCCACGTTTTTTACCTTGACGTTCAAGTTCATCGAGCAACGTACCTAAAATCATGGCACCTGTCGCACCGAGTGGATGACCCATTGCAATTGCACCACCATTTACATTGACTTTTGCAGGATCGACATTCAGTTCATTAATAAAGCGCATTACTACAGCCGCAAACGCCTCGTTCACTTCAAATAAATCGATATCATCAATGGTTAAGCCAGCTTTTTCCAAAGCTTTGCGTGCCGCAGGTGCTGGACCAGTTAACATGATTGTTGGATCAGTTCCGACAAGCGCAGTTGCTAATACTTTGGCACGTGGTTTTAAGCCTTGTTCTTGAACCGCTTTTTCAGATGCAAGTAGAACAACAGCAGCGCCGTCTACAATGCCTGAAGAGTTTCCTGCATGGTGAACGTGATTAATCTTCTGAGCTTCTGGATATTTTTGTAATGCGACTGCATCAAATCCCATACCGCCCATCATTTCAAAGCTTGGATTTAATTTGGCTAAGCCTTCAACGGTAGTCGTTGGTTTGATGAACTCGTCTTTATCTAAAACGACAACGCCAGCTTTATCTTTTACTGGTACAACTGATTTATTGAAGTAACCATTCGCTTGAGCCGCTGCTGCTTTTTTTTGTGAATCTGCAGCAAAAGCATCTACATCAGCACGAGAGTAGCCATCTAAAGTTGCGATTAAATCAGCACCAATCCCTTGTGGAACAAACGTAGATTTCAGGTTTGTTTCTGGATCGAGTGCCCATGGTCCACCATCGGAGCCCATTGGAATACGCGACATTGACTCTACACCACCAGCAACTACAACATCTTCCCAGCCTGAACGAACTTTCTGTGCAGCAAGATTGACAGCTTCTAGTCCTGAAGCACAAAAACGGTTGATTTGAACGCCTGCTACATCATCATTCCAGCCTGCTGCAATTGCAGCAGTTTTAGCGATATCACCGCCTTGATCACCAATTGGAGTTACACAACCCAGTACGATGTCATCGACTTTAGAAGTATCGAGTTGATGGCGAGTTTGAAGTTCATTTAACAGCGTTGTGAGTAATGTGATTGGTTTTACTTCATGTAAAGAACCATCTTTTTTTCCTTTTCCGCGCGGTGTGCGAATGGCATCAATGATATAAGCCTCGCTCATAATAGTTCCTTTTTTATAGGTTGAAATTGTTATGGTGTTTTGAGTGTAGATGATCTATGTGATTGTGCAATGACGAGAACGGATGAGTCGTTTGATATTTTTGGTCACTGAAAAATTAAGTGTTTTAGATTGCGAAATGAAAAAATTTTTAATGAATGTTAAAAAATTCATAAAGCGAATGCTTAGATTATAATTCAGCTATATCAAATCTTTGGCGCTTGATATGGCAAGCTTTACAACATAAGAGCCTTCATCATCTTTATCAACATACCAACCACCGTTAATTACAGCGGGCACTTTTTTATTGATAAACTGCCCTTTCAGATTCTAATTTACTTAAATAGCCAACGGTTAATCCGTTGATTTCAACTGTGATCGCATTTTGATCGTATTGGTTATATGGTTCTGACAGAACATGAGCAGTACATTCATGAAATTTAGATACAGCTTTTTTTTGACCAGCTATTTTAAGTAAATTTTTTTGATATGCATTTTCTCCGACAATATTATAAGTGTACTGTATATCAGCTTGAGGTACAGAGCTGTGCGATTTTACACTGTAAAATAAAGCGCTATTCCAATCAAAATTGATATTAGGATTGCAGTAAGTGTCATCTTATTATTCCTTTAAATATTCCGAATAGTTTAATTTCAACTTGAATATTTTTGCAAAATAAATAAGCACTTAAATCCATATGTAAAAAAAAGCCTGAACAATGTCAGACTTTTTTTATGTTTGAATAAATTAATGATAACCATGTAATTGACGATACAGTCCTGGTGTTACCCCTGTCCACTTCTTAAATGCTCGGTGGAAGGTACTGGTTTCACTAAAGCCGACTTGTTGTGCCACATCTTCTAAAGTTAAAGATGGGTTTAACAGTAAGTGAATTGCGGCGTCTCGACGCAAAGCATCTTTCACACCTTGATAGCTCTTACCTTCAGCAGCTAAGCGACGGCGAAGCGTCTGTGGTGATAAATAGAGCATGGCTGCAACATCATTTAATGTTGGCATTTCTTCACCAATTTGGCTCTTCAATACTTCGCGAATACGTGATGTGAGTGAATTGGTATTCTTGAATTTCACCAACAGTTTCGCTGGAGCACCTTTTAGAAACTCTTCCAAGGTGTTTTCATCTTGGCGAATTGGAAGGTCTAAGTAGTCTGCAGCAAATGTGATTTCAGTACGAGCTGAATCAAATTGGATCACTGGCGCAAAAAATAACGCATCATATTCATCTGCATGTTGTGGGCGTGGATAAGAAAAATGCACACGCTCTAACGGGATACGACGCTCAATAAGCCACGATGCCAAACCATGCCAGATCATGAGCATACTTTCAGTAATGAAATGGTCAGGATCCATTGTTTTTGGAATGAGTGGAACTAAGCGTGCTTCATGTTTATCGCGCTCTAAAGTCACAGACCACTCATCACCGAATAACTTATAGAACTGTGATGATAACTCAAGCGCATCACCTAAAGTTTTGGCATGTATGATCAATTGACACATGATCGCAAAGGTCCCTAAGCGACGTGGCTGGATATCAAAACCAACGTGTTCATCTTGGGTGACCATCCACAGCATTTTAACAAAGCGTGTGTACTGCTCAGGAGAAATACGTGCTTTAGGTTGGCGGAGTAGTTCAGCTTCAATGCCGACATGTGAAAGTAAAGTGTCAACATCCATCCCTAGACGTTTTACCCCAGTCAGGGCTGCATTCACAAAATGGATACTTATCGTATCGCGACTCATGTTAAATCCTTCAGTCTCTTTGATGTTCACTGCTACTTGACCTAAATGACACAAAAAATAATTTAATTGGCAATTATCACTAGAGTAATTGCTCTTTTACATCATAAATTGCCGAAATGATCAAGGTAAATGGCTGAACATGACATTGTTAATCTTGTTTTATATTTCTATTATGGGTGAAAAATCAACATATTCTTGGTGAAAATAACAATGACAGCTGCATTAAAGGGATTGAAAGTTTTAGATTTTTCCACATTATTACCCGGACCCTTTGCGACCTTGTACTTAGCAGATCTAGGGGCAGAGGTGGTCCATATAGAGTCACCAAATCGACCAGACCTTGTCAGAATGTTGCCACCTTATGCAAATGGTCAAGCCACGGCGCACAGTTATTTGAATCGCAACAAGCAGTCGATTGCTCTAGATTTAAAAGATAGTCAGAGTATTGAACTCATTAAATCAAAAATTTCAGAATACGATATCGTGATTGAGCAGTTCCGTCCTGAAGTGATGCGACGTTTAGGACTCGACTATCAAACTTTATCTGAAATAAACCCACGTCTGATTTATTGTTCAATAACAGGATATGGGCAAACAGGTCCTTATAAAGATAAAGCGGGACATGACATTAACTATGTATCGCTCTCAGGGATTGCTGGGCATTCAGGTCGGCAGGAAAGTGGACCACCACCTATGGGGATTCAAATTGCTGATGTCGCAGGCGGTTCTTTACACGCAGTGATCGGCATTTTAACAGCCGTGATTGAAAGGCAACGGAGTGGTTTAGGTCAATATATTGATATCTCTATGACGGATTGTGCGGTGACCTTAAACAATATGGCTGCGGCAGCTGTACTTGCAGGTGGACAGAATCAATACCCTGAAAATGAACATCTGAATGGGGGAACATTTTATGACTATTATCAAACGCAAGACGGGCGCTATATCTCAATTGGGAGTCTAGAACCTCAATTTATGACAGGTCTGGCAACTATATTAGAACTGCCTATCTTATTGGAAAAAGGAACTTCATTTGATGTTGAAGATCGAAAAGCAGTCAAGGCTGCGATCGCTGATAAAATCAGGGAAAAAAGTTTTGATGTATGGCGTAAAACATTTTCTGAATTAGACGTATGTGTAGAACCTGTGTTAAATCTAGATGAAGCTCTGACGTCAGATTTGGCTCAACAACGTGCTTGGACAGTAGATGTACCTCTAAGGATAGATGCAAATGAGGTAGAAAAACAGTTGGCTTGTCCAATTAAATTTTCAAGATCCAAGGCACAGTATCATTATATCGGCCAAACACTGGGTGAAGGGAACTGGTAGTCAAAGTATTGAATATATGAGAAAAAAGAACCGATCTTTATCGGTTCTTTAGTCTATGCTGTCACACAGTAAATGAAATACTTTAGACTAAAGTCTATAATTGTCATGGAATGAAATTAGGCTGAGTCCCAATGGATTTAATTCAAGTAAATGGTCAACCGCGCTATGGGCGTTTTACAGAATTGCCAAGCGCAATTTCTGTTTCAAAATATATTTATAAAACGCCATATGGCAAAGTGCTCAAAGGGTGGAGAAAAAAACTTAAATATAAGAAATTTAAGTTTTGTAGTATCCAACATGAGCATTACAGCATTGGGATGGCTATCGTCGATATCGCTTGGGCGGGACATGGTTTTATCTATATTTATGACCATAATACCGGACAAGTCGTCGAGTGGAATGCGATTAATGTATTGGCACACAGTACGGTTCTAGATGAACAGCCACTATTTAATCATAGCCATTTTAAACATGGAAAAATCCAACTCGATATTCAACATGCCAATGGTGTTCGTTATATCAAAGTGATCAAACATGGTGAAGAAAAACTGTCTGCACGTATCTTTTGTGCTGGAACAGATCCTTTGTCGATGTGCAGTCCTACTGGAATTAATGGTTGGACCTATACTCAGAAACTAACTACATTGGCCGTTGAAGGGTATTTCATTAATAAACAAAAAGAAAAAATTGAATTTAACTCACGAACTTTTGCTTCGCTTGATGATACTTGCGGTTTTCTAAGACCTGAAACGGCTTGGTTTTGGCTATCTTCAAATTTTTGGGATGCGCAAGGAAACCGTGTGGGTTTGAATCTTGCCTCTGGCGTGAATGAAAGTTTTGGGAATGAAAACTGTTTGTGGATTAATGGACGCCTTTATGCGTTGACGGATGTTCTTTTTGAAATGCAAAATGATCAGATGTGGACCATACGATCTATGGATGACAAATTACAATTGACCATTGAAACAGGCTGGCGCCGTTATGAAAATCTTAATCTTAGAATGGTAGGCAGCCAGTTCAGTCAGTGGCAATCTAAAATTACGGGTTTTATTATTTCAGATGATGGTCAGCATATTGAGCTTAATCAAGAGTATGGACTATTAGAGCAACATTACGCTAAATGGTAATGGCGTCATAACAACAAAAAAGTCCGATTGATCGGACTTTTTTTACATTCTTTTTTATATCGCAGCTTGCCAAAAAGCTTCACCTGCTTGAATTGGATCTTGAGTTTCAGCGAGCGTATCAACCCAAACTTGGTATTGATGAATAATAGGGTGTTGGTTTGGGTGAAAATCAGGTTTAAACCAGTCTAAATATTCTCGTTTTTTTGCCGTTAAAATGCCATCTTTTCCAAGCAACCATTTCAAGCCTTGAGCAAACATTTTTAACCTTTCAATTCGAGTAAAACCATCTTGTTTGAGAAGTCCATGTGTTCTTTGCATGGTAAATCCAAACATCATAAGCGTAACTAAAACCAAGGCGGTATAACGTGTAAGGTTTGAAGTCTGCGCTACCTCGATCATAACATCATAAGCAACATCGCGATGTTCCATTTCTTCAATACTATGCCATGCAAATAAACCACGGACAAAAGGATGTGCATGGGCCATCGTACTTTTATGACTGAAAAAGGTCGTTGCCATTAAAGCGGTTAAGTGTTCGCATGAAGCGGTGATCGCAATATTAAAACGATCAGGATACCTTTTTAACGCATGTTTGAAACGTTGATTGACTTGATGAATATATTTTTCAATCGGCATACCTTGCTCAATTAAAATTTTATTCATTTTGTCATGGGCAATACCGTGTTGCGCTTCTTGTTGAATAAAGTCTTTCACACGTTTGGCTAAGACAGGATCTTGAATATGCGGTTGAAATAGTCGGACACACTGTATGAAATATCGTTCTCCATCTGGAAATGTCAAACTCAAAGCATCAAATACACGTGTTTTAAAAGGATCGTTGTTAAACCAAAATCGTGGTACTTCGTTGAGTCGGAAATCAAGGTGCTTACGAATCACTGGATGGTATGTGGTAATTGCATTCATTTTATTTTATCACTTATGCAGAAAGAACAAGTATGTAAAAAAATCACATTGAGGTCATTATCTCTACAGGACAAAAGAAGAGAGAGAAGGAGATTAAAACTGTAAGTAATGTCGGCTAAATCATCTGAATAAAAATGATCCAGCCGGCAATAGGAATATTATCGAGCTGCTTGCCAGAATGCTTCACCAGCTTGAATTGGATCATTGGTCTCGGCTAATGTTTTTACCCAGACATCATATTGGGCAATCACAGGATGTTGGCTTGGATGGAAGTCTTTTTTAAACCAATCTAGGTATGGACCTTTCATTCTCGTTAACATGCCATTTCGACCGATAAACCATGGAAGTCCTTTGACGGTCATTTTGAAACGGTCTAAACGACTAAATCCGTCATACTTCAACATGATATTGGCACGATAAGTTGTAAATCCAAGCATCATGAAAGTTGTAAATGCCAAAGCAAATTGTCGAGTAAGTTCTGGAACATCACCGACTTGTTTCATGACATCAAAAGCCACATCACGATGCTCCATCTCTTCGATAGCATGCCATGCTAAAAGCGCGCGCACATAGGGGTGAGCATCTTCAAGGGTTGCTTTTTGACTATAAAAAGTATCAGCCATTAATGCAGTTAAGTGTTCGGCTGCAGCAGTCATGGCAATATTGTATTGAGGTGAATGACGTGTCAGTTCGAATTTAAAAATTTTGTTAAGAACCTTAATAAATTGATCGACAGGCATACCTTGATCTTTCATGACCTGATTCATCTTGTCATGCGCAATTCCATGCTGTGCTTCTTGTCGAATAAAATCTGCGACTCGTTTTTGTAATTCAGGGTCTTTGATTTTATCTCTAAATAATCGAACTGATTCAATGAAGTAGCGCTCTCCGTCTGGGAAAGTTAGACTCAATGCATCAAACATACGGGTTTTGAATGGATCTCCACCAAACCAAAAACGAGGAATTTCTGAGAGCTTGAAATTGAGATTCGTGCGTACGACAGGATCAACCTGATATTTTACCAATGCGTTCATCTTATTTTCATTCATCCGCTTTAGATCGTTTAAGTATGTATGGCATTGGTCTGATTGTTTTGACAGTACTTGCCATTTTTTATACATTTTACGACAAATGAAAATGAATAAAGTCAATTTTGCCTAAAGGAATAGTGCATCGTGAAAGATATTCAAATACCCAATGGATATTTCCATTTATGGCAAACATTTATTCAAGTGAAACAGCTCGATAAAGAGATAAAGACTGCATTAAATCAGGATGTTGATACGCTGAATAAGATTTTGGCAGCACCGATTGCCATGCAATCCTCTTATTCTTTTTTCTTAAAACTTAATTCTCTCACGCAGGTTTATTTGAATCGCGCCAATTATATTTTTGAAATGGCTCAATATGTGAAACCTGAGCATTTTGGTGTGCTTGGATATATGGCGACACGAAGTGAGACGGTGGCGGAAGCACTGAACTATATTTTAAGATTTAGCCGCTTGGTGATTGATGGTGAAGAGATTACACCCATGCAGATTCACCAGAACGGTGAAATACTGATTTTAAGCTGGCCGTTTATTTGTGATGACTATAATTTTATCAATGAGCTGACGAATGCCATGATGGTTTCATTGGCAAAGCAAATATTAGTGCACGATACCTTTCCACTGTATAAAGTGATCATGGCGCATGAAGCTATCGCACCATTGTATGAATATCAAAAGTTCTATGGTTGTCAGGTAGAGTTCAGCCAAGTTGAATATCAGTTTCAAATTCGCACGCAGGGGTTGCAGCTAAAACCCCAACAAGCAGATCCTTCACTTATGCAATTGTTGGTTCAACAAGCGGAAGAGGCGATTGCATCAAAACCCGTGCAATCGAGTCTTGATCGGCAACTCCACTTAATTATTGCTGAGTATTTGCGTATTCGTCACGAAGCGCCAAAGATTGAAGATATTGCGACAGAATTATGTTTGTCGGTGAGGACTTTGCAACGACAATTAAAAGATCGCGGAACATCATTTAAACGCATACTTGAGCAAGAACGGATGTCACAATGTGAGCGCCTATTAAATCAGGGGCTAGAGTTAACGGATATCGCCGTGCAACTCGGTTACTCAGATCAGTCTGCGCTTGCTAGAGCATTTAAAATGTATAATGGAATAACGCTGTTGCAGTTTAAAAAACAACTTAAACAACGTCCAATTCATCGTCATAATCTAAGTTAGAACATGAAAAATAAAAAAGGTAAGCATCTAGCTTACCTTTAAAGACTCTATTTTTATGCCAGTCTAAATTTGATTCATCTGTATTTTGGGATATCTAAAAGCAATGGAGAGTATAGCAATCACCGCTAAGATCCAACAGTAATAAACGTTTTGGATCATTTCCATTGGCGATAATTTTGCAATTGAACACGCCAATAATAATTGTGCGCCAAACGGAATTAAGCCTTGAACAACACAAGAAAAAATATCCAACAAAGCAGCCGAGCGTTTTGGGTCAACACCATATTCTTTAGCAACTTCACGTGCCATATCGCCAGATAGAATAATGGCAACCGTATTATTTGCCACAAAGAAATTAGACAAGATTACCAGAAGGCAGATTCCGATTTCACCAGCTCTTTGCGTTCCCACTTTGAATAAACGCGTAAGTTGATAAATGCGTTGTATTAGCCACTCTAAGCCACCTTCTTTTCGCATAATGGCTGAAATACCACCGAGTAACATTGAAAGCAATGCGACTTCAAACATGCCCAAAAAGCCATCGTAAATCGCATTATTTAATTTAAGTAGGTTAAAGTCAGGGGCTTGAATCAGACCGACGAGTCCAGACATAACAATGCCCAGCATAAGTACAGCCAACACATGTAATCGGCTAAAAGCCAAAGTAAATACGGCTAAATAAGGCAAAATCAGCCAAAAATTATAGTCATTGAAAGAAATTTGTTGCGTATCACGACTCATCACAAAATAAATCAAAATCGTGAAAAGCGCTGCTGGTACTGCAATCCATACATTGACTTTAAATTTATCCTTTAGTTCTACACGTTGGCTACGAGTTGCAGCGATAGTGGTATCTGAAATCATAGACAAGTTATCACCAAACATGGCTCCTCCAACCACAGCACCAATCGCAACAACAGGATTTATATCGGTGACTTGAGTGAAGCCAAATGCGATCGGTGCACAAGCAGCGATAGTACCCATCGAGGTTCCCATCGCGGTAGCAATAAATGCTGAAATAACAAAGAGCATTGGCAGGACAAAAGCCGAAGGAATGAGAGATAAACCTAATTGTACTGTTGCATCAACACTACCAATGGCGCTACTAATACTGGCAAAAGCACCTGCCAGCATAAAGACCATAAACATTAAAATAAGATTAGGATGGCTTGCCCCACGGAGAAACTCATCTATACCTGTGTTTAATTTGCCACGATAAAGTAATACCGCAAGAATGAGGGCAGGGATAGCAGCAATGGGTGCTTTAATTTGGTAGAAGGCAAACTCAGTGCCAATCAGAGTGTGATAAATACCGCTGCCCAAAAAAATGGCTAAAAACACAATAAGCGGTAGAAGGGCAAGCGCTCGCGGAGAAGCTTTGCCTGGGGAGATTGTGGTCATAACATAAGAAATAAAAGAGTAAGCATGTATAGTATAGAACAGCTTTGGCTAATTCAGAAAAGTTAAAATGTAAGTGCTAAGCTATTTGTTTTTAAACATTTTTAATCAATAAACATAAGTTCATATAAATATTCATGATTTAGAAAAAACAGAAAAAATCGAGCTTTTTGATCATTGTTAAAAAAATCAAAACATTGATAAATATGCACTTGGAATACTTAACTGAAAAGAGTGTTTGGTGCTTTTCATCACACTCTGTTCAATGAGTAAAAAATAGCGTTACAATGGGCCGTCTTGTATTTTACAAAACCAACTCCTCAATTCTATACAATTCAAGGAAAGTACATCCCTATGTCACGTTTAGCCACACGATTTGCACAGCTTAAATCTCAACAGCGTAAGGCTCTAGTTTCTTATGTCATGGCAGGTGACCCTCATCCACACGTAACGGTTCCTTTGTTACATCAAATGGTGGAAGCAGGTGTGGATGTAATTGAACTTGGCTTACCATTTTCAGATCCAATGGCCGATGGTCCAGTGATTGCACTTGCGGCTGAGCGTGCATTGGCAGCCGGTACAAATACATTGGATGCATTGGAAATGGTCAAGCAATTCCGTGAAAAGGACACAGATACACCAGTGGTGTTGATGGGCTATTTGAATCCTGTAGAAGTCATTGGATATGAGAAATTTGTATCAACTGCTCATGACTGTGGTGTGGACGGTATTCTGTTGGTGGACTTACCACCTGAAGAAGCACAAGCGCTCGATGTTGTCTTGAAAAAGTTTGATATGGATCAGATCTTCTTGTTGGCGCCAACATCTACAGATCAACGTATTCAACATGTCGCTAATCATGCGAGTGGTTTTATTTATTACGTGTCTTTGAAGGGTGTAACAGGTGCAGCGACTTTAGATGTGAATGAAGCTGCTCAACGCATCGAAAAAATTAAGTCGATGACGGATGTACCTGTTGGTGTAGGTTTTGGTATTAGTGATGCAGCCTCTGCAAAAGCAATCGGAAGCGCAGCGGATGCGGTCATTGTTGGTAGTGCTTTTGTTAAACCATTTGCACAGACAACTCCTGATCAAGCAGTTGAACAGGCGGTCAATAAAGTCAAGGAGCTTCGAGCAGCGCTCGATGAGTTAGTATGAATCAAGAAGTTAAATCAGGGAAAACTTTAGCACCTGCAACACCTTGGACAGATCGTTCAGTACCAGGTATTCAAATCCCTGATCAACAGCAATCGTTAAAAGCGACGTTTACTGAGCCTACGATTGAATGTCCAGAATGTCATGCTCTGGTGACTCGTACGGCGATGTCTTTCAATGCTTATGTTTGTCCTCAATGTGATGAGCATTTAAAAATGAAAGCACGTGACCGTTTAAATTGGTTCTTTGATCAAACCGCAAAAGAATTAGGTCAAGAGTTTGTTGCAAAAGACCCACTCAAGTTTGTGGATAGCAAAGCTTATCCTGTGCGTATGAAAGAAGCACAAGAGAAAACTGGCGAAACTGAAGCACTCGTGGTGATGGAAGGACAAATCAAAGGTTTATCTTTAATCGCTTGTGCATTTGAATTTGATTTCATGGGCGGTTCGATGGGTACTGTAGTTGGTGATCGATTTGTACAAGCAGCAGAGCGTGCGATTGAAACCAAACAGCCAATGATTTGTTTTGCTGCCTCTGGTGGTGCTCGTATGCAAGAAGGAATGTTATCTTTAATGCAAATGGCACGTACATCAGCTGCGATTCAAAAAATGAAAGATGCTCGTATTCCGTACATTGTTGTATTAACTCATCCAGTATATGGTGGTGTGACCGCATCTTTAGCCATGTTGGGTGATGTGCATATCGCTGAGCCTAAAGCAATGATTGGTTTCGCTGGTAAACGTGTCATTGAACAGACTGTACGCGAAAAGTTAGAAGAGCCGTTTCAACGTGCTGAATTCTTGCTTGATCATGGTGTAGTCGATCAAATTGTTCATCGTCACGCATTACGTGATACAGTTTATCGTATCGTAGCGAAATTGATGAATTTGCCTTGAACCTCACTGCTCCACTCAGTACAGATAATTTACAAACATGGCTCGATTATTGGAGCCATGTTCACGTTACAGGAATTGATTTAGGGCTTGAACGCGTCATTCCTGTGGCTGAAAAATTGGGCGTTACACACCCGCAAGCGAAAGTCATTACTGTCGCTGGTACGAATGGTAAGGGTTCAACAACCACAACCTTAGCTTCTATTCTGAATGCTCAAGGATATCAAGTCGGTTTGTATCAATCTCCGCATATCTATCGTTTCAATGAGCGTGTAAAACTCGCAGGTCAGGAAGTTTCAGATGAGCTTCTGATCGAAGCATTTGTTCAAGTTGATCAAGCACGACGTGAATGTGATTTAAGTTTATCTTTTTTTGAAGCAACAACCCTTGCAGCTTTTGTCATCTTCAAACAACAGAAATGTGATGTTTGGGTATTGGAAGTTGGACTTGGGGGACGTTTGGATGTTGTGAATGTCGTTAATCCAAATGTTGCGGTCATTACCAATATTGGATTGGATCACACAGATTGGCTGGGTGACACCATTGAAAAAATTGCTTTTGAGAAAGCGGGTATTATTCGTCCAGATATTCCAGTCATTTTTGGTGGGCAACAAATACTTCCAACATCAATTCAGGATAAAGTCATTGCATGTAATGCGACGCTGTCATGTCTAAATCAGGATTATTTTTATCAAGCAAATGGTGATGGTAAAACTTGGACATTTTCAAGTTCAGCACTGACCTTAAAATTACCATGTGGTCAGTTGGCCCTAGATAATGTTTCAACTGCCGTGGCTGCATTATTGGTCAGTGGATTGAAAATTTCTCAAACTGCACTAGAGCAGGGCATTATTCAAGCACATTTACCAGGTCGATTTGAAATAAGGGAAATCGCAGGAAAAACAGTGATTTTCGATGCGGGACATAATCCGCATGGTGTAGAATTTTTGTTAAAGCAATTGCGAAATTATTTAGAATACAATAAACAGTACACAGAAGTTATCGCTGTGTTTTCGATGTTAGCGGATAAAGATATAGATTCAGTCGTTAATTTATTGAAAAACACGGTATTTATGTGGAAAATTGCGCCGATGGATGTGCCTCGTGCAGCACCATTACAACAATTAGAGTCAGCGCTTCAAGGTGAGACAGTACAACAGTATTCAAATGTACAGGTCGCATTTAAATCAGCACTTGAAGAAACAAAAAATAATCAGCTGATTTTGGTGTGTGGTTCGTTTCATACCTTAGAAGCGGTCTGGGAGTATTTAGAGAATGTCAATGAATAACAAACAACGCTGGATGGGTGGTGTTGTTTTATTGGGTGGTGGTGTTTTATTGGCAGCATTACTTCTAAAAGGCAAAGAAGAGATCCACCAAAATAATGTTGAACAACCGGTTGAAGCTGTTCAACAAAAAAAGAATGAACCTGAAGCAGTACAACTTCAACCTCTCACAGTTGATGTGGAAACTGAAAAGCGTTTACTTGAAGAGCAACGACGTGCTCGTGAGAAAGCTGTGGCAGAGCAAGAGGCTCGTGCTGCTGAATATTTAAGAATGCAACAAGAGGCCGAAGCTGAAGCCGCACGTCGCGCTGCTGAAGAATATGCTGCAATGAATGCTCGTCGAAACGCTGCTCAGCAAAGTTCAGACAATATTCCTCCTGAATTGGTTGAGGATGAAGCTGAAAAGCAAAAGCGTTTGGCTGAAGAAAAACGCATAGCTGAACAGAAGCGTTTAGCTGAGCAAAAAGAACAACAGGCGAAATCCTCAGAAGAACAAAAGCGTAAAGCCGAAGCAGAAAAACGTGCAGCTGAAAAGAAAGCAGCAGAGCAAAAAGCTGCTGAGGAAAAACGTAAAGCAGAAGAGGCGAAGAAGAAAGCTGAAGCTGATAAAAAAGCTGCAGAAGAGAAAAAACGCAAAGCTGCTGAAGAAGCGAAGAAAAAAGCTGAGGCAGAAAAAGCTCGTGATCTGCTGGAAAATGGAGATCGTCAATGGATGGTTCAAGTGGCATTGGCTGCGAATGAGGCGAATGCAGATGCGCTTGCGGCTAAGCTTCGTGCCAAAGGATATAAGGTAACGAAGAGTCCAACGTCGAAAGGTATTCGAATTATGGTTGGTCCATCTAAAGATCGTGATTCGGCAGATGCGTTACGTAAGAAAATTAACAGTGATGCAAGTTTAAATATGAAATCAGCATGGGTGATTGATTGGGTACCACTGGATAAGCGTCAATAGTTTCTTGCTTTGTTTTAGAAAAAAGGATTCAAACTATAATTTGAATCCTTTTTTAAATTAATATGTTAAAGAATATAAGCCATAATCAAAAAAAAAGCCTATCTGAGGATAGGCTGAACGCTGAAACTTGATGGCTCGTCAAAATTAATCAAGATCAGGTTGAGGTGTTAAACGTAGATAAGGTGTCACTGCCTTGTACCCTTTAGGGAAGCGTTGTTGAATTTCATTTTCGTCTTTAATAGAGGGAACAATCACAACATCTTCACCATGCTGCCAGTTTGCAGGGGTTGCCACTTTATAGTTATCTGTTAACTGTAATGAATCTATAACACGTAAAATTTCATGGAAATTGCGACCAGTTGACGCTGGATACGTAATAATCAAGCGTACTTTTTTATTTGGATCAATGATCACAAGAGATCGGACGGTTAGGGTCTCGCTGGCATTGGGATGGATGAAATCATATAAAGTCGAAACTTTACGATCCTGATCAGCAATGATTGGGAAATTTACCGTGGTAGATTGAGTTTCATTGATATCTTTAATCCAACCATGATGTGATTCAACATCATCTACAGAGAGAGCAATCGCTTTAACATTACGTTTTTCAAACTCGTCTTTTAGTTTTGCTGTAAAACCTAATTCCGTCGTACATACGGGAGTGTAGTCGGCAGGGTGTGAAAATAAAACTCCCCAATGATCTCCTAGAAAATCATAAAAATTAATTACTCTTTCACTTGATTGCTGTTCAAAGTCTGGAGTGGTGTCACCTAAACGTAATGCCATATATACCTCTATTCTTATCAAAACCTTAATGTGCTGAAATTAATATGGCGGAAACTATTTATAATTAAAAATAGTGTTTTTTTATTTGGTTATGAAAAAAACAGATTTGTTTCACTCTCTGGAGGCGAATAAACGTTCATAAATTTGAATTTGAACGATATATATTTCTGATCAAATTTGCTACATTAACTCGCCGTTGCTCATGCGTCATGGAAAATAATCCAGAAATTTTTTGATTGCATTTGTTTAAAACCCTTGTACTTCAAATTTCTAGCACCATAATAACGTTTGAGAAAAATCATTTTGATAAGTAAGTTTTAGAGAGTCTATATGTTGGCAAGTCTGATCGGAGGAATCTTCGGTACTAAAAACGAGCGCGAATTGAAGCGTATGCGTAAAATTGTCGAGAAGATCAATGCGCTCGAGCCGACGATATCTGTGTTAAGTGATGCAGACTTATCTGCAAAAACAGAAGAATTCAAACAACGTTATAAAAACGGCGAAAGTCTTGATCGCTTGTTACCAGAAGCTTTCGCGGTATGTCGTGAAGCTGGTAAGCGTATTATGGGTATGCGTCATTATGACGTACAGTTGATTGGTGGTATTACCCTACATGAAGGTAAAATTGCAGAAATGCGTACAGGTGAAGGTAAAACCCTAATGGGTACTTTGGCTGTATATTTAAATGCAATTAGTGAACAAGGTGTTCACGTTATTACTGTCAATGATTATCTGGCGCAACGTGATGCTGAGTTAAACCGTCCACTTTATGAATTTTTGGGATTATCTGTTGGGGTGATTTACTCCATGCAGAATCCTGTCGAAAAAGCAGAAGCTTATCGAGCAGACATTACCTACGGTACAAACAACGAATTTGGTTTCGACTATCTTCGTGACAATATGGTGTTCTCATTAGCCGAGAAAAAACAACGTGGTCTTGCCTATGCGATTATCGATGAGGTTGACTCAATCTTAATTGACGAAGCACGTACTCCACTTATTATTTCGGGTCAAAGCGAAGATTCCTCACAACTTTACGCGGCAATGAATGCGATTCCGCCAAAGTTACATGCTCAAAAAGAAGAAAAAGTTGCAGATGGTGGACACTTCTGGATCGATGAAAAACAACGTTCAGTCGAAATTACAGAAGCTGGTTTTGAAGCCATTGAAAGTGAACTTATTGCGATGGGTTTATTGGCAGAGGGTGAAAGTCTATATTCTGCAGCCAACTTAAATCTTGTTCATCATGTCACAGCTTCTATTCGTGCACATTACTTGTATCATCGTAACGTGCATTATATCGTCCATGACGGTGAAGTGATTATTGTCGATGAAAATACAGGTCGTACGATGCCTGGTCGTCGTTGGTCTGAAGGTTTGCATCAAGCGGTAGAAGCAAAAGAAGGTTTAGAGATTCAACCTGAAAACCAAACGCTTGCAACGACCACATTCCAAAACTATTTCCGTTTATACCGTAAACTTTCAGGTATGACAGGTACAGCAGATACTGAAGCTGCTGAAATGAAAGAAATTTATGGCTTAGATGTGGTGTTGATTCCAACCCATCGTCCAATGATTCGTAAAGATCTGAATGACTTAATTTATTTGAATCGTAATGGTAAATACAATGCGATTATTGAAGAAATTAAGAAAATTCATGAAGCTGGTGTTGCACCGATTTTGATTGGTACGGCAACAATTGAAGCTTCTGAAATCTTATCGGATAAACTGAAAGAAGCGGGTATCGCACACGAAGTGCTGAATGCCAAACAGCATGAGCGTGAAGCGGATATTATTGCACAAGCTGGCTCTCCACGTGCCGTGACTATTGCGACCAACATGGCAGGGCGTGGTACGGATATCTTGCTCGGTGGTAACTGGAAAGCGAAACTGGCGAAAATTGAAAA
The DNA here is from genome assembly GCF_056779895.1 of Acinetobacter sp. ANC_7553. Lineage (NCBI taxonomy): Bacteria > Pseudomonadati > Pseudomonadota > Gammaproteobacteria > Moraxellales > Moraxellaceae > Acinetobacter > Acinetobacter sp. ANC_7553. Next base: position 7,375 of record NZ_JBWYIV010000019.1, on the reverse strand, counting down.
TCCAACTCCTGAAGATGAAGCACGTTTAAAAGCAGAATGGGAACAAAATAACCAACTGGTGCTGAATTCTGGTGGTTTACACATTATTGGTTCTGAACGTCATGAATCTCGTCGTATTGATAACCAATTACGTGGTCGTTCAGGTCGTCAAGGTGATCCAGGTGTTTCGCGTTTCTTCTTATCGTTAGAAGATGATTTGATGCGTATCTTTGCAGGTGATCGTGTCGTCGCAATGATGCGTGCAATGGGTCTGCAAGAAAATGAAGCCATTGAACATAAAATGGTGTCTCGTTCGATTGAAAACGCCCAACGTAAGGTTGAAGCACGTAACTTCGATATTCGTAAGAACCTGTTGAAGTATGATGATGTAAATAATGAACAACGTAAAATTATATACTCACAGCGTGATGAAATTCTGGCAGAAAGTACATTGCAAGAATACATCGAGTCAATGCATGAAGAAGTGATGAAAGGGGTGATTGAAACGTATATCCCACCTGAATCAATTCATGATCAGTGGGATGTCCCAGGTCTTGAATCTGCATTACGCTCAGACTTTAATATTGATCTTCCTGTGCAGCAATGGTTGGATCAAGATCGTCGATTAGATGAAGAAGCATTAGCACGTCGTATTACTGATGAGGTTTTACAACGCTATCGTGCGCGTCGTGAACAAATGGGGGCTGAATCTGCAGCAGTGTTAGAACGAAACTTTATGTTAAGTTCTTTAGATCGCCACTGGAAAGATCATTTAGCAGCGATGGATTATTTACGTCAAGGTATTCATTTACGCGGTTATGCGCAAAAGAATCCTGAGCAGGAATATAAGAAAGAAGCATTTAATCTGTTTGTAAATATGTTAGCTGTCATTAAGTCTGATGTTGTGACAGATCTTTCATTGGTGCGATTACCAACGCCTGAAGAGCTGGCAGAAATGGAAGCACAGCAGCAAGCTCAAGCTGAAGCGATGCAACTTTCACTTTCTCATGCTGAAGTTGATGGTTTAACAGGTGAGCAAACAGTTAATACTCAAGAATTGGATCAGAATGAAGTTGAGATTACGCCACCTCAAAGCCGTAATGCACCTTGTCCATGTGGTTCTGGTTTAAAATACAAGCAGTGTCACGGTAAAATCTAAATTTCATGAAGCAGAACTTAGGTTCTGCTTTTTTTATTTTATTATAGTGCTTGGTCAGTTCATGTGAATAAGCATTGCCAATTTTCTCAGTTAATGCTATTTAATTTTGCATGATTGAATATATGGAAGCGACAATGAAAAAAATACTAAAACCGGCTTTATTTGCAGTTTTTGCTTTACCAGCTTTTGCATTTGCCAATACTGATACAAAAACTGTACCTCTAGCGAAAGTTCAAGCAGCTGCGGGTGTTACTCAAGCACAAACTGAAGTTAAAAATGACTCCACAACGGTGATAAGTCCACGCACTGGTATTCGTTATACACTTGGTAATACGGCTGGTCGACCAATTATTCTTCAAACAGCTGCAATAGCACCTGCAACACCAGCTACAGCAAATCGTATTGTTGCATCAAATCCAGCTCTTTCAAGTTCAAGTCAAGAAAAAGCAAAACAAGCTTTATTAGAACAAACTGTATCTAATTAATTTTAGAATTTCGTACTAAAGCCAGTCTTTGACTGGCTTTATTGTTTTTAGGGATCGAGATTTATTTCAAATCATTCAATTTCAATCAACCCTAATGCCTTATTCACTCGATTTTTTTTCTAATTTCTAATAAGCTTAGCCATCATTTTTTTTAATTCGGACAATCAAAAATGGCGGTGGGTGACGTATCAATGCCACAAATGCATGTGGTAAAGGGTGTAAGAATTGGCTCAGCAGAAGCGTATGTACGTTACCCAAATCGACGTGACTTGGTTGTATTTGAATTTGCACAAGGCACTCAAGTTGCAGGTGTATTTACCCAAAATGCTTTTTGCGCAGCGCCAGTACATATTTCAAAACTGCATTTGTCTCAAACAAATCCACGTTACCTTGTAATTAATACAGGCAATGCGAATGCAGGTACTGGTCCTACAGGTTTGAAAAATGCAAAGGACACTTGTGCTGAATTTGCCAAAATTGCTGGTGTAAATGAGAACGAAGTTTTGCCATTCTCAACAGGCGTAATTGGTGAACAATTACCCATGGAGCGTTTGATTGCTGGGTTAAAACCAGCATTTGAGAGTCTTGAAGATGATGTATGGCCTCAGGCAGCATCAGGTATTATGACGACGGATACTTTACCTAAGGGTGCTTCTGAACAATTTGAAATTGACGGGGTTGTTTATACAATGACGGGGATTTCAAAAGGTGCAGGAATGATCCGTCCTAATATGGCAACAATGTTGTCTTTCGTAGCGACAGACGCGCCTATTGCTCGTGAATTGGTTCAAAAACTATTAAAAACCACGGTTGAACAATCATTTAATCGCATCACGATTGATGGTGATACATCTACTAATGACTCTTGTATTTTTGCAGCAACTGGTCAAGCAGGTGGTGCTGAAATTACATCTAAAGAAGATGCTCGTTACTCTGTTGTTTTAGATGTACTTACACGTGTCATGAAGCGCTTGGCTCAGTTAATCGTTCGAGATGGTGAAGGTGCAACCAAATTTATAACTGTTTCAGTTGAAGGTGGTGCAAATACGCAAGAGTGTTGTGATATCGCTTACAGCATTGCACATTCACCTTTGGTAAAAACAGCGTTCTTTGCTTCTGACCCTAACTGGGGGCGTATCTTGGCTGCAATTGGTTATGCTGGGGTCCAAGATTTAAATGTCGACAAAATCCAAGTATGGTTAGATGATGTCCAGATCTGTAAAGATGGTGGTGCAGCGGCAGATTACACAGAAGAGGCTGGTGCTAAAGTGATGAATCAATCAGAAATTACTATTCGCGTTGATTTGGGCCGTGGTTCTGCCAAAGATACGGTTTACACCTGTGATTTGTCATATGATTATGTCAAGATCAACGCAGATTATCGTTCTTAAATAAATTAAGCCTCCCTGTTGAGGCTTTTTATTTATCAAATTTTAATGATTGGTCAAATCCAATCTGTGTGTAATTGCTTATATTTATAAGCGCTATGGATAGAGATGCAAATAATGAATGATGCAACCAATTTAATTGCAAATGATGCGAAAGCAATTGTTCAAGCTCATTTAGACCTGATTGATGAATCTAACAATCAAGATTTAACACCAGAGTTAAAGCAGCAAAAATTTGCTGAAATCCAAGCTGAATTGGAAAAGCGTAATGCGGTATTGGTTGCTCATTATTATTGTGATCCAGTCGTACAGGAGCTTGCGGAGCTGACTGGTGGTTGTGTTTCAGATTCACTTGAAATGGCACGTTTTGGGCGTGACCATGATGCGACAACACTCGTTGTGGCTGGTGTGAAGTTTATGGGTGAAACTTCTAAAATTTTATCACCTAACAAAACCATTTTAATGCCTACTTTAGAGGCAACTTGTTCACTCGATCTAGGTTGTCCTGTAGATGAGTTTAGCAAGTTCTGTGATGCTCATCCTAATCATACTGTTGTGGTTTATGCAAATACCTCAGCTGCGGTAAAAGCACGTGCAGATTGGGTGGTAACATCCAGTTGTGCTGTCGAAATTATTGAGCATTTAGATAGTTTAGGTGAAAAAATTATTTGGGCACCTGATCAGCATTTAGGACGTTACATTCAAAAGAAAACTGGAGCGGATATGTTGCTCTGGGATGGTTCTTGTATCGTACATGAAGAATTTAGAGCACGTGGCATCGCTCAGATGAAAGCCATCTATCCTGATGCTGCAGTTTTAGTCCATCCTGAATCTCCAGAATCGGTGATTGATGTTGCTGATGCAGTAGGAAGTACTTCGCAATTGATTAAGGCTGCAAAAGAACTACCGCATGAAACAATGATTGTTGCGACCGATCGCGGTATTTTTTATAAGATGCAGCAAATGGTGCCGAATAAGACTTTGATTGAGGCTCCTACGGCAGGTGAGGGAGCGACTTGTCGTTCTTGTGCACATTGTCCATGGATGGCAATGAATGAATTGGATGGCATTTTGCATGTTTTACGACATGGTGATCAGGAAGTGTATGTTGATCCCGCTTTAGCAGAGCGCGCTAAATTACCATTAGATCGAATGTTAAACTTTAGTGCGTCATTAAAGCGTTAATATTAGTCAAAATGCTTGATAAATATACATTTGAAGTGTTTTTTTGAATTTTTTTGAAGATAGGTGTTGACGTTATCCAGCGTCACGCCTAGAATGCACACCGTACCGAACGATACATCAAACGATAAGTTGAACGGTACAAAAGCTGAGATGAATCGGAGTATAGCACAGCCTGGTAGTGCACCTGGTTTGGGACCAGGGGGTCGTAGGTTCGAATCCTACTGCTCCGACCAATTCTTCAAGGCAAAGGTTTTCCAATGATCTCGCAATCATGGGTAATGCGCCTGTAGCTCAGTTGGATAGAGCATCCGCCTTCTAAGCGGATGGTCACAGGTTCGAATCCTGTCAGGCGCGCCATTGGTCGCTTGATTTTATAGAACCAAATTTTGTGATGGTGGATGTAGCTCAGTTGGTAGAGCCCCGGATTGTGATTCCGGTTGTCGCGGGTTCGAATCCCGTCATTCACCCCAACACAAACCGATGTAATCGGAGTATAGCACAGCCTGGTAGTGCACCTGGTTTGGGACCAGGGGGTCGTAGGTTCGAATCCTACTGCTCCGACCATTTATTTCATTATAAATGGTCAGATAAAAGATACCGCGTTAAGCGGTTTTTTTATGTCTGATTTTTGCTGTTAAAAAAAGATCCTATCAGGATCTTTTTTTGTTGAGTGTTTAAGGCACGATAATAACAGCAACGCGTCTATTTTCTGCATGGGCAGCGTCAGTATTTGCAGTATTAATAGGTTGGGTTGAACCGCGACCAATGGTTTGGATATGAGCTGGGTTAAAACCCTCCTCAATAAAAATAGTGCTTACGCTTCGGGCACGGCTTTCAGAAAGTTTAAAATTATAATCTGGATTGCCAATAAGATCGGTATGACCGACGATACGGACTTTCTTTAAATTGTACTTTTGTAGTTGTGCTGCGAGATGTTGAATCTGTTCACGATTTTTTTTAGAGATTTCAGCCTGATCGAAATCGAAAAGAAGTCGTTCGGGTAGTCCCAAACTCCAACCTTCCTCTGTGAGTACGAAACCTTGTTGTTTTAACATTTTTACTTGTTTATAGCTTAAAGATCCCATACCCAAGCATGCACTTAATCCTATACAAAGAATGCTCATGATAAAAAGTTTGAAACTACGATTGAGCATAGGTATTAATCCTCAGTAAAAACTCTATTGTTGAAATATGTGCCAATGATGTTTTAGATTCTTCGCTTTGTACATCGCTTGGTCTGCTTGAGAAATTAAGTCCTCTGGGTTATGAGCTTCTTTAGCCAAAGCAATACCAAGACTAAAACTAAAATGAATTGATTGTCCGTCATATTTTAAGGGTTCATCAGAACATTTTATAAGATTTTCGGCGATCGAAATTAAGTGATCCACCTGACTGACAGGACTTAGGATAATTGCAAATTCATCACCGCTTAATCTTGCGACAAAATCATTTTGACGAGTGTTTTGTTTTAATCGTTTAGCCATCTCTTTCAACACTTCATCCCCTACTAAATGACCATATTGATCGTTAATAGACTTAAATTTATTGTTATCTATAAAAATCAAAACAGTATTTTCACGTTTATCAGGCTGATCGAAAAGGCTACACAAAACTTTATAAAAGTAATGTCGGTTTGGTAATTGTGTTAATTCATCATGTTGTACTTGATAATTAAGCTGAGTATTTTCAGACTGTAACTGATTGTGCCAAGATTGAATTTCTTCTAATAGTTGATTAAATACTGAGTTTAGATGATGAAATTCTTGAATATCATTTTTTGGAAAGCGGAGATTATATGCTTTTTGTTGACTCACTAATTGTGCTGTATGAATAATTGGTGATATAGAATTCATAATATGACGATAGGTTGCATTAACCGACCACCATAAGGCGAAAATCATAAAAAGCATACCTAAAATCAAGGCTAAGCAAATCTTGATAATGAATAAAATGATATCTTGAGAACTGCCGAATAGATGAAGCTCACCGACCAATTGTCCATTGTGGGTAACTTCAATTTGAATCGGCTTAGAAAAAAATAATCCATCAAACCAAGTTTGAAGTTCTGAATGGCGATCTATCAGTTTGCTGCTTTCAGTGATTTTAACTTTATTGCTATCCAATACTTGGATAAGGCGAATTGAGTGTTGTTGTGTGTACTCGTGTAAAATATTGTCTAAAGTGTATTTATCTTGGAAAACAAGAGCAGGTTGAATGCGTTCCGCAATTGTGCGACTCACTAAGGTTAAGTTTTGATTGGCGTATGATTTCACCGTAAAAATTGAAATCGTTGCAAAAATTAAAGTGCAGATCAAAAAAGTAATCGCAAAAATTAAAAATTGTGATCTTCTAAATAGTGATTGGAGTGAAGTTAATCCAAAAAATTTATCAATCATCTGAATTACTCCATGTTCTGTGCAAGAAGTAATACACGAGGATCAACGTGGATTTTGGTTTTTGCAAGACTGTCTAAATTGACTTTAAATTTTGTAATACCTGCTTTATTGCTATAGAGACAGAAAACACTTCCAACCTCGCAATCTTCATTATTTGTTGAAAATGAGAGAATTGATTTCTTTAGTGATTCTCCGATGAGCTTTTGTTCGACTGTTGGAGAAGATTTAGAGAAAAATATAACATCACAATTGGTCTTGTTTAATTCGTAATCATGAATATTTTGTGCTTTGATCTTTGAATTTTGCTTTAGAATTATTTGATTAAACTCTGCTAATGCCACAGTGTTATCAATTAGACATAAATCTGGTTGTGGAGATGAAATTTTGGCATAGCTCAAAATAGATAGAGTCATTTGATAAATGTTCTGGTTGGAATTGGCATGGCTAAAGCTGCACATCAAAAGCAGTAGGGAGATCAATACGGCTTTTTTGATTTTAAATATAGCCATTTAGTAACATAGTTCTAGTCAGTTAAATAATAGAGACTATTCTAATCTAATTTTAATAAAGTTAAAGTGTTCGATTTTTTATCGATATCATACTGAATGATGTGAATTTGATTATTAAATACCCACTCAATACTCATAATTTAAAAAAATACTAAAATATTTAAAAAAGAGGTTGCATTGGGAGAGGAATGCTGTAGAATGCACATCCATCGGCGGTGATGTTGATTAAAACTTGTTGAAAAACAAGGATTTAGCTGAATAGGTTGGATCTAGG
>NZ_JBWYIV010000018.1:0-55354 GCF_056779895.1 Acinetobacter sp. ANC_7553 | reverse complement strand
GAAAGTGCCGACCGTGGAAGGGATTCATCTGCTGTATCTCGAAATAAATAAGATATTTAGCTTATCATGTCAGCCTATTTGCAACAGTGCCTTAATTATTGTATTTACTAAAGAGAAAGGGCTTGATTTATATCAAGTTCTTTTTTTTGGAAAAATTTATCGATAACTTATATTGGTTTTCAATCAGCTACTTGCATAATTTATAATCATGCCTTTAAGGTATTAAGTAATACTAATAAAATAATGGACAATATATAAAAAAAATTGAATATTAAAAATACATGGAGTTAAAAATCAAAGGAAATTGATATGCACAAAACTAGTTGTGATATAAAATTTAAAGCCGTTAGTACTAATCTAATCAAAACATTTTTAAGCGTTAGTATCTTGGGGCTATTGCTTACTGGATGTAACAATGACGATAAAAATAACGAACATTCTGCAATACAGACTGACAAAGATAAATGTACAGAAGATTATTTGATTAAAGCGTTTGATGATCAATCCTACAAAATTTTAAAGACATATTATTTTAAAGCTGGTGACAAAGTTTCACTCAATAAAAATCCTGACAATACAGCTCAAATAGCAAATAATGATGTTTGCGTTGCTAAGGTACTTGTAGCTTCAGAAACTAACTCTCAACATAAAGATCAACCGTCGTATTCACAAGGGATAGGTATTGAAGTTTGGTTGCCAAAAGCTAGTGAGTGGGATAAAAGAATTCGCGTAAGGGGTGGAGGCGGATGGGCAGGTGGGAATCATACAGATGTTGATTTCTTAGCTGGGTTAGCATTATCAGGTACAACCTCTCCTTTTATAATTTCAACTAGAAATGGGTCTGTTTCAGCGGTGACTGATACTGGACACACAATAAATAATGCATCTTTTGCAATGAATCCAGACGGCACAATCAATGAAAAATTATGGAAGGATTTCTCAGAACGAGGAATACATGAAATGGCTGTCGTAAGTAAAGCTTTGGCAGAAAAATTCTATGGAGAGAAAGCTAAATATAGTTATTGGGATGGTTTTTCTACGGGTGGGAGACAGGGTTTAAAAGAAGCCCAAGTAAATCCGCAGGATTTCGATGGAATTCTAGCAGGAGCACCAGCAATCAATTGGACAAAATTCATTACGTCTGAATTATATCCTCAAATAGTAATGCAGCGAGATCTAGGTGGAGAATTAATAACTTCGGATCAATTGAATTTAGTTTCAAATAGAGCAAATGAGGTATGTGGCCAAATAAATAATCAATCATATGGTTACGTATTAGATCCAGAATCATGCAAATACGATCCAACCAAAGATCCTAAAATATTGTGTGAAGGCGGAGCTGTAGAGAATTGTTTGACTAATATTCAGGCAAAAGCAATTAACAAGATGTGGTATGGTCAGCACGAGGATGGATTGGCACCCGATCCGTTAATTGATAATAGCTTTAATTTAAATCTTTCAGAAAAACAAAAGTGGTTTGGAGTTACTCGCGGTACAAACCTAAACAGATTAGCAGGAAGCACCCCGTTTTTACACTCCACGGATTTAACGGCTCTTATTTTAGAGGATAGCCGTTATGCACAGGATAATTTTATAAATAAAATTAGTAATGGGATGAACTTATGGAAAGACATTACCTATGAAAAATTAAATTTCGTACAAAGTAGAGGCTTGGAGCTTCAAGATAAATTCTCTCATATAAATACTGATAATCCAGATCTAACTGAATTCAATAAAAGAAACGGAAAACTTGTAATATATCATGGTATGTCGGACGAGGTTATTATGCCTCAAGGTACTATGCAATATATTGAAAGAGTTAAAGAAAAGATGGGTGCAGATAATGTAGATAAATTTATAAAAACCTATTTCATTCCAGGAATGGGACATAGTTTCGGAAATGGAACCTCGAATAATCAAGCGGATGTTGCTTTATTAGAACTGGACCAGCTTTTTTATACATTGGTTGATTGGGTTGAAAATGGTAAAGAACCAAATACATTAATTGCAAAATCTGGGCAAACTAATCGCACATTACCAATATGTATTTATCCTAAAAAAATTAACTATGTATCTGGAAATATAAATGACCACAATAGTTATGAATGCAAGTAAATAATTGATACACGAAAGAGGTGCTTCTATAAGCACCTCTTTTTATTATAAAAATTACAAATTAAACGATTATTTAATAAATAAGGAGTATTTATTTGAAGGGTATATATTTTTGCTATGATGTTGATGATCTTGAAAGAGCCATGATTGTTAAATTCAGCATCTCGAACAACTCTTGCCATGGATTTTATGATAAAGCTGATCTACTCAAGATAATGAGGAAGAGTGATGATGATCTTGAAGATTTTTTAAATATAGAGTTAAAGAATATGAGAGCCTTGGTGATTCTAGTGGGTGAGAATGCTAAAGGAAATCATTACATTAATAAGATAATAGATAAATGCATTTTGTTAGATATGGATATTATTGAAATCAATATTTGCGATATTAATCCATTTGGCAAAGGGACGAGTACTTTTAAAGGGTGGGTATTTGATTCAACTGTACTAAAATATTCATGGTGTGAAGAAAAGGGGTATAAATACATTAATCAATGGATCGGATTGCAAAGCAATGGTTAAATTTTACTTAGAGTGAAGCTATAAAAAATTTTTAAAGTTAAATATAACACAATAGTATGTACAAAAGACTAATTATTAAATATAATATATATATATTATTTATACAAAAATACAGAGTAATTATGAGCCTTTCAAATCAGTTGCATATTCTTGCCCAATTGGACACTTAATAGTATATCGTACTGGACATAGATTCTTCTTTTAATTGGACACGGCTTTGTTGCACAAAGATTTGAAATGCAAAGCGCCCCTAATTGAGCCAAATTTAAGGCGTAACTTGGGTAAGTGGTCGACCTAATTCCGTAAATCTGTTAAGGACTGCTACACGTGCATGGATCTCATTCACTTGGCTATCAAAACTCCTTGCACTGAGTTTATCTCCTAATAATTTGATGCAATGCATCTTAGTTTCAACCAAACTTCGCCGATGATAGCCTGACCATTTTTTCCATAGTGTCCTGCCTAAACGTTTAATTGCTCGAAGTAATTCATTTCGCTCTAGCGAGCTACTCTTTGTATCTTTCCATGGTTTCGCATTTTTTCTAGGTGGAATCACCGCATGCGCTTGCCGATCTGCAATGACCTGACGGCATTGCTTGGTGTCATAAGCTCCATCGGTATAAACAGAGTTAATCTGCTCATCTTGTGGAATCTGATTAAGTAAATCACCAAGCACCTGTGAATCACTGATATTATTGGTTGTAAGCTGAACTGCTAGTATTTGTAGAGTTTTAGCATCTATACCAATATGAAGTTTACGCCATTGGCGACGATATTCAGGTCCATGTTTCTTGCGTTTCCATTCGCCCTCACCTAGAAACTTCATGCCTGTAGAGTCCATGAGTAGATGCAGCCCATCGCTACTTTTTTGGTAGCTGATTACAATATCAATATGCTTTTGTCTTCTACAAAGCGTGGTGTAATCTGGAGCTATCCAATTTAATCCGCAAAGTTTAATCAGACTTTGCACAAAGCCAGTGACCATACGTAAAGACAGACGGAATAAGGATTTAATCATTAAGCAGCATTGGATGGCTGCGTCGGAGTAGGTTTGATTTCGCCCTTGTTTGCCTTTTGATGGAGCATACCATTGCGTAGCAGGATCAAACCAAATGGCAATATTTCCGCGACTCATGAGTGCTCGGTTATATGCGGGCCAATTGGTTGTACGGTAGATTTTGTGTGCAGGCTTCTTCATTTGAAAATTATATCGCTGAAAAACCCTTTACAGATAGGTTTGTGCAACAAAGCCTTAGGAAAAACACAAGAGATTAATAAAGATTATCAGTATTTATTGTTAATCTCGAAGACTCGAAAAATCAGAGATAATTTAGAACAAGATTCTATTCCTCAAATATATGATTTTGATAAATTTAAAGAAGTGTTAGCTGTAGGATTTGAGGATGAGAATGTATATGAGATTCCTTATTTAGATTTTCAAAGTATATCAATAGTTATTGATAAAAATTATATTTAAATAATTGAAAAAATAAAATTGTCCTCTATATAAATATTACTTCACTACAGATTATTAAAGCTATAAATAGTTTGTAGTGAAGCAGACAACTAAAGGAGCTGAAATGTCATTAATTTTTGGTAAAAATAGTCAAGTTTCATTTAAGGATGATGCGGAAAAGTATAGTTTTATTGGATACTTAACAAAGTCTGTAGTTTTTATTCAGTGGGAAAATAACGACCAACAGGGAGCATGGGGTAAAGAAGGGAGAATGGCATTTACTACAGCAGATGGGCTTTGCCTTTCAAATCTTTGTGCAACAAAGCCATCTTGAGTTATATCTGACAAAAGAAAATCTTCTTCAAACACATTAAAAGTAAAATCTATATGTAATAAATAAGTTTTAAGTAATTCTAAATTTTTAATAAGTGTTAAGGCAGTAGCATCATCTAGCTCATAAGCATCTAAATGGATCTTACGTGCACCTTTAGAAACCAAATACAATATAGTACTTATTCCTAAAATACCTAAACCTGCACAGGATTCTAATATTTTATAAGGTCTTTCTAAGTTGTTAACAGTAATCAGGGAAGCCATGAATTTGGCGACTTCACTTGAAGTAAAGTATTGCCCAATCTTCTTTTTATATTCATTTGCTGTATTCGATGCATGAGAACTTTGCAAGAGCTCGATTTGCTCTAGAAAATTGGTCGGTGCTTCAAATGCTAGGTTCATTATGACAACGTGAAATCATGATTACTGGAATTAACTATTGTATTGGATGAAATAAAGAAAGTGTAAAGTTACATGCTAAATCTTTCTCTTCTACTTAAATTTATTATATGTTAAATTTACAAAATTAAGATAAAAATTTATAAGTGTATGAAATATAACATGTATATTATTTTGTATGTGGACTTCCGTTCTAGATCATATATTTAAATAGTTAAAAACCCTTTGTATAACAAAGGGTTTTTTGTTTTTATGATGATATAGTAAAACGTTTATTCATAGTTGAATTAGGGACAGTTGAATGAAACAAGGAATCATGTTTTTAACTTTTGTGCTGTGTAGTAGCATGAGCTTAGCAAAATCACCACAATGGACCGTGTTTGATCGAGATGATGCAGGCTGGTCTTATATTGATAAAACGACCATTAAATCACTCAATCAAGCCCCTCATATTTTTGAAATTGACTATAAATATGTGTATGAACATGGCGTACCCTCATTAAACATCAAACCCAAGGGCTACATACAAGCCGTTCATCAAATTGATTGTCAAAATAAAGCCAGAGCCTATGTCAAAAGCCAGCGTTTTACGCCGCAAGGTAAAGCCGTAGATGATAATAATTCATTCGATACGATTTATTTTGAACCCATGTCAATGCAACTTTCTAAAAATATTAAGTTAATTGAAATGTTATGCATTAAATAAAATTTATTAAAGACTTTGTATAACGCTACAACTTATTGAGATTTGATGCGAATCCATGAGTGATCCTTCAAAGCCTTTTTAAATAACAAGGCTTTGAAGGATAGTTAACCTAAAATTAGAATTTACCATTCATAACGTAAACGGAATAAATGCATATCTGGGGTTTGGAACGTATCATGTGTATATAAACGTTCATAATCAAATCCAAAACCATGGTTAAATCTAGCTGCTATACCAACACCGAGATCACGGCGTTTAAACTCTGAGCCATTGGTATATTCAAGTTGATTTCCCATGATATAGGGCTGAATGAATTTGATACCGTATTCTTCAATCTTGAAGTGCTGTCCCGCATAAAATTCAACGCCATAAGCCTCAGTATTCAGCAATGATTGAAGTTGAAAATCGCTCGATTCACTGTAAGCATCAAAATTTGGAACTAGATTTTTATACCAACCAGCGCCAAAGCTAAGCATCCATTTTCCATCAAAATAAAATAATGAACTTGCCCAAATTTCTTGCTTTAAATCATGCTTATCTTGTTGATTATTCAGACTAGCATTGTTGTACTTCCATGAGGTCGCCCAACTTAAATTTTTATTTAAATGCACATCAACTGCCAATTCGGCACCATTTTTACGTTGATATTGCACATCCGTATCTGCGACCGTCGTACTATCCTTGAACAAATAGCTGGCATATAAGTCTGCTTTATCTGTTTTGAACTCATAACGTAAAGTTTTATGAGCTGCTTGCGTACCATCTGTATAAGCGACAGGGCTCCACGTTTGGGGCTGAGCCAAGGTTGAGTAATTCCATAGGTCAGTTTTGGCGCCTACAATGTCGTAATAAATACTATAGATTTTTCCAAATTTAACGGTACCGTATGCTGAATCACGCAGACCAATATACGCCTGTTCGGTGGTGATGTTTTCATCAGAGGAACGGTAATGACCGTCCCAATCCAGCATCTTGGAAAGATTGATATAGTTTTGATAGCCTGCAATTAAATGCAAACGTTCATTCCATGCATAATCAGCATTGGCATACATACGGCTATTTGAGCTATAACCATCTCTGCGATATTTCTGATTTTCGTTAGATTGATCGTAATGATCGAAATTTAAGGCTTGTAGACGAATACTACCAGACGTGGTGAGTTTTAAACGATCTGATTCACTCAAAATTTGCTGTTCATCAATGAGTGTTATCTCGGCAAATGTAAGATTTGAAAAAATAAAGGTGCAGGAAAGCAATAGCTTGTAAAAGCATGGTTTTGACATAGTAACATCCGTGTGACTAAATATAAATTAAGCTGGTAATTCTGCTGATTAAAGCTGAGTAGAAATTAGGTGGTCTTTGTCGATTGAAAATATCGTTCCAAAATGGAATAGTGGTTGGTGTCTGCAAAACTCAAGAGATGCGTGAATTCAGGCTCTAGTTGCTGCCGAAATTGATAATATTTTTGGCTTTGCCATTTCAGTTCTGGTAACTCATCGAGTCCATACGCAATCGTACAGGGCTTAGCAAAGTGCGTAGAATGTTCAACTGGACTTAAGTTTTTAATGTCTAGCTCAGATAAATTTAAAGCCTTGTTTAAATGCGTTTCTTGAATCGGTTTTAGGTCATAGATACCACTGAGTAATATCGCTGAACAAATCAAGGGATGATCTAAATTTAAAGCAGCCAAATGGGCACCAGCAGAATGTCCAACCACAATGACATTGGGGCTGATCCAAGTTTGTTTGTGGATATAATCGAGCGCTTTGCGAATTTGTAGATTAATCAGATTTAAACTACTTTGAGGCGCTAAATCATATTCAACCAACACACATTGAGCATTTTGCTGTAAAACAAATTCAGCAACAAAGGCAAAATCCCTTTTTTCACACCATTGCCAATAACCACCATGTATAAAAATAACAGTAGTATTGGTGGCAACAGGTGTGGGGAAAAAATCAAGTGTAGATCTTCGCTGAAAGTCGTACTGTAAATCGGCAATATGATGGTGTTGCTTATAAGTCGCTTGGCTCATTTTTTGAAAATCAGACAAGATCTGATTTTCATCCGTCACAGTTTGCGAGTTGTCATAGAGCATGATTTACAGCTCCTTTACTAGGCTTGTTCATTTTCAGTTAATTGATGCTTTAAGGATGATTTCTTCATTTGATAGAAAATGATTAACATCACGATAAAAGGCACGCCAAACTGGAGAGTTGATTTAAATTCTTGCGTAAACCATGTGGTAAGCGTGATTGCAAGAATGGCAAACAAACCAATAAAGGAAATATAACGACTACCAGGAATGCTGTATTTGAGGTGGATATTATTTTTTGCTAAGTTCTTTCTAAAGAAGTAGTGTGTGGCAAAGATCGCCCCCCAAGTAAATAAAGCTCCAAACATGGACAGTGCAATCATGATTGGAAATGCTGATTCGGGATTAATGCTATATACAATACTCGCCACGGCAATACCTGTTGCCGAAAGTAGCAAGGCATTGATGGGCACCCCATTTTTACGAATTTTACCAAACAGCTTAGGTGCATCTCCTGAACGTGACAAGCTGAATAACATACGCGTTGAGATATATAACATGCTGTTCATTGCGGACAGTGCTGCCACAATCACAATGAAGTTTAAAATATGATCAGCAAAAGGAATGCCGACAATTTGCATAACAGACACGAAAGGACTGGTTGCACCTGGTGCTATCAATTGAGTCCATGGAACGAGAGTGACAATTAAACTCAGCGATAGTAAATAAAATAGAAATAAGCGAATCGCAGTGCTTTTGAAAGCGTATTTAACTGCTTTTTCAGGATCATTGGCTTCACCTGCAGCAACCGCGATCATTTCGATACTGAGATAACTAAAAATAGAAATAATGACACCAATCCAAACACCTTTAAATCCATTTGGCATAAAGCCATCATGTGCAGTGAGATTGTGAGTTAGCGCTTGATGAGGATTTGGATCTTGCGTCAAAATACCTATTGCCAACAGAATAAACACAATGATGGCAAATACTTTGATCGTCGAAAACCAATATTCAACTAAGCCAAATGCTTTGACACTATAAGCATTTACTGCGAGAAGTACGGTTGAAAAAAATACGATCCAAATACCTGAACCGACATGAGGAAACCAAAGTTTCATATAGTCAGCCACGGCGGTAATTTCTGTGCCTACAGCCAACACGATACATGCCCAGTAGCTATAACGAACTAAGAAACCAGAAAGTGGGTTGATATAATGTTCAGCGTAAGCACCAAACGAGCCTGAAGTGGGGTGTTGTACAGTCATTTCTGCCAGGCAAGCCATTAGTGCAAAAGCAATTAATCCGCCGATCGCATAGCTTAGAATGACAGCAGGTCCTGCAAAACTAATGGCAAATTTACTACCCATAAATAGACCAGTGCCTATGGCACCGCCTATTGCAATCATGCCCATTTGTTTAGCGGTTAATTTTTTATGTAATCCTGCTTCGCGTGTTTGAATTTTATCGAAGTTACTCATAAGCCCTCCTGGCCATGGTGATGTAAAGTGAGTAACTGAATTAAGTTACTTGACCTCGCACCGAATATTTTTCATTTTTCCATTCTTTATTCAGCATCACTTGTTTAAGATGTTGAACAGCATGCCAAATGTCTTCATGGCTTAGGTACAAAGGTGTGACCCCGAATCTGAGCACGGCTGGCTCTCGGTAATCTCCAATCACACCACGTGCAACAAGCGCTTGGACAATGGCATAACCGTGTTCATGGCAATAACTCACATGACTACCACGCTGTAAATGATCGATTGGTGTAATTAACTCAAAACCAAATTCAGCACATTCCTGTTCAACCAATTGAATAAAGAGATCTGTTAAATTTAGAGATTTTTCTCGGATCTTTTGCATGTCAGTTTTTAAGAACACATCTAAACCACATTCGATCAAACTCATGGACAAAATGCTTTGGGTGCCACATAAAAAACGACGAATGCCTTGAGCTGGCTCGTAGTGATCAGCCATATCAAAAGGACGTTGATGCCCCCACCATCCTGAAAGAGGTTGCCAAAATTTATTTTGGTGTTTTGCATGTACCCAGATGAGGGCAGGAGAACCTGGTCCACCATTAAGGTATTTATATGTGCAACTTACGGCAAAATCACTTTGGGTCTTGTTTAAATCGATTGGAACAGCGCCTGCAGAGTGGCATAGATCCCAGATGACCAAAGCGTTATGTTGATGAATCGTTTGATTGACCTGTTTCATGTCATAGAAATAGCCTGAGCGGTAATTGATATGTGACAACACCACAACTGCCGTTTGATGGGCTTTCAGAGTGGTTTCTAATTCATCAGGATGTTCGATTAAAACCAGTTGGTAGCCTTTTTGAACAAGGTCAATATAACCTTCAATAATATATAGGTCAGTCGGGAAGACGTCCTTTTCCGCAATAATCACTTTACGTTCAGGAGCGATTTCAGCTTGGATTTTGACAGCAGCAGAGAGTGCTTTAAATAAGTTGAGTGTGGTTGAATCAGAGATCACCGTTTCGCCTGGATTTGCCCCAATGAGCTGAGCCACCTTATCACCTAACCGAGTCGATAATCCCCACCAATCCGCTTTGTTCCAGCTATTGATGAGATCTTCTCCCCACTCTTGACTGACCACTTCGTGAGCACGTGTTAAAGCAGATTTAGGGCGTGCCCCAAGGGAATTTCCATCTAAATAAATGGTGTTCTCAGGTAAAGCAAATTCATTCTTTAAGTGGCTTAGTTTGTCTTGAGCATCCCATGCTTTGCATTGATCTAAGGTAATCATTTTTAACCTAACTTAGTCCGTGTTATTTCATTCGATTTTATCACGGCATTTTTTCATATTTATCCGATAATCATGCTTGAAATTGCATGAAAACTGGATAGTATTCGAATTAAATATAAAAAATCAGGATGATATTTAGGAATGAATTTAGACCTCATTGATCATAAAATTTTAAGACTGTTACAACAAAATGCACGACTAAGTCATCAGGAATTGGCAGATTTAGTGAATCTTTCTGCTTCAGCTTGCCATCGCCGTGTCAAAATTTTAGAAAACAATGGAGTCATCGAAAAATACCAAGCAAAAATTAATTATGAAAAATTGGGTATTCAGGTTGAGGCGATTGTCGAAATTAAACTCAATCAGCTGACCGAATCAGATCATCAGCATTTTCTGAGCCAGATTCGTAATTTTGATGAAGTGATCAATGCTTTTATCATTACAGGGGATTCGAATTACGTTCTCTTTGTGGCCACCAAGGATTTAAATGGGTTTTCCCAGTTTATTATTAATAAGTTAAACAAAATTAAAGGTATAGCCAACATTAATTCTAAAATTATTCTTGAAAAAGTGATCGAGAAGACCTTCATGTGATCATTAATTTTTTTATGAAAAAAGTGAATCCGTATTTTAAAATCAACCTCGAATTGATTTTACAAGCGATGTTTTTTTTATGAGTTAAAACACATAAAACTGCTATTATGGTTCATCTTTTTTTAAAAAATAATTCTATGAACGAACATTACAAATATATATACACTAAATTTAGTTTTTTTGGTTCATTACCTACATATAAGGTGTTTCTGAATGAGCAAAATAAGATCGTAAAATGGGTCTTTGCTGATAACTCTTTTATCTATGGGTATATATCTGATTGGGCATTGAATCATTCTGGTTTAGATGTGGGAAAGGCTACTTGGGCTGAAGAGTCGACATTATTACTAAATAATGAAAAATTTAAACTCAATTTGTATAGGTCTTTACATCAAAAATTTAAAACAGAATTATCTGAATAATTTATCTAGTAACGATAATGATTTTATAGTTTTTGATAAAAATAAATTATTTAGATTGCTATATATCTCAAATTAGCGTACAAATGCACTTGTTGATGCGGGATGGAGCAGTCTGGTAGCTCGTCGGGCTCATAACCCGAAGGTCGTTGGTTCAAATCCAGCTCCCGCTACCAATTAAAAACTAATTTAAAAGTTTACAACCTAATTGCGGTCGATCTGTAGTTAGGTTTTTTTATTAAAGAAAATTAAATCAATAAATCAATTAAATATGTGTTATATTGGTTTTCTAGAATTATAATTTTATTGTTTACTAATTTTATTTTGATCTGATATTAATTACATCTTTCATTCTATTAAAAGTCTATCTTCAAAATTATTTTCTAATTATTCATTACATAATATAGGAAATAAATGATGTCTAATTTAACAACTGGTACAGTTAAGTGGTTCAACGAAACTAAGGGTTTCGGATTTATCGCTGTAGATAATGGTCAAGATGTATTTGCTCATTTTAGTGAAATTCGAGCAAATGGTTTCAAGAATCTAGTCGAAGGACAGCGAGTTCAATTTGTTGTGCAACAAGGTCAGCGTGGCTTACAAGCAAGTGATATTGTAGCTATTTCATGAATACCTCATTAATTGAGGTGAAAGATCAGTTTGAAGTTAAATATGCAGTGATAGGTACATTTAATACTTCGCAGCATGCTTCGAACTTATCTCAAATAAATATTAAATTTATCACTGTTGATAATGAAAATATAAGACCTAGTTTTGATTTAAATTTTCATAGTTTAAATACTGGTAAAATTTACCAGCTCATTTAAATATTAAAATTAAACCATAAAATATTTTTTATGGTATAATCGTTGTTGATCGAATCCGTAAGCGAAACGGAAGTGTTTAGATAGAACTTAGAATTGCGTATTCTCAATTTATAGATTTTAATATCTATGATATCTAAACAGTTAACGCAGAGCATGAACTCGCACCATGCCGATCTTAGAAGTCCACAATCTCATTGTGGGCTTTTTATAATTAAATACATGCTAATGTAAAATTGTAATTTGAATTATAGGCTTGAGCCTCTTCGATATCAGAATCCATACTCTCGATTTAAATATTTAATATTATTTTTAATTTTACATGAGCTCATTAATGAGTAAGTGAAAATGAATATCTCTAATGGCTGGACTACAGCAAAAGCAGTGAATGGTGAAACCATTCGAATTAACATTATCCCATTTCATAAAGTTCAAAATACGATGAGAGGGCAAATTCTTGTAGAAGTTTATAAACAAGTTGAAGTCGAATCAGGTGAAGTATTTGAAATAAACTTAGATGGCCGATCTTTTTTCTTGGGATTTAATAATCTATATAAGATTATGATTTAAAAATATTTTTCATAAATGATGCTATTTTTAGTAGTAAAACCTTTAAAGATCATCAAGATAAATTTAAGAAAGCGATACAAAATCACAGACTCTGGTCTCGAGAGGATATAGTAGCAAGTATCCCAGCATAAAAATAAGAGAAGCCTAGATTCACTATCTAGGCTCTTTTTTTTAGGTAGTCATGATAGGTTTATTGATCGAATTATTTTGATTGGTCTTAAGTAAATATACCGTGAATAATCTGAGCACAGTTCATCATAGAACTTATAGACTCGTAATTCGAGCGACGTTAGATCGCTACTTGATTGGTTTCTATTTATGACCTTGAGTAATTTGATACAAAGCTAATTTTGATTTGTCTAGAGAATTGCTATTCTTGAGCTAGCGCTTGAAAATTTGAAATGTGAAACCGCCATACATATTTGTTAAAGTTATTCTATGAAAGATAATAAAAATGGGAAACGAATTTTGAGTAATGAACGGCGTCCTTTTGAAACGTCACTCCCGATACTACAAAAATCTAAGTTGGGGCATCATTTCTTTAGAGTGCAAAACTCACATATATCCATGGATCTTATTGAACTGATTCGTGGAAGAAAGTCATGATCGGTGCAATCGATGTGGCAACCAATCAAATTGAAACACTTGACGAGATGGTGAACACTTTGCGTAAAGTTTTGCAATTTGTCGATGCTGATAAGCTATACCCTTCAACCAACTGTGGAATGATACCACTGTCTCGTCACGAGGGACGTGACAAACTTGAAGCCTTAAGCACGGGTTCAGCGATCTTAAACTAAGAAATTAGTGCTTTAGCTGTGTTTATTTTCTACATTCAAGATGGATCATCTGTGCAATCACCTATATCCTAGGTTCGCACGAGTTTAGCAGTTTATATTTGAGAAGAGAAAAATGGTTGAAGCTTCAGACTACAGAAACGCAATGTCTTTATTAACCACTGCAGTCAATATTATTACAACAGCTGGTGAAACAGGACAGCATGGTTTCACGGCGTCTGCTGTATGTAGCGTTACTGATTCACCTGCTACACTTTTGGTGTGTATGAATCAATCATCCCGATCTCATCAGTATTTTATTGAGAACAAAGTTTTATCTGTCAATGTGCTCAGTTCTCAACATGAGTCTCTTTCAAATGCTTTTGCATCGAGTCAATTGAGTGCAGAACAACGTTTTGGATTAGCCCAATGGGGTAAATTGAAAACAGGTTGCCCGGTCTTAAAGGACGCTTTAGTCAGTTTTGATTGTGAGATTGAGCAAATTCAACAAGTGGGCACACACAGTATTTTTATTTGCCGAGTTGTAGCTATTCAACAAAGCTCGCAAGAGGAAAGTCTTGTCTATTTTAATCGATCTTATCATCAGGTTAATGCAAAAGAGGAAGTTTAATGAGCTAGAGCAGCAAGATTTTCAATCGTTTCATATAATGATTATAGAAATAGATCAGCGCTTGATTAATGATCTCGGGAAAAGATGGTGAATCGTAAGCCTCGAACAGTGAGCTTTCATAGTGTGAGGTTAAGCCCAATGGATATTACTCGAATTGTTTATGATCATACAGAGTGAATGATCTTTCTCTTTGGGATGAAAAAAGACAAGTATTATTTTCAAAAATTTGAAACCAATTGAATAAATTTCAAAAAATAAACAGTGTTTTATATTTGATTCATTCTCTTAAAGAAATATATTAACTTTTAAATCTAGAAATTCGATTGTTTTTATAAATACTTTCGGTTTTACCAATTTAATCATCTTTTGTATTCTCTATTTCAATGAAGCAACACTCTCACAAAGAAATAGAGGAAAACACATGAGTTTAATCAATACTGAAGTCAAACCATTCAATGCAACTGCTTATCAAAATGGTGAGTTCATTGAAGTTTCTGAGCAAGATTTTAAAGGTAAATGGTCTGTTGTCTTTTTCTATCCTGCAGATTTTACATTTGTATGTCCAACAGAATTAGGCGATCTTGCTGATAACTATGCTGAATTCCAAAAGTTAGGTGTAGAAATTTATGGTGTATCTACAGATACTCATTTCACACATAAAGCTTGGCATGATACTTCTGATGTGATTGGTAAAATTCAGTATCCACTTATTGGTGACCCAACGTGGACATTGTCTAAAAACTTTGATGTATTGATTGAATCTGAAGGTTTGGCAGATCGTGGTACATTTGTAATTGATCCTGAAGGAAAAATTCAAATTGTAGAGATTAATGCAGGTGGTATTGGTCGTGATGCTCAAGAACTTCTTCGCAAAGTGAAAGCGGCTCAATATGTTCATGCTCACCCAGGCGAAGTATGTCCTGCGAAATGGAAAGAAGGTGATGCTACACTTGCACCATCAATCGATCTTGTTGGTAAGATCTAAATTAAGTTGAAAAGTAAAGAACCAGCACGATGTGCTGGTTTTTTATTAAGAGGCATAACCTTCTTGATTTTGTGCTGCTTGTCGTAAACCTTCAACCAAGTGGTCGATGAGTTTTTCCATCACGAGTCGTTGTCCTTTACGTGATGCATAAACGAGTTGCACAGTCCCTATATTTGAGCACCAGTCAGGCAAGATGTGTATAAGCCGTCCTGCTGCCAAATCCTTTTGCACTGTAAGATAAGGTAGATCTGCAATACCTAATCCATCCATTACTGAATAATACACACCAGCCAAATCATTACTTTTAATACGTGGTTGTAATGGAATTTCAATGAGATCATGCCCTTCAATTCGGTGCAAATTCCATTGATAATGAGTTTTTTGAGTGCCTAAAACAATTGTTGGAAAATCATTGATTTCAGTTGGATATTCTAAAACGCGACCCTGTAAAAGCTCAGGGGTTGCCACTAAACAATGAGTGGTTTTGATGACATCACGAACCACGATGGTGGAGTCTTCATTGGCAGAAAAATTAGTTCTGATCGCCAAGTCAATATCATCGTGCAATACATCTACGCGTCGGCTGGTTAATTCCATCTCGACTTGAACTTGTGGATAGCGCTTCAAAAAATCATTGAGTAAAGAGCGAATTTGATAACGCATCATTACGGGTGGGCAACTAATTTTAACTAGACCCTGAGGTTCACTTTTCTGTTTAAGTAAAACATTATGAGCGCAATCAGCTTGGTTGATTACTTTTTCACATTCTTGAAAAAATTCTTGACCTAAAGGCGTTACTTTGAAATGGCGAGTAGAACGTTGAATGAGTGTGACATTAAATTTTGCTTCGAGTTCTAAAATACGTCGACTAAGCTTTGATTTAGTTATATTTGACGCGTCACTAGCAGCACTGAAACCGCCGTATTTAACGACCAAATAAAAATAGTAATAGTCATCAAATGAATGCAATTTTCACCTCGACGCCTGATCCGATAAAGTTTAAGCATAGGTTAAACTAAGCCGTTCAAGAAATCATCTTGGGTTTTGAATATGGTAAAAAAAAAGCGACCCAAAGGTCGCTTTTATTAAATATTATTTTTTAGTGGTGTTCTTTACATAGCTAACCATTAAGTTTTTATAGTCAGGAATATGCTCACCGAATAAAGCACCTAAACCTTCGATATCATTACGCCAGTCACGATGTAACTCACCTGCAGCACCAAACCATGTCATAAGTTGAGCACCTGCTTGAGACATGCGGTTCCATGCAGCATCGCGCGTAATTTGGTTGAATGTACCAGATGCATCAGTAATCACGAATACATCAAAGTCTTCAGCAAGAGCTGAAAGTGTAGGGAATGCAACACATACTTCAGTCACAACACCAGCGATGATCAGTTGTTTTTTACCTGTCGCTTTAACAGCATTTACAAAATCTTCGTTATCCCAAGCATTGATTTGACCTGGACGCGCGATATATGGAGCATCAGGGAACATTTCAACTAATTCTGGAACGAGTGGACCATTAGGACCATCTTCAAAACTTGTTGTTAAAATTGTCGGCAAGTTAAAGTATTTTGCTGCTGCTGCGAGTGCTAAAACATTGTTTTTAAACTTATCAGGATCGATATCACGTACAAGAGAAAGAAGACCTGTTTGGTGATCGACTAAAAGCACTACTGCATTATCTTTATCTAAACGAACGTAAGGTTTGCCCATTATTATTAGCCTCTATGATGTTAGTAAGTGTGAATACGTATCAATGAACTCGTATTCAGTCACCAGTTATATTAGACTGAAAATGAGATAAATTTGTGACCATTTTTAGGATAATTAGTCTTATTAATAGGAATATTGTAATCATGAATTTAAAATTTCAGTGAATAGTCACATATATGAATTAATTTAGATTTTTATAATCATAAAAATAGGAATCTGTGTGGCAGTAAAGCTCTTTTTATTTTCTGTGCAAAGTCTAAAATGAGCGCATGTTCATCCTATCGAATATAGGAGTAAAAGATGAAAAGAGTAATTGGGGTTTATCGTAACCAACATACACATTGGGTTGGTGATGGTCTGCCAGTGCGTAACTTATTTTCTTATGATCGGTTAGGTCAAGCACTTAGTCCTTTTTTGTTATTAGATTACGGTGCACCACATCACTTTGAGCCAACGACACGTCAGTTAGGTGTTGGTTCACATCCTCATCGCGGATTTGAAACAGTGACTATCGCCTATCAAGGTGGTTTGGCACATAAGGATTCCAGTGGCGGTGGTGGTGTTATCGAGGCAGGAGATGTGCAATGGATGACTGCTGGGGCTGGATTGGTTCACGAAGAGTTTCATTCTCCTGAATTTGCTCAAAAAGGTGGAATTCTTGAAATGGCACAGCTTTGGGTCAATCTACCAGCCAAAGATAAAATGACTCAACCACGTTATCAAGCGATCACATCTCATGATATTCCAACAATTACCATGGATGATGATGCTGGTCACATCCGTGTAATTGCGGGTGAGTTTGGTGGTCATTATGGTCCTGCTGAAACATTTACTCCAATAAATGTGTGGGATGGTCAGCTTAAAGCTGAGTATGAAACATTCATACATGTTCCTGTAGATCACAATGTATTGGTTGTAGTGTTGAATGGTGAACTCGTAATTAATGGGACTCAAAAAGTTCTAGACAGTTCAATTGTGATGTTTGCTCGTGATGGTGAGGCAGCAATTCAATTGCAAGCATATAAAGATACACAATTTTTAGTGCTTACAGGTGAGCCACTAAATGAGCCAATTCAAGGGCATGGACCATTCGTCATGAACACCAAAGAAGAAATCATTCAAGCTTTTCATGATTTCAATAATGGTAAATTTGGTGAAATTGCACGTTAATTGGAACGACAAAAGCGGAAATATCATTTCCGCTTTTTTTGTGATCATCATTTTAAAAAAATAAAGGACCTCTATCCCACACAACAGAGGTCCTTATACGCTGTAATTTATATTTATTTTCTAGATCACATTCTATTTGTGCTTCTTATTAATGTGATGTAGTTCTCATTTTCAAAACAATGATAATGCATTTTTTTTAAGCTGTAAACTAAAAAATTAAATTATTGGTGAAAATATCTATTTTGTTTTTAAACATATTTTTTAATTTCTTAAAAAATACAAGTGTATTAAATATTTAGCGTATGATGAATAGTGTAGCAAGAATTTTACGTAAATTTATTTGATTAAAAATTAATCAAAAACAAATAAAATCTGGAAGTTTTTAATAGCAAGTTTCAAAGTGTTCTATCGCATAATTAAAAAAATTTTTAATGCTTGGATCATAATTTTGAAAATTGCAGTGATTGGAAGTGGTATGGCAGGGTTGGCAACTGCGAGAATTCTCAAGGATGCTGGTCACCAGATCACAGTTTTCGAGGCGCTTCCAGGGCGTGGTATGGATAGTTATAGTCTTGAGTATGAAGGTGGGATTATTGATTCGCCATTACGTGTCATGAATCCAATGCTCTGGAAAAATACATTGAGTCTTGCCACACATTTGGGTCTCAACACTTTTCCAGTACGTACATATATGTCATGTAGCTGGTTATTTGAAGATAAAATCGAAACTTGGCTGACAACATCACGTTCACGCATAGGCAACTTTCCAATCATTAACAATCGAAAAGGATTAAAGCAATATGGCATCCGTTTAGTGAAAGGGATGTTACAACTTAGATCTGCATTGAAGCAGTTTTTTAAATCTAAAAATCAAGATATCACTTTAGATGAGTTCGTTAAATATAACCAAATAGAAGAAGTATTTTGGAATGGGGCAGTCATGCCTGTCCTATTTACCATTTGTACATGTGATGCAAAAACCATTGGTGAATGGCCAGCAAAACCATTGTTGATTTTCTTACGCCAACTGACGGATGGAGATGCACTCCTTCGAATTCAAGGTGGGACGCCAGCTTTCGTTGATAAATTGCTGGAAGATATCGATTTAAGAAGTGGGCAGCCCATTACTCGTGTACAAGAGCAAGGTGATTTAGTCTATGTGGAAAATGAAGCAGGTGAATCTGACTTATTTGATCGCGTGATTGTCGCGACACCAACAACAAAAGTTCATGAGTTTTTAGATGCTGAACAGTTTGCGGATGATATTGCACTTCTCAAACAATTTAAGTTTGTTGATGGTGAATTGGTCATTCATACTGATTCAGTGGTAATGCCTGTGAAGCGTAAAGATTGGTGCGTATTGAGTTATATGATGGATCGTAAATTTACTAAACAGCATTTCACTGTTTGGCTGAATTCGATTGAGCCAACATTAGTGGGTAAATCTCCTGTTTTTCAAACTTGGAATCCAGTAATTGAGATTGATCCTAAAAAAGTAATACATAAAGTGAAACTCACTAGAGCTGTTGTAGACCGACATACTCTACCACTAACGCATGAGTTGAATGCTCTTCACCAACAACAAGGTCGTAAAGTATTTTATTGTGGCTCTTGGTCATGTGATGGATTACCAATTTTGGAGTCAGCGGTGACTTCAGCAATGGATATAGCAAAATTACTCGATGCGCCGTTACCATTTTTAGGTTTAAAGCCTAAGGTACAGGTTGCACCAGAGTTAGGATATTAAGGGATTGAATGAAGAAGCTCCAAGCATGGATGAAAGCCCCTCGACATAAATATGCGATCAATGCAGCTTTATTGGGGGATTACCGTAATTGTGCTTGGAGTAATTTAGGTCTGTGGAAAACTGACCAGCTGAATTATCCACAAGCCTGCGAGTTACTCGCAATAACCCTTGCTCAATCTATTGATTTAAATTCAAAAGATAAATTAATTGATTTAGGTTGTGGACAAGGTGCTAGCCTAATTTTATGGAAAGAAAAATTTCAAATCGAATACTTGGAAGGAATTGAATTACAAGAATATTATGTAAATCATACGCGTAAGTTTTTACCTCATGTCAATCGGATCTCGCAGGGAACATTTTTAAATTTAGAATCTAGATCATTTGAATTTAAATTTGATGCGGCAATTTGCATCGATGCTGCTTATCACAGCAATTTGAATTTATTTCTTCGTTCTATAGATGGGGTTTTGAATTCAAAAGGACGCTTAGCATTTCATTATCTTGCTTTGAATTCAAAGTTCTATACTTTGAGTCCTCTAGCGCAATTGAAAGTTAAATTATTATTAAAAGCAGCTGACGTTCAACTGAACCATTTGCACTCATTCGATGAAACGCAATCAATCTTAGTGCAAACGGGTTTTAGAGATATACATATTCAAGATTTGAGTCACGAGGTATTTGCAGGATTTGCAACGTATATTCAGAGTGATATTTTTAAAAATAACATCCAAGCTCATTCGTATCACGTTTTAGATTTGGCAAAAATTAAGATGACAGCAAAGTTGTGTGCGAAACTTTATCAAGAGGGGATCGTGCGATATGTACAAGTGAGTGCAAGTAAAAAATAAATCATCAAAAACAACAAAGCCTCACTAAAAAGCGAGGCTAAGTATAAAATGGTGCCGGCACACGGATTCGAACTGTGGACCTACTGATTACAAGTCAGTTGCTCTACCAACTGAGCTATGCCGGCAACGTGGAGAGAATAATAGCGTTTTTTCACTAAAACGCAAGTCAAAAATTAATCGATTAATTAAAATTGAGCAGGATGAATTGTTTTTGCTTTATTTTTGATCGTCTTTTCTCCTCATTTTATAGTGATGCCCGTCATAGCGTGTACAGGCATCTTGAGAAAATTTTATAGGATCAGCTATTTGTTTTTTAGAATACGATCAAGGTCTTGTGCACACTCTTCAAGAGTATAAGCCATATCAAATTGCATTTGAGGTTTTAACTCTTGTGCTAATTTTCTCCATTGCTCAATTAATCTTAGCGCTTTTTGAATTTTGTGTTTATTCACATCTTTAGCGATAGTGGGTGTGTAGCCACCACGTTTTGCATTTTTAATTTGTTTTACATAGTTGGCGCTGTTATTCATATTATCTCCGGAATAGCAGGTTCTCTATTTTATAGGTGTGCAAAAATCATCTATTTGAATAACGTTGTTAGGTTGTTCAGCTCCTTAAGTATTGTTTTTATTAACTTAACATGATGTTGATGACAGTAAAATGAAGCGAGATACGTGCCAAAAGCGAAGTTTTAGGCGAAAAAAAACCGAATCTCATGATTCGGTTTTTTAAATTCTGGCGGTGAAAGAGGGATTCGAACCCTCGATACGCTATTAACGTATACACACTTTCCAGGCGTGCTCCTTCAGCCACTCGGACACTTCACCAAGGCGTGCGATGATAACTAAAAAAAAAGCAGATGCCAAGTTGAAACAATTGATTTAAAGAAAAAGTTTTTAGCCAGTGATATGATTGCCGAAAAATTCTGTCGAATGCATGAAGACTAAAATATGCAAAGCACTGCAAAAAAAGCCGCACTTCCTGCGGTAACATTGGCAGCATTAGGGGTGGTGTTTGGTGACATTGGAACCAGTCCTCTGTATGCATTGCGTCAATGCTTCCTTACGGCTCATATTGCAATTACTGAGGCAACCGTTCTGGGCATTTTGTCGCTCATTTTCTGGTGCATGATGCTCACCATCAGCTTTAAATATGTCTCAGTCATTATGAAGGCAGATAACAATGGTGAAGGCGGTATTATGTCGCTTCTTGCCTTAAATCTACGTTCAACTCGTATTGCAGATCAGCGCAAAATTTATCTCATTGCCTTGGGCTTTATCGGTGCATCACTTTTTTTTGGTGATGGCATTATTACCCCAGCAATTTCTATTTTATCTGCGATTGAAGGTTTAAGTATTGCGACACCGATGTTTAATCAATGGTTATTACCATTGGCCGTCGGTATTTTAACAGCACTGTTTTTAATTCAGCGCCACGGCACGGCGACCATGGGTAAGTTCTTTGGACCAATCACATTATTGTGGTTTGCATCTATTGGACTATTAGGCTTATGGAGTGTTATGCAAACACCGTTCGTGTTGGCAATGATCAGTCCGCACTGGGCGTTTGGCTTTATCATCAACCAACCTTTTGTTGCATTCCTCACGATGGGTGCCGTCATTTTAACGATGACGGGGGGTGAAGCACTATATGCAGATATGGGACATTTTGGTCGCATGCCCATTAAGCTTGCTTGGTTTGTGATTGTATTGCCAAGTCTAGTTTTTAACTATGCGGGTCAAGGTGCTTTACTTTTACGAGACCCAAATGCAATTGAGAACCCATTTTACCTGTTGGTCCCTGATTGGGCTTTATTTCCAATGATTGGTCTTGCAACCGCTGCTGCTGTGATTGCCTCACAAGCGGTGATTACGGGCGTATTCTCAATGGTCAATCAAGCGATCCAATTACGCTATTTACCGCGTTTAACCGTGCAACACACCTCTGATATTGAACAAGGACAAATCTATGTCCCATTCATCAACTGGGTATTATTTATTTCAGTCATTATTCTCATTTTATTATTTGAAAATAGTGCGAATCTTGCCAGTGCCTATGGTGTAGCAGTGACCATGACTATGCTGTGTGGTACGATTTTAATTTCGATTTTAGCTTATGGCGTTTGGCGCTGGCCTGTTTGGAAAGTAGCCCTTTTTGCTGTGCCTTTATTGATCATCGACCTCATTTTTGTTGCTTCGACTTCTTTAAAAATTGTTGGTGGTGGATGGGTGCCAATCTTGATTGGTGCAATTGTATTTACCGTTTTAATGACGTGGAAAGATGGCCGTCAAATCGTACTTAATAAGCTTGAGTCTGATGCGTTACCTATTGATCTCTTTATTCAAAGTGTCAAGATGAGTGATGAAACTCTGATCGTTCCTGGGGATGCAATTTTCCTCACAGGAACACCTAATATCGTTCCTCATGCGATGTTGCACAATATTAAGCATAATAAGGTTCTACACGAACGTAATATGATGATTACGGTCATTACTAAAGATGTACCTTATGTACCTGATATTGAGAGAATTCGTGTAGAGAAGATGGATAATCGATTCTTTAGGATTTTTGTATATTATGGGTTTAAAGACCAACCCAACATTCCAGTCGCGCTGAAAGCGGCATATGAGCAGTTAAATTTTGAATTTGATATGATGCAAATTAGTTTCTTTATTTCACGTGATCGTCTGATTCATACCGTGGGAGAAGGAATGGCGCCATGGCGTGAAAAATTATTTATTTCAATGCAGCGGAATACGAGTCCTGTGAGTGATTTCTATTTAATTCCTCCAAATCGCGTGGTCGAAATGGGAAGCCAGATCGAAATCTGAGTAAGCGTTTGCTAAAATTTTGGATATAAAAAAACCGCCTCTAAGGCGGTTTTTTTATTAAGTCTAATACCTTACTCAGCCACTGGTGCTTCTACAGGCGCTTCTTCAGTTGCATTTACTTCAGGTTGAGCTGGAACTGCAGTTTGTGCTTGAGGAGCAGTTTCTTCTGCTTCAGCAGGTGGTAAGTTTCCAATAGGCGCTTTCGCATCAGCAGGCGCTTGTGTTGTAGCACCTTCAGAAATAACTTTCATCTGACCATTAGCTAATACTTCTTGTAAAGTACCAGGCTGACCATTCACTGTTGTTACGACTTTAGCTTTAGAAAGGCTTTCCAAAGTTTCGCCAGCTTGAACTGGTGGCTCAGCAAATGCACTTGCACTTGCCAAAGATAAACCCATTACTAATGCTGTCAAAGAAGTATGTGATAATTTCATAGTGTCCTCACTTTCAATTCTTTTAATTTACTAAATAACTTTTATAGCATCTCACAAGTAATTGATGTAATTCAATCAAATACACGTAAAACCTTAAAGAGTATTAAAAAACTATTCTATAAAAACAACAATTTGTTACTTATTTTGAGTGATATTTGAACGGAATGCGAAGATCCTTTATTCACTTGAAAATTCACTTAATGTACTTCAAATTCATAGCTTGTTAAGCTGTGGCCGGTTTTGAATAAAGCCCACGCATTGGGCCAGAAGTTGAACACGGAATGAATAGGTAATCTGAGTTTGAATAATATTGTGGTAAAAGCTGTATTAGGTATTGTTGCAGCAGGAAGCTTTGCAATTGCTTTCGGTCAAGAAAAGTTGTCTTCATATCTGCCATTTTCAGGTTCGGTTAATAATACAGCTTGTCTAAATCAATTTTATCGCCAAGAGCCACCTTATTTAATCAAAGAGAGCTTAAATAAAGATCGCTACCCATTATGCTTTAATGGATTCACCACTATGTATTCTGGTGTCTCAAAAACACCATTATGGGTAGCTGAATATCTGAATCCAGATCGGCTGAGCCAAAAAATAAAAAGAGAAGACAGTTTCCATGAGGAGACTCGTGTAGCAGAAAAGCATCGAGCATTATTATCAGATTATCGTGGGTCGGGATATGACCGTGGTCATATGGCTCCAAATGCTGATATGCCAAATAAAGCTGCACAGTACGACAGTTTTTCTTTAGCCAATATGGTTCCTCAAGCTCCGCAGAATAACCAACAAATCTGGCGAGAAATTGAGGAAGCGACACGTGCAATCGTTACGAAGCAGAAACATGATGTGTATGTGATTACCGGGCCTGTATATAGTGGCAAAAAACTGAAAACTATTGGACGCGGTGTTATTGTTCCAACAGCGGTGTTTAAAGCCGTGTATATACCTAAAACAGGTGCTATTGGCGCATATTACGCTCCCAATAATAATTCACTACAGATGCAAGTGGTCAGTGTATGTCAGTTAGAAGAAGTGCTTGGCATGAATTTGTTTCCTCAACTTACATCTGAGCAAAAGCGAAATACTTATAAATTGCCATTAAAAGCCAATCAGGTCAAAGCCCAACAAGCCATAGAGTATTCGCACTGGGATGCCGAAAGCCAATGTGCAGTTGATATCTCAACAGATCAACTCAAAGCGCTGCAAAAAGAGTTTAGTAGTCAAAGCGTACCTGTCAATACAACCGCAACGAATCAAGAGGCTAAGATCGATGAACAAGCACAAGATGCAATCGTGAAAGAGTTGGTTCAAGCGTTGTTGCAATATTTATTACAAATCCTTAAATAAAAAAAGCTCGAATTCGCCCTGAAGATTCATTTATCTTCAGGGATTGATATTTATAAACTTAAAGAGATTTGCCATGTTTAAGCCTTTTGAAAATGGGACTGAGTCACATTCCATTCATGACTTGACGCTTGAAAACGATCTTGATCGTGTGAGTATTTATGGCAACTTGCAAATCACCAAAGATCAAGCCGGTTTAGCCGCTGCGAAAGCGTTAAAACAATATTTAGATGCAATGGTCATCTACTTAGAAGATCAAAAAAATTTAGCAGAAAAAATAGAAACGACGGCTGAGAATGAAATAGAAAATCCTTTCTTGTGATTCATCAATCATCTTTGGACTGAAGACTTAAATTCACAATCATCAAGTGCGAATATGATGTTGAATACGCCACTGTTGGGGTGTCATCTTCATCCACTGACGAAATGCGCGTTGGAATGCACTTTGTTCAGAATAACTGAGCAATAACGAAATCTCATGTAAGCTGAGATAAGGATCTTGTAGATATTGAATCGCTAGAAGTTTGCGGACTTCTTGAACACGCTGCTGATAGGTATCACCTTGATTTTGTAAATGGCGCTGAAGTTGTCTGACGGACATTCCCACTTGTTCTGCGACAGTTTGAATTTGATAATTGTGTCTCTGTATTCCAATCAGAATGGCTTGCTGTAACCGCTCATCGATTTGTGTGTTGTTGGGGAGTCGACTTAACAAATCTTGAGCTTGTTGCATCAGGAGTTTTTGTAAAGTTTGATCAGCTTGTTTAATCGGTGCTTGTAGGAGCTGGCTTGGAAAAGTAAGCTTGACATGAGGCTGAGAGAATTTTACTTTGCTCTGAAAAAAACGCTCATAAATCGCAATATTTTTTGGTGCTGGAAAGCGAAAGTGAATTTCTTGAATATGTAAATGCTCAATACCCGCATAACGTTTTAGAAATTCAACCAATAATGCCATCGCAATTTCATCCGTGATTTGTGTCGACAAATGCATCGGCAAATCTTCCCAACGTACGCTAAATACGCCTTGCTCCAGATCAACGGCGAGAGGTGTACCATCATAAATTAAACGATGATATTCATGATAACGGGTGAGTGCTTCTGCTAGGTTATCGCATGATAAAGCGATATACGCGATAATGCCTAAATGTTGCGGTTTGACCCATTGAGCAATTTCTAACCCTAAAGCAGGTTGTGGGTGTGCTTCATAAATTTCATTTAATATTTCACGCCAAATGCTAAAGTCAAAGCGCTCAGCTTGCTGAATACTTGCCAATTTTGCAGAAATAGGGAGACCGTTCTCTTCACAATAATTATGTAAGAGATGTCCAAGTCCACCATGAACCGAGCCTGAATAATCCTTTATCTGCTGCATGTGATTAATACTTTTCTTGTTTTATCAATTGAAATCACGATGAGTTATTAAGCCTGTTTTTACAGTGCCATACAAGCGCTTTTTCTACCATACGACATTGAAAAATATGTCGTGATTTGTCAATGAAAATTTTATCTTGCGTCAATGGTTGAGAGCTTGAGTTAGATATATTGAAAGAAAAGAAACAGGGATTTTGAACATGATTAAAGGTTTTGTTGCAGGCTTAATCATTGCCAATGGATTTGAATGGGTCGCGCATAAATATGTTCTACATGGTGTACACCGTCCGGGTAAAGCGAGGTTTAGTCCTGTGCCTAAAAATATGGAATCTCATTGGGCACATCATCGTGAAGTTAGAACACAAGATTTCCATGATGAGGGTTATGTAGAGGGAATCTCAAATTGGCGAACAAAAAATGAAATCGTATCATTGGGGATTGTTGCTGCTGTATTTGGAACAGCATTTTATCCAATCTCGAAAGGCATGAGTTTATCCGTGCTTTATAGTGCTTGTAACTACTACTACACGCATCGCAGAGCTCACCTCGAACCTCATTGGGCAAAAAAGAAAATTCCTTGGCACTATGACCACCATATGAACGCCAATCAAGATGCAAATTGGTGTGTCACTAAGCCTTGGTTTGATTACATTTTAGGGACACGTGTCATTTCAACGCCAGATTTGAAGGAAGATAACCCTTTAGGGGTGCAGTTACCGTCTTTTATTTCAAAACGAGTCAATCATATTGTTGAACAATATTTCCCCGCAAAGTGGGTTGAGCAGAAAGCAGCGCGTTCCGATATTTCAAAAAAAGCTTTGGCTATAGTGGAGTAAGTCAGATTAGATATGGAATTGGCTGAATTGACGTCTGATTTGTCATGTTTGGTCAATAAAATATGTAGCTTTTGTCAAGATTTCGTGCAGATCTGTCATTTATGATATGAGATGAATAAATCGGAGAATGAAAATCTGATGGTAGAACTCTCCAGTTTATCGCTTTGCATAACGAACCAAGCGCTGTTTTTTCTTGGTTTTTAGGGCCTTCGGGCTCTTTTTTTTGCAAAAAAAAGAGGCATTTGCCTCTTTTTTATGGGGCGTGATTAAAGACGCATTTCAATGCCTTGTTCAGCTAAATATTGTTTTGCTTCCGGGATGGTGTGTTGACCAAAGTGGAAGATAGAGGCTGCAAGCACCGCATCAGCACCCCCTTGTAAAATTCCGTCTGCTAGATGTTGAAGATTACCCACACCACCTGAAGCAATCGTTGGAATCGTTACACGATCATTAATGTGACGCATCAATGCTAAGTCATAACCAGCTTTTGTACCATCTGCATCCATTGACGTAATGAGCAATTCTCCTGCGCCGTATTCTGCCATTTTCACAGACCATTCAATCGCATCGATACCCGTTGGTTTGCGACCACCATGTGTGAAAATTTCCCACTTATTTTCCCCCGTTTTTTTTGCATCAATCGCAACTACAATACATTGTGCACCAAAACGTTGAGAGGCTTCTTGAACGAATTCAGGATTAAAGACAGCAGCTGAGTTAATACTGACTTTGTCTGCACCAGCGTTAAGCAATAAACGAATATCTTCAACTTTACGAACACCGCCACCTACGGTCAGTGGTACAAATACAGTTTCAGCCATACGCTCAACCGTACGGTAAGTGGTGTCACGCCCATTAGATGTTGCAGTGATATCGAGAAAAGTAATCTCATCTGCACCTTGTTCGTTATAACGACGTGCTACTTCAACTGGGTCGCCTGCATCACGAATATCAAGGAATTGAACACCTTTTACAACTCGACCGTTATCTACGTCGAGGCAAGGAATAATACGTTTAGCAAGCATAATTTTTTCCAAAAATAACAGCCGATTATGAAACTTACAGACTTTGGTGCTACACCTTGGTAGTCGGAGCAGGTATTCTATCAAAATAATGTAAGTTTTTTCGCAGGTTTTTTTATGTCGGTTTATACCACTTTGACTTTAAAGGAAGTTCAGGATTTTGCTACGCCTTATGGATTAGAGGTGATTGACCTGATTCCGATTCAAGGAGGTATTCAAAATACGAACTATTTTCTAGTTTGTGCAGATCAAACCGAATTTGTTTTAACAATTTTTGAAGATATGGATGAGCAAGGCGCAGGTGAACTCGTCCCTGTACTTGAGCATCTGGGTCATGCAGGTCTGCCTGTGCCTGTACCTTTGAAACATTCAGGACGTTCGATTCAGATCTTAAAAAATAAACCTGCACAAATTGCGCCTAGAATGCGTGGCAAGCATCCTATGCCTTCATCACTTGAACAGGTTCAGTCCATTGCTATTGCACAGGCTCAAATACATGTGGCTCTCGATAACTTTCCCTTAGAGCGCGCAGAGTATCGTAATCATGATTATTGGTTAAGTGTGGCTCAGCAGCTTCGACCTACGCTAAATCCAGCCGATCAAGTATTATTAAATAGTTTGTTAGGTTTATATGACGCTCTTACCGCAATGTACCCTGATCGTCCACGAGGTTTTATCCATTCTGACCTATTTAGAGATAACACTTTATTTGAAGGGGCTACTTTAAAAGGGATACTCGATTTTTATGAGTTGAATAAAGATGAACTTTTGTTTGATATCGCCATTACGATGAATGATTTCTGTACAGAATATCCAAGTGTTCATTTGAATGAGGAAAAGGCCTTAGCATTCTTGGAGGCTTATCAAAGTGTACGTGAAATGACCAGTGATGAAAAATCATGCCTAGAACTCTATTTAGCGATGGCAGCTGGACGTTTTTGGATGATGCGTTTGCTAGTGGCTCAAAAGAACAAAGAAATGGGGCGTGTTGGCGAGGATATTTTGCAAAAAAATCCTTTAGAAATGCGCAATATGCTGGTTGAACGATTAAAATTTGTCACAGCTTAAAAATTTAAAAAATCTGGGGGAAATATGCGTGATCAAGGTCGTCTAGTTGAATGGTTTGATGAAAAAGGCTATGGATTTATTCAACCCAATGATTCATCCAAAGATCGCGTTTTCCTTCACATTAAAGATTTTGCCAAACCAGGCCCAAGACCGATTCCAGGTTGTGCTTTGGAGTATATCGTTCAATTGGATGGTCAAGGTCGATTTAAAGCGAAACAAGTAACATACTTAAAAGCGACTCAGGCAAAAAAAGTAAAAACGAAGCCGCGTCATTCACCAGTTACTCAACAAAAAATGCAACCGATGCAAGTAGCGATTATTGCTTATATCTTGACGCTTGCTACATTAGTCCTATTGGGGCTATTGAGTATGATGGTGGTGTTGGTCATTTTATTGATGAACCTGATCACCTATGGCTTATATGCACACGATAAAGCGGCGGCTCAACAGGGG
The DNA here is from genome assembly GCF_056779895.1 of Acinetobacter sp. ANC_7553. NCBI lineage: Bacteria > Pseudomonadati > Pseudomonadota > Gammaproteobacteria > Moraxellales > Moraxellaceae > Acinetobacter > Acinetobacter sp. ANC_7553. The sequence continues at coordinate 25,375 of NZ_JBWYIV010000018.1, read as the reverse complement.
AGTCAACGTGTACCAGAAAATACATTACATGTGGTTTCTATATTAGGAGGATGGCCGAGTGCTTGGCTTGCTCAGCAACGCTTGCGTCATAAAACACAAAAACAACCATTTCGAAAAATTTATTTCTGTACTATAGCGTTTAATATACTGATTATTTTATGGATAATTTCACCATTTAATGGTTTGAAATTATAAAGCCTCAAAAAAATTAAAAAGGTGACTTTATGAATTATACAGCTGATCAAGATCCAAACCGCAGCTTAACGATTTTACTTTATATCCTGTATATCATCGCTATTTTTTCAGCAGGTATTTTGGCGGTTATTGCGCTAATTATTAACTATTGGAAACGATCAAAAGTACAGGGCTCAATTTTTGAAAGTCATTTTACTTGGCAAATTCGTACTTTTTGGTGGTATTTAATTTGGAATATCATCGCGTTCCTGCCGTTTTTATTCTTATTCTTCACGGGTGACAATCCTAATGCCTTTGCTGGTGTAGCACTGGGTGCAACAACATTCTGTATCGCAGTGATTGGTTTGTCATGGGTTTGGATTGTTTATCGTGCGATCAAAGGAATTATTAAGGTCAATGATAACGAGCCAATGTATCAATAATTAAAACTCATGAATGAGGTGGTGTCATGATTATTGAGCATGTTCATTTAAATATCAAAATGAACCAGAGTGAAGCATTCGAAAATGCTTTTAAATTAGCTAAAGACATTATTTCACCAATGAAGGGGCTAAATGCGGTTCAGCTGATTAAAAATACGAATAATGAACATGCTTATATTTTACTGATTTACTGGGACAAACTTGAAGATCATACGGAAGGTTTTAGGCAGTCAGAGGCGTATTTAAAATGGAAGGAACTCTTGCATCCCTTTTATACGCCTATGCCTGAAGTGCAGTATTTTCAACCATGTATGATGTTAAAGCTAAAAGAGCCCCAATAAGCTTATTCTTTCTTCTTAAATTTTGGTCTCCACTCACTGGTAATTACACCGAGCACAACCAACACGCCACCTAAAATTGAGAGCATAGCTAAACGCTCACCTGCTAATCTCCCAATCAAAGCCGCCCAAACAGGTTCGCCAGAATAAATAATCGCAGCCTGTGAAGGATCAACCACGCGTTGAGCCCAGTTCATGACTAACTGAATGATTGCACTTGCAAGTCCTAATCCTCCAATAATCACAACGAAGATCCAGTTAAACTCAGGGAGTTGTGTTTCACCCACCAATGGTGCCATTAGAAAACAAATTAACGATGCAAAAATGAGTTGTAATATCGTCACTCGGCGTAAATTGACTCGAGGCGCAAAGTAACTAATGAGAATAATTTCAAGTGCAATCGCAATTGATCCTATCAAGGTAATGATCTGACCAAATTCAAGCCGAATAGCACCAAACCCATTGCCTGTTAAGAAAACTAAACCTACAAAGGCGAGTCCTGCCCCTATCCATGTCATGACATGTGGCCTTTTGTTAAAGAGCAACCACAATAAGATGGGAACCAACGGCACATAAAGTGCTGTCAAAAAGGCAGACTCGCTACTGGTGATGGTCTGTAAGCCAATGGTTTGCGTTCCATAGCCAATTGCAATCACTGTTCCAATGCAAAATCCTGCCCAAATATCTTTGGCACTAAAATTTTTACAATATTGAAGTGAGATGAGACCAACAGCCAGCGCAGCTGCTGCAAATCGAAAGGCAACGAAAAGCACTGGTGTGCTGAAGCTCAATCCATATTTGACTGTTATGAAACTGGCACCCCAAATCATCGTAATTGCAATGAGGGCAAGTTGTGGTGTTTTGGTTTTAAGGGTAGGAGATAAATTCAACATATTTTTTAAGTAAGAAAAAAGAGGTCCTAAGACCTCTTTAGAAACATGCGCTATTAGAGCGCTTGTTCATCAAGTAATAATTGAGCTTCACGAAGATTTAAAGTGCCTTCATAAATTGCACGACCAGTAATCGCACCTAAAATACCAGGCTGACCTTTTAAGTTGCGAACGTCGTCAAGATTGGTCACACCGCCTGAAGCGATCACAGGTAAACCTGAATAAGTCGCAAGATTAACTGTTTGTTCGATATTCACACCTTGCATCATGCCATCACGTGCAATATCGGTATACACGATACTAGATACACCAGCATCTGCAAAGCGTTTAGCTAAATCAGTTGCTTTTACGTCAGTTACATTTGCCCAGCCATCAGTGGCGACCATGCCATTGATTGCATCAATACCGACAATGATGTGACCTGCGAATTTTCTACAAGCTTCCTCAACAAACTCAGGTTCTTTGACTGCTTTTGTACCAATAATGACGAATGATACACCTGCATCTAAGTAGTGTTCGATGGTTTCAAGAGAACGGATGCCACCACCAATTTGAATTGGCAGTTCAGGTTGTGCTTTTGCAATCGCTTCCACAACAGGTTTGTGAATAGGTGTACCAGCGAAAGCACCATTTAGATCAACTAAATGTAAACGGCGAGCGCCAGCGTCTACCCAATGTTGTGCTGTTGCCACAGGATCATCAGAGAAAACGGTATCGTCTTCCATACGACCTTGTTTTAAACGGACACATTTACCATCTTTAAGGTCAATTGCAGGGATAATCAGCATGCTTTCGCTCCTTGCCAGTATTCTGGAGTTTATTCGCAGCAATCTTAGCAAAGAAACATCAAATGAGCGAAGTAACAATGAAAAAAAACCGTCAAAACAATGTTGACGGTTTTTTATACGAACTTTGAATTAAATGTATGGTGTTGTATCTAAATTAGAGATTAGATCAAAGCTAGTTGGTGTGATACTGGTTGGGATTGCACCTAAAGCATTTGTGATCTCTCCCGTGAATCCTACAAGATCACCCACGACAGGAATCGATGACAGAGCATCTGTAACAGGTGCTAAATCATCCAGTAAATTATCTAATGTTCCTGAGACATCTCCTAATGTTCCTGTGACACTGCCTAAAGGATCATCAATGAGACCAGTCACGAGATCAAGAGGTTTGGTACTTGCTACATAATCTCCCGTTTCACTCACGAATCCCAAAAGATTTGAAGAAGTTTCTCCGACAACATCTACGACAGCACCTAAACCTGGCACTTGGCTTAGCAGGTCGGTCACGGGATCGGCTAAACCAGCGACCTCACCTACAACATTTGAAACATCTTTGATGGTTTGGCCTACAGTTGCAGTAGTGCCATTCAATGCAGTATTAATGCCCCCTAATAGATCTCCCTTCGAAAAATCATCAGCGATAGCGTGTAAGCCTCCGCTTAAATTTCCTAGTAAATTATTTTCAAGATTGAGTACCGATTCCACTGTATCTCCGATCAGTGGCAATTCTGTTAACTTATCCGTTAATGGTTTGGTCAGCGTCCCTACTGTGTCAACAACGGTATCTACAACTGTCGTTACGGTTTCTAGAATAAAACCAACTGCTTTCGTAATTCCCTGTAAAGCAAGGCTTAGAACGCCACTGATTTTTCCAGTAAAAAGTTTAAACATGTGCAGATTGCTCCAAAATATATGTGGTTAGTGTTGGATCTTTGTTGTTTCAGCAAGTTCATAATTAACAAAGAAAAAAATCTCAGACAAATCGAAAAAAAACAATATAAGTGGAATAATTTTGAAGATATGCCGTAAAAACAGCAACTTAATACAACACAAGGGTAATGTTTAAAAATGTTAACAAAATCAATTATTTATTGTGGTTTAATTTGGTGCTTGATAGAATAAATGTACACTTATAATGCATGAATATTATCGAGTAGCATGGTGTAAATACCTAAAATGCCAACTTGTTCGATTCGTTGATTGATTTTGTGAATTTTGTGTATTTTTTTAATGATTAAAATTGGTGCTCATTGTCTTTACATAAGTTAACAATTAATCATTGGGTCAATTTATTTTTCTTTTTAATTCAAACTGAGTAATGAGAAAAATTAGATCACACTTTTATTTGTGAATTATCTATATTGAAAATAATTTCAATTTCATCTGATTTGTTTGGCAATATTAGACTCAACTGCATAGGCTTAATGTTAAATTGAAACTGCAGACAGTGAATAAGATTTGGACAGAAGCGATGGCAGTTCAAGAAGATGATTTATTTAGCGAAGGTGCTAAAAAACTTAGAAAATTGATCAAAGAGAAAAACATTAAACCGACTGATGTGGTGAATGCATTGGGAGTCTCTAAGGAAACGCTGTCGAAATGGGTGCAAGAGTCAACTCCTGCCAATGCTCAACATCTAGTTGAATTAGCGAAAGTACTGAGTGCTGCAGAACGATGGGTTTCAGACGCTAAAGATGGTAAAAAATCAGAAAGTTTTAAACAGTATCCTTTGAAGGATGAGTTGGCTTTAAAAGATGCAACGCCAGAACAATTAATTTCAGAACTTAAAAGTCGTTATGCTGCGCTGAATCTAAAAGCAGAAATTAAAGTAACTGTTGAGCCAATTGAAGGTGGCTTTGTCGTAAAAGATATTTAGAGTAAAGTCTGAAAAAAAGCTCACTGAAAACAGTGAGCTTTATTATGGCTTTAAATTTTCCACTCTACAAAATTTTTCAACAACTGTAAGCCAGCTGTATGACTTTTTTCTGGATGGAACTGCGTAGCAAACAAATTATCTTTATGGATTGCGGTGCAGAATTCCAAACCGTAGTTACATGTCGCAGCAATGATCTCAGATTGTTTCGGTTCAACATAGAAACTATGTACGAAATAGAAACGAGCATCTTGATCAATGTTGTTCCACATTGGATGGCTTGGATCTGCTTGGTGTACCTGATTCCAACCCATATGGGGAACTTTTAAACCTTCAATATCTGGAAAGCGTTTAACAGCACCATCAAAAATGCCTAATGCATCTGCACCACCATTTTCTTCAGAGTGTTGCAGCAGAGCTTGCATGCCGACACAAATCGCAAGGACAGGCTTGTTGAAAACGGCATTGCGTACAACCTCGTCAATGCCAGCCTCGTGCATACCTTGCATGCAATCACGCATTGCACCAACGCCTGGGAACACAATTTTATCTGCTTGAGCAATCAGCTTAGGATCATTGGTCACATCAACGGTTGCACCAACATGCTCAAGTGCTTTTGCTGCTGAGTGAAGATTTCCCATGCCATAATCAAGAAGGGCAATACGGGTCATTACAAAGTACCTTTGGTTGAAGCTACAGTATTTTCTGCACGTGGATCTACTTCACAAGCCATACGAAGTGCTCGTGCAAATGCTTTAAATACACTTTCAATTTGGTGATGGCTATTTTTACCTTTCAAATTGTCTATGTGGAGTGTCATTAATGCGTGATTCACAAAGCCTTGGAAAAACTCAGAGAATAGGTCGACATCAAAAGTACCAATGCGCGCGCGCGTAAATGGAATGTCCATCCATAAGCCAGGGCGCCCTGATAGGTCAACAACGACACGACTCAAGGACTCATCAAGTGGTGCATAGAAGTGACCATAGCGACGTAAACCTTTTTTGTCACCTAAAGCCTGTGCAAATGCCTGACCAAGGGTAATACCACAGTCTTCTACTGTATGGTGATCATCAATTTCTAAATCGCCGTCGCAATGAATATCGATATCAAATAAACCATGACGCTTGATTTGGTCGATCATATGGTCTAAAAATGGAACACCTGTATTGAGGGTGCCTTGACCAGTACCATCAAGATTCACGCGAACACGAATTTTGGTTTCGTTTGTGTTTCTTACCACTTCACTGATACGTTGCGTCATAGACACGTTCCTCAAAAACGTTAAAAATGATGAATGTAGATTTTCGATGTCACGAAAGTGACAGCATATTAGATTGCTCAGGAGGGTTAATCAATGCCTATAACCGTACATGCAATAACTTCGCTTGATAATGTTGAAGTTCGTGAACAGCTTGAGCGCTTATATGACACCAGTCCAGAATTTAGTGACGGACAAGATGCCATTGAACAACTTGAGCAAAACTTAGCTCAGTATACCTTACTTTACACGGCAGAATTTAATACAAAGATCATTGGGGCCATTTGGTCAACTGGACAAGGTGAAAGTCGAACGCTTGAAAATATCGTAGTTCATCCGGCTAACCGTGGACGTGGTGTCGCAGAGCGCTTAGTGAGTGAAGCATGTCGAATGGAAGAAGAGAAAGGCGTCAACCATTTTGAGCCTGGATGTGGTGCAATACATCGTTGTTTAAGTAGTTTGGAAAAAATTTAAAACTATTGTTCGATTTTAAATATTAAAAGTCAGTCAATACTGGCTTTTTTTATTGGATTTGTATGTATTTACATCGAATAATCTAAATGTTGTTTTAAAAACATCCAGTTGTTTAAATATCCCAAAAACTTGCTTGACTATATCGAGATGAAACTGTTTAATACGCGACATCGGCGTGATAGCTCAGTTGGTAGAGCAACGGATTGAAAATCCGTGTGTCCCCAGTTCGATCCTGGGTCTCGCCACCATATTCTTTTAAGAATTTGTATTTTCAATCTCTGATCCCATCAGAGATTTTTTTTGGGTAAAATTTACTCGAACAAATAAAAAATGCATGATTTTTATTGACTATTGAGCTCAGTTACGGCTTAATACACCCCATTGGCGTGATAGCTCAGTTGGTAGAGCAACGGATTGAAAATCCGTGTGTCCCCAGTTCGATCCTGGGTCTCGCCACCATATTCGAAAAATCCTCAACATTGTTGAGGATTTTTTTTGCTTATAAAAAATACAAAATGAATTGAAGTCATTCATCATCCATTTTTTTGATGTGCTAAGGTTGATTCCTCGATCAAATTCAGAATAAAAAATGAAAGACCTATCTTCTGATCAAAGTGAGCTTTATCAACAATCACGTCCAAGTTATCCACAAAGTGTGATTTACGAAATCTTCAAATATGTTCAGAACTATGAAATGGTTTGGGATTGCGGGGCAGGTTCAGGACAATTCACCCGCTTATTGGCTCCGCATTTTAATCAAGTCATTGCAATGGATTTGAGCGAAGCACAACTTCAGCAAGCCCCAGCAATAGATAATGTAATTTACCGAATTGAAAATGCTGAACATAGCAATTTTAAAGCACAATGTTTTGACCTGATTACAGTTGCCCAAGCCATTCATTGGTTTGACTTCGAGTTATTTTTTCAAGAAGTTTATCGAACACTGAAGCCCCAGGGTGTCTTTGCAGTGATTGGATATGGGCTTATTGAAGTGGAGAATGAGGAGCTTCAAAGCTGTATTGAAAAGCTATATCACCAAGTATTGAAAACATATTGGGAGAGTGAGCGTCACTATATTGATCTGAAATATCAAACGATTCCATTTCCTTTTGAAGAAATCCCGACCTGTGAGCAGCACATGCATTGTAAATGGCGGATTGATCAATTGATTGATTATTTAAATACATGGTCAGCTTTAAAGAAATATCTTAAACAAAATACGCAAGCCGATAATCAGGCGACACAAATATTAAATCAGATGAGCCAATATGCCTTAACTTTGAATGATGATACCAGTCATAAATTTAATATTCGATTCCCAATATTTTTACGGATCGCTAAATTGATAAATGCTCCTGTTTTATAAAATTTCTTAATGGTCGTGAATGAGTCTTTTAGCAAGGCATACAACTTCTTTTTCGTCATATCTCAATTGTTCATAAAAGTTTTGAATATCAATAAATTCTTTTTGCACTAAAAGCTGAACTTCTGGACAACCAAGTGCAATCAATCTTTTTTCCAAATGTTGAATCAACGCTGTAGCAACACCATTCCGTTGATGATTGGGATGTACCGCGAGGTAATTGATCCACCCGCGATGACCGTCGTAACCACCCATTAATGTTGCGATAATGAACTGATCTTTCACAGCCACCAAGAATAAGTCATCTTTTTGTGCAGCCTTCCTAAAAATATCAATTTCCGGATTATTCCATGGTCGTGTTAGATCACATCTTTCCCAGAGTTGAATGATGTCTTCTAAGTCAGTCTCAATATAAGGACGAATGATAAACATGATGCGCTCAATGTTGGTTAATTTTAATACAGAGATTAGCCTACTCTGATGAAGTTCATAACTCATAATCATCTTATGTGTCTATTTTCTGCTTTACATTTATGCATTCTTTTTTTAGATAGGAAGATAAATATTAATAAAAAAGATTTGTCTGTGACATGAGTCTAACAATTCTTGTTAAGTAAACGATATTTAAGATAAATGGTAGTTGTTTTTGGCTGGAATGTTTTTAAAGATGGCTTTTATTACGTTCAGTGAGAGCGATGGGGAATGAGGCAATTTAAGCAAGTTTTGTGGGGAATCTGTGCTTGGGGTCTTTCGAGTTTGAGTTGGGCGGCACATCCTAACAATGGAAATTTTGAATTACTGCCAGACGATCAGTTAAGTTTGGTCAATGCTTTAGGTATTGAGGAATCTCAAATTCGTGAAATTACATCTTTTAAATCTCAGGAATTAAATCATTTAGATAATTTCGTGAGTGATAGAAAAAGGATTCATTATACAAAGGATGAAGAGCAACCTTTTAAAGCGCTTATGGACTTAACATCTATGAACTCTTTACAATTCAACGCACAGGTTATGGAGCAGCGGTTTGATCTTCAAAATCGGCAGATTTACATTAAATTTGGTCCAATTCGTGTTGACCGAATGGAGATGCAGTTAAATATGAACGGAGTTTACCAATTAGGTCATATTTTAAATCCGCCACAAGCACTTTTTTAGTCAGCTAAATTTTGACTCCATTGATATTGATTTGATGTCCCATAAAAAGAACCTCTATTAAGATGATTCTTTTGGGATTAAAGCCTGTGCATATCTTCGGTGTTTTTCTTGCCTAATTATTAAAGTAACGCATAAAAAAGAATCCCCAAAGATGGGGATTCCTTTTAGATTAAAGCCTACGCGGACTTCGTCTTTATCTTAAGTAAAAAAGAAAAGCAGTGCTTTCTTTTTTACTCAGGCTTTAGGCCTTCAGCTTTTTCTAAAGTTTCATCATTGTTGAAGAACTTTTCACGTTGTTCTTCAAGAAATTTCTTTGCATCAGCTTCAAAGACATTTAAACGTTTTTCATTGATTAAAGTAGTTTGATGCTTTAACCATTCGCCCCATGCTTGCTTAGAAACACTATCAAATAGTTCCTGACCTTTAGGACCAGGGAATGGTGCAAAATCCAAACCTTCCATTTCTTTTTGATACTTACGGCAAAATACTTGGCGAGACATATCAATACTCCAAAAATATAATCAGAAATTAAGCGTAAAGAGCTTCTAAACGCGCATAAGCACGCTCAATTGCTGCTTCAACTTGAGCTGGTGCTGTGCCACCGATGTGGTTACGTGCATTGACAGAAGCTTCTAAAGTTAATGCTTTTTCAAAGACGTCAGCTTGAATTAAATCAGAGAATTGTTGAAGTTGTTCAAGCGTAAGTTCTGATAAATCCTTACCTTCTTGTACCCCAAGCGCAACTGCTTTACCGACGATTTCATGTGCATCGCGGAATGCAACACCATTTTTTACCAAGTAATCAGCAAGGTCAGTTGCTGTTGAGAAACCACGCAGCGCTGCTTCGCGCATTTCAGGAATATTTGGAACAAGTGCAGGAATCATGTCTGCGAAAGCCATCAAAGAGCCACGAACTGTATCGATAGCATCAAATAGTGGTTCTTTATCTTCTTGATTGTCTTTGTTATATGCCAAAGGTTGACCTTTCATGAGGGTAAGTAGACTCATTAAGTCACCATATACACGGCCTGTTTTACCACGAACAAGTTCAGGTACATCAGGATTTTTCTTCTGAGGCATAATCGAAGAGCCTGTGCAGAAGCGGTCAGGAATATTCACAAACTTGAATTGTGCAGATGTCCAAAGAATTAATTCTTCAGACATACGAGATAAGTGCATCATGATGAGTGATGCCGCAGCATTAAACTCAATACCAAAATCACGATCAGATACAGCATCTAATGAGTTTTCTGCAACTGCTTCAAATCCTAAAAGTTCTGCTGTATAAGCACGATCGATTGGATAAGTGGTACCTGCAAGCGCAGCAGAACCTAAAGGCATACGATTCACGCGTTTACGGCAGTCAATCAAACGTTCTGAGTCACGTACCAGCATTTCAAACCATGCCATTAAATGATGTCCAAACGTCACAGGCTGTGCAGTTTGAAGATGTGTAAAGCCTGGCATGATTGTATTAGTATTTTTAGCAGCCAAGCCTAGAATGCCTTTTTGTAGTTTGTGTAATAACCCTAAGATGGCATCAATTTCATCACGTACATACAAACGAATATCCGTTGCTACTTGGTCATTACGGCTACGACCTGTATGTAATTTCTTACCTGTAATCCCAATACGTTGTGTTAATCGAGATTCAATGTTCATGTGAACATCTTCTAAATCAATACGCCATTCGAAGTTGCCAGCTTCAATGTCCGCTTTAATTGCGGTTAAGCCTGCGATGATGTCATCACGCTCTTGTTCAGTGAGTACACCGACTTTTGCCAACATCGTTGCATGTGCGATTGAACCTGCAATATCTTGTTTATAAAAGCGTTGGTCAAATTGAACAGATGCTGTAAATTCAGCGACAAAGGCATCAGTTGCTTCGGAAAAACGACCGCCCCACATACCTGAAGTTTGGGCTTGTGACGGATTAGAGGAATTAGAAGATGTGGTCATGTCGGCTCAGTAAAAGAAAAAGCAGTAATTTTGCATCAAGTATAACAAATTCAAATCAAGATGCCGAAGTCTTGCCTATGGATAATTCTTCAAAAGATAAACAAGAATTTATCGACGCCAATTTCTTTGTACGTATTGGACAATGGCAATATTTTGCAGAGCTGTTTATTGCCAGTATTTTTTTGGCGTTATTGCTGTGCCTAGCAGAGTCACAGTCTTGGTCAAATTTACAGACATCAAAGGTGATCAGGTATGTGCTTTATATCAATTGGGTGGTATTGGTCTTTATCGCCGTAATTGATTTATTTAGGGGGTTTTGGCAAAAACTAACCACTTGGCAGTCTGCGATTTATACATTTGTACTATTAGAACTCATCATCCTGTTCACTACTTGTAGTTTGAATTTTCTGTTTTTTTGGGGAAGTAACTTTTCTTTACAAAAATTTTCATGGTTACTTTTATTTGATCATGTGATTTTACATATGAGCTATGGCGTATTGTTGATCACTTTTTGTTTACGATATATCTATGTTCGGGGTGAGTGGTTAAAGCAGCAACAAGGTGAATTGAATGCTCGAATTCAAGCCATGCAAGCAAGAATACATCCACACTTTCTTTTTAATAGTTTAAATAGTGTGGTGAGTCTGATTGGGAGTGATCCAGATAAAGCAGAGCAAATGCTCATCGATCTTTCAAGGCTGTTTAGAGCAAGCTTTCAAGAGCTTAAAATTGTCACATTAAAAGAAGAAATCCAATTGTGTGAACATTATTTGGCGGTTGAAAAGCTAAGGTTGGGTTCGAGATTAAATGTGGAATGGAATATCTTGCAACCAGAGCAGTTGGGCCAAGCAAGTATCCCTTTTTTAACTTTACAGCCTTTAATTGAGAATAGTATCTTTCATGGGGTGGAGAAAAAGTTAATTGATGCAAAGATTGTCATATTGGTTGAAATATTACAAAATCAAGTCACTATAGTCATTACTAACCCTTATATAGCCGATAAAATGGCCAATAGGGAGGGGAATGGTATTGCGATAGAAAACGTGAAACAGCGTTTGAAAGCACATTATGGGTATACGGTACAGTTTAGGAGTCATGCAGGTAATGGAATTTACACGACTGTAGTCCAGTACCAATATAAATAAAATCAAGTTAATACATTAAAATAAGCAACGTTAACTTGAGCAAGGAGGAACAATGGACATCCTAATTTGTGATGATGAGCCACTCGCGGTTGAGCGCTTATCTCGCTTGGTCACTCAATTGGGGCATCAAGTTGTTGCAACTGCGCACCATGGAAAAGAAGCTTTGACCTTAGTGCAACAATATGAGCCTGATGTAATTTTACTTGACATCCAAATGCCTGAAATGGATGGTTTGACATGTGCTCAGCATCTTTCACAGCTAAACCCAATGCCCGCTATTGTTTTTTGCACGGCCTATGATGAGCATGCTTTGACTGCTATTCAGGCACAAGCGAAAGGCTATTTATTAAAACCGATTATCAAATCAGAATTAGAAAATACACTCAATAATTTAACTAAACTTACTCAAGCTCAAATGTCGAATATAGAACAAAAAGAAAATATGGAAGAAAAACATCAACGTCAGCAAATCGCTGCGAAAACGTATCGTGGTCTTGAACTCATTCCTATCGAAAATGTTTACTATTTTCTAGCTGATCAGAAATACGTAACAGTACGACACAAAAACGGCAGTGTGTTGATTGATGAGACTTTAAAAGATCTAGAGCGTGAGTTTTCAAATAAATTTATACGAATTCATCGAAATGCGCTGATTGCATTGGATTATTTGGATGGATTGGAGTTGGTTGCTTCAGGCCAGTATCAAGTTCGTTGTCGTGAACTTGAAGAGAAATTGGCGGTGAGTCGCCGTCATTTACCTCTGCTCAGAGAAAGAATGCAAAATATTTAGTTGCCTAAAATTATAGATATTGCTGAACAATTTACTTGCAATTTTGGGACAGCAGGGTAAGTTTAGGATGTCTAAAGTTTGGCAGCATTAAAATGATCAAAACCTTAAAAATTGCAACTCGTCAAAGTCCATTGGCTTTATGGCAGGCGGAGCATATTCGTGAGCGACTTGAGACCCTACATGCTGGTCTAAAAGTTGAGTTGGTGACGTTTGTGACCCAAGGCGATAAAATTTTAGACACCCCTTTAGCCAAGATTGGTGGAAAAGGTTTATTTGTTAAAGAGCTTGAGGCTGCATTACTTGATGGTCGTGCAGATCTGGCTGTCCATTCCATGAAAGATGTGCCGATGGCGCTCCCAGAAGGATTAAGTCTTGCCGTGATTTGCGAGCGAGAAGATGCTTTAGATGCTTTTGTTTCGAATACTTATAGCAAGTTTGAAGATTTGCCCCTTGGTGCCAAAGTGGGAACCTCAAGTTTGCGTCGTAAATGTCAAATTTTAAAAGCCCGTCCAGATCTTGAGATTATAGATTTACGTGGAAATGTAGGCACACGACTATCTAAGCTTGATGATGGGCTTTACGATGCCATCATTCTGGCAAGTGCAGGCTTAAAACGTTTAGGTTTAGCAGAGCGTATTCGACACACGCTGGATGCACAGACGAGTTTACCCGCAGTTGGCCAAGGTGCATTAGGTCTTGAGTGTCGAGGTGACGATGCACGCGTATTAGAGTTGATTCGACCTTTATTACATCCAGAAACAGATGCGTGTGTTCGTGCAGAACGTGCATTTAATACTTATCTAGAAGGTGGATGTCAGGTACCGATTGCGGGATATGCGACTTTAAATGATCAACAGATTCAATTAGAGGGGCGCGTAGGCAGTGTGGATGGTCAAACATTATTGGTTGCTAAAGTAGAAGGTCCAGTTGAACAAGCTGAAACGTTGGGTGTTTCACTTGCAAAAGCTTTGATTGACCAAGGTGCTGCTGATTTATTAAAAGCACTGTATAAATAAAACAATGAAATGAAGTTTATCAATACTCGACCTGTAGATCGTGCTAAGCCTCTTAATGAGGCACTGGTACGTGCAGGATATGAGCCTATCGAGTTATCTGTACTAGAGTTGGCTGCTGTTCATTGGAGTGATGAACTTGATCAGCGCTTTCAGCAATTAATTTCAGCACAAGTGATTGTGGTTGTCAGTCCAACAGCAGTTGAAGTTGGCATGCGGTTTCTTGAAAAATCGGGACTTAGATTGACCGATTTAAATCATATCAAATGGATTGCGGTTGGTCGGAAAACAGCTGAAGCCCTAAGTCGATATGGTGTTAAAAGTTTAGTTCCAGATGTTGAAACTTCTGAAGGAATGTTAAGTCTTCCGGTTTTAACACAAAACGCTGATCTCAAACGTATTGCGTTTTGGCGGGGTGAGGGTGGTCGTCAGTTCATGATGCAGCAGTGTCGTGTTGCTAAAATTCAAGTGCTTAATTTTGTTTTATACTCCCGCTACTGCCCAAGTGATGCTCAAGATAAATTTAAACATCTACTTGAAGCATTCAATGCAAATCCACAACCTTATGCTGTATTGATTAGTAGTGAAGCCAGTTGGAAAAATTGGCTGAGTTTATGCAAAAATTATCCTATATTTATGCAACACGGTCATTACTTGGTTTTGGCGGATCGGTTATATCAGATCGTGTGTAAGTATCAACAGACCTCAAATACTAAATTTCAAATCACTCAAATTGCGGACTTAATGCCAGATACGATTTTGTCGCAGCTTGAAAGTGAACATAGGCACTCATGAAGAAAATTTTATATCTATTCATTTTAGGCTTAATCATTTGGTTGATTAAACTCAGCTATGATCATTTTTCATTACAAAAAAAAGTTGAGTTGCTACAACAAACTCAACATAAATCAGAGCAATTAGTGGCAAGTTTGAATGATCAGTTGGTAGCAATTCAGCGCTCAAATCAGCAGGTTTCGTCTCAATCCAATCCACCTCAGCAAAACAAGAATCAACAAGAAATTCAATTTGAAATCAATCCAATCAAACTCTTAAGTCAAAAATTAGAGCTAATTCAATTTGCCTTAGATCAACATGAGTTTGTATATGCGCTTGAGCAACTCAATCAACTGGATCAACTGGTTGAGCGCTTGGCTTTGGCAGATACATTGCAGGTTTCAATGCATCGAGCTGTTGAGCATGATCAAAAAATGATTCAACAATATGTTGTGGCAAAAAATATTCAAATTGCTCAGTTAGGAGACTTGCTTGAAAATATTGATGCAAATTTGAAAAATGAACAACAAGTACAGCAACTCACGAGTGATAACTCTTCGCAATCCTCATGGTTTGAGCGTGTATTCAAAGTTGAACGCGTTGATGAACAGATGCCGGTATTACTTAATCGAAGATTAGTTTTAAAAGAAGTTCAATTGAGAGTGTTATTTGCTCAAAGAGCACTACAACAAGGACAATACATTGATTATCAAAATGCACTGACCTCAATTATCGATGAACTGGATCAACTGCCTGATGCTGCGGCAATCAAAATAAAAAATAAAGCGAAACATCTCAAACAAACACAACTTTTACCTGTCCCTAAATTGAACAGTAAAGCAATTTTAGAGGGCTAATCATGAAACATATTTTTATAGTTTATGCATTAGTTGGTTTAATGATATTAGCCGTGTTAAGTGTGCTGAGTTATCAAGAAGGGCCAGGTTATATTTACATGCTTTGGCACGGTATTCAGATTCAAACGAACCTCTGGTTTGTTTCATTTTTTTTTCTATTCGTTGCTTTATCTCTTCATTTTTTATGGTTTTGGGTTGGAAAGATGAGATCAAGAGAGCAGCGTAAAATTCAACAAGTTACAGACTTTTCAAGGTTACATACGTATGAAAAATTAGGAGTTTTGTGGGTTTTGGAGGCAAACACAAAACAGCGAGAATATTTACAACCTGTGTTTGAGAATTCAGGATTACTCAAAGAGGTTATTCAATCTCGTATATGGTTGAAGCAAGATCGTATTGATGATGCGTTGAGTGTTTTACAACAAAGTCCTGCAGATGCTTTTGAATTGGCTGAACTCCAGCGTATTGAAATTTATTTAGCTCAAGAGCTTCCAGATCAGGCTTTAACCCATTTAGAGTTTTTACATGGTCATATGCTGTCACCTTGGTTAAAAGATCTTGAAGATGCTTATCAGCATAAGTTGAATCATCTATGGGGTAGATTTGCGATTCAATATCCATGGCATTATTTAAAAGCCACGCAATATGGTCATTTAGATTTGGAACATAAAAAGAAATGGCTTTTAAAGCTACTCAATGATTTTGACAACGTTTCAAATACAGATTTAGAGCTTATTCAAATTCGGTATGCTCAAATGAGTGATCAAATTGTGTCGTCTTCATATGGTATTAAATCGTTATGGTTAAAACTTATTTCTCGCATTCCTGAGATGGCTTTTGATGAAACTCAACTTTCTTTGTCTTTATTAGAAGAACGGTTCGATCAGGATATTTTTTATTTATGGTTTCAACAACAATTGTTAAAACAAAATCCTGATTATGAAATGCTTGAAAACCAGATTGATCATTTTGAAATGAAATATCCTGGATTACCGATTTTGAGTTTTTCTAAATGGCATATTTATACTGCGACTCATCGTGAACAGGATGCTGAGGCATTATTGCAATTATATCCTGATCACCCTTTAATGAACTATTTAAGAATTAAATCTGTATTAAAAGGCAATGCTGTATTAACTCAGCAATTGAACAGTGTCTTTGAGACCCATAATAAATTTATTCAATTTAAGTTATGAGAATGATGAATGAAACAAATGAATGAGTACAAAGTCATTACCCATCAAAAAGTCGCTTGGGGTGATATGGATGCTTTTGGACATGTCAATAATGTGATTTATTATCGCTATATTGAAACTGCTCGAATAGAGTATTTGAATCAATTAGAAATCTTAGCGTTAGATATTAATACTGTTGTGGCTTCAAATAGTTGTAAATATCTTAAACCAGTGTTTTATCCTGATTATTTACGCATTGGAACTAAAGTGGTTGAATTGCGTAACTCTGCCTTCAGGATGGAATATACAGTTTGGAGTGAGCAACAGAATGAAATTGTGGCAATTGCTGAGGCCGTTATAGTTTGTGTGGATAAAAATACAATGCAAAAGGTTTTGATTCCAGAGCATATTAGAGAAAAAATAATAGAAATAGACTCGGTTAATTAATGTGTTAAATTATTTGTTTTATTTATGTATATTAAATAACATGATGGATTGATTAAAATAATTTATAACAATAAGATGGCGCTTTATAAATCTAATAATGATATTGAATTTTTTGGAGTAAATGTTATGCCTGATATTAGTAATTTATCTGTTGAAGAGTTAAGAAAGTTAACTGCTGAAGCCCAAGCTTTGATCGAGTCTAAGAAAGATCAGGAAATTGAAGATGCTTATCATCAGATTACTCAAATTGCTGAATCAGTGGGTATGTCTTTAGAGCAATTCATTGAATATGGTGCACAAAAGCGTAAGAAAAGCACGCGTAAATCTGTAGAGCCTCGTTATCGTAATAAAAATAATACTGCGGAGACTTGGACAGGGCGTGGAAAGAAGCCACGTTGGTTGGTTGCAGAGCTTGAAAAAGGTGCCAAATTAGAAGATTTCCTTATCTAATTTCACTGATTTGTCATGTAATGACACTAATATTAAAAAAACCAAGCAAATCTGCTTGGTTTTTTTATAAGTGAATTGGAGAAGTGTAAAATTTATGCATAATACCAAGATAGAAAATTTTCAAACATTTTGCGGTTAATTAGACTTAGATGTTGGTATACATGGAATGATAAAAAAATCAAAAAAAATGGTGTGGTTAAGCGTCGCTATCTTCGCTTTTTTATTATTTGTTTTTTTACAAGTTCCAGCATCGTGGCTCATTGCTAAATTTTATAAAAATAATCAAATTTTAAAAAATGTCAGTGGCAATATCTGGCAAGGTCAAGCAGATTGGCAAAAAGGAAATCTTGCAGGTTCTGTCATCTGGCAAACACGTCCTCTCGATCTGATTTTATTAAGAGCTGGTGCCAACTTAGAAATACATAGTGGTCAGACGCAACTCAACGGTGTGGTGGGTTATGGGCTTGGAAAAAAAATAATTATCAAAAATATGAATGGAAATATTGCCCCTGAAACACTCAAAACATTTGTGGATTGGCAATGGCCTCAGAATAGTATTCAGTTGAAGGATGTAGCATTTCAATTCAAACAAAACGATGGTTTTGCAAAAACCGCCGGAGAGATGCAATGGGGTGGTGGTACGCTAACTTATACCTTTGCCCAGAAACAAGAACGAATGAATATGCCATCTTTAAAAGGGCAATTTTCAGACGAAGCTGGAAAACTGCTCATTGATGTACAAGATCAGCGCGGGCAAAAAATGGCCAACCTTAGTTTAGATCCTGCATTAATGTTGGATGCACAGGTGACCCAAAGATTATTAATGAATGTGCCTTCATATGATGGTAAAGCTGGTTTGGATACCTTTGTTGTCAGTACGAGACAGCCACTGCTGAGTGGAGGCTTCTAATGAAGGGATTCCAAGATAAGTTTTCACAAATTTCATTTAAAGATTTAGATCGAATTGCTCCGCTTACTTTATTTATTCTGATTTTAATCTTAATGTGGAAGCTCGCTTCATTATTTTGGTTGGTGGTTGCACCACCGCAAGTCATGCAAGTTGAGCGAGTCGCATTAGGTTCGCAGCAACCTCCTGTTCCGAATATATCGAGTTTCTCTTTGTTTCAAGAAACAGGTGCGCAAGTGAGTGGTGCTGATGCTAATTTAGCGCTTACGTTGCAAGGGGTTGTGGTTTCGACGCCAAGTAGTCAATCTTCAGCCGTGATTAAAGTGCGAGAGGTTGCTGATCGTTATACCATTGGACAAACTTTGGAAGGAAGTTCTTATCAGCTTTCAGAAGTATATTGGGATCATGTGGTATTGAAACAGCCGAGTGGTGCGACGACTGAGTTGAGATTTACTGGAATAGAGAATCTTAATCAGCCAATGGTACCTGACGCACAGCAAAATTCTGCTAACGTAACACCGAATTCTGGTCAAACGACCACTCAAAATGCCATTGGTCAGGCAATCAATCAAATTCAAGAAAATCGTGAACAATACTTAAGTAATATGGGTGTCAACACTGACAGTGGTCAAGGTTATGAAGTCACGGATCGAACGCCTGCATTTTTGAGAAGCAAACTGGGATTAAGACCTGGTGATCGCGTTTTATCCTTGAATGGGCAGTCAGTCGGTCAAGGACAAAGCGATGCACAACTGCTAGAACAGACTAAACGAGAAGGTAAAGTTCGCATTGAAGTAAAACGAGGTGATCAAGTGATGACCTTCCAACAAGAATTTTAAAATGTGTAAATTTGCATAAAGTATTAGGAAATATAACAAGTTATGGATTTTTTAAATCGAAATCGGTCACTTTGGGCGATGGTCGCAGTAGCACCAGTATTGGCTGTCGCAAGTACCGCTGCGCAAGCGCAAACTTGGAAAATTAACCTGCGTGATGCAGATTTAACTGCATTTATTAATGAAGTGGCAGATATCACGGGAAAAAACTTCGCAGTTGATCCGCGGGTTCGGGGTAATGTGACGGTCATTTCAAATAAGGCTTTAAACAAAGCTGAAGTCTATGATTTGTTCTTGGGTGTGTTAAACGTTAATGGCGTTGTTGCTGTACCTGCGGGTAACACTATCCGCTTAGTCCCTGACAATAATGTAAAAAATTCAGGTGTGCCTTTTGATGCCTCTCGGAACGCACGAGGTGATCAAGTGGTCACTCGTGTCATTTGGCTGGAAAATACTAACCCCAATGATCTAATACCCGCGTTAAGACCACTCATGCCGCAATTTGCGCATTTGGCGGCGGTACAAGGTACAAATGCGCTTATAGTCTCAGATCGTGCGAATAATATTGCACAGCTTGAAACGATTATTCGTAATTTAGATGGAACGGGACAAAACGATATTGAGGCTATTAGCTTGCAGTCTAGCCAAGCTGAAGAGCTGATAGTTTTGTTGGATTCAATGTCTTCTACGGGTGGTGCCAAAGACATTTCAGGTTCTCGAGTACGTATTATCGCAGATGCACGTACTAATAGGATTTTGATCAAGGGTGATCCAAGTACTCGTAAACGCATTCGTCAAATGATCGAAATGCTTGATGTTCCTTCAGCTGATCGCTTAGGCGGTCTAAAAGTATTTAAGCTTAAGTATGCAAGCGCAAAAAATTTGGCTGAAATTTTACAAGGTTTAGTATCTGGTCAGGCGGTGAATAGTGCCAGTAATTCAAATAGTTCAAGCTCCAATTCAAGTGCTAGTAACTCATTAATTAATAATACCTCGAGTAATACGTCTTCAAATGGGAGTGTGAATACCCCAGCGATTAATTTGAATAGTGGTTCAAATCAAAATCAACAAGATATTACAAGTTTTAATAGTAATGGCGTGAGTATTATTGCTGATGGTGCACAAAATGCATTAGTGGTAAAAGCAGATCCTCAACTCATGCGTGAAATTGAATCTGCTATTCATCAACTTGACGTGCGTCGTCAACAAATTCTCATTGAGGCTGCTATTGTTGAAGTTGAAGGAAATGACGTAGATCAATTGGGTGTTCAGTGGGCACTAGGTGACATCAGTAGTGGTATTGGTGTAATCAATTTTGATAAAGCGGGTGTGGGGCTGAGTCAATTGGCTTCTGGATTCCTTGGTAATGTAGCTACGGGTGCTGGTTTGATTGGAGCTGGTGCTTCATTGGCCTTAGGTGAATATAAAGAAGGTGCGAATGGATCGCGTAAACTGTATGGCGCACTGATTCAGGCATTGAAGACCAATACTAAGTCGAACTTACTGTCTACACCATCGATTGTCACCATGGATAACGAGGAAGCTTATATCGTTGTGGGTGAGAATGTCCCATTCCAGACAGGATCTGTGACAACGACAGGTGGAACAGCAAACCCTTATACTTCAATTGAGCGTAAAGATGTTGGTGTAACATTAAAGGTCATTCCGCAAATTGGTGAAGGTGGAACAGTTCGTCTTGCTGTAGAACAAGAAGTATCCTCGGTGAAGCCAGATAGTGGTGAGGCGAAAGACTTGGTGACCACTAAGCGTGCCATAAAAACCTCGATTTTGGCTGAAAATGGTCAAACAATTGTACTGGGTGGTCTGATTTCAGATGATACTAAGTTAACGCGTCAAGGCGTCCCAGGTTTAAGCTCGATTCCTGGTTTGGGTAGACTGTTTAGAGCAGATGCAAAGAATAATGTGAAACGAAACCTACTCGTTTTTATTCATCCAACAATCGTAGGAGATACGGCTGATATTCGTAGATTGTCACAGCAACGCTATGATCGTTTATACAGTTTGCAGTTAGCACTGGATGGTGATGGGACATTTAAGAAGTTACCGGATAATGTTGATGATATCTTCCAACAGCGGTTGCCTGTATCAAGTACTCCTCAACCCGTCAAGCCTATCGTAGTGCCATCAACGCCTCAAGCAGTAGAGCCACAGGCACAGCGTTATACTGCTCCAACAGCGCAGTCTAAGCCAGTAGGGCGTGTGATTGAACGTCCAAATGTCATCGTGACTCAGGATCCTGTGGTGAAATCAACGCGAGTGCTGCCAAAGCCTGTGATTTACAATCAAGTTGCCACAACAAATACAAACAATGCCCAAGTCGTGGTGGAAACCCCTGTCGCGATTGAGCCAAAACAAGATGTGCAAAGAACACAAAATACGGTCACAACCACGACATTGAGACCATCTCGATAACATGCGTTCAATGTGAATCTCGAAAACAGCCATGTTAAAATGTCAAAACTTGAATAATGGATCGAAACTATGACTTGGAAATTACAAACAATTACTGGCGAATTTGCGGGTAAAGAAGTTGATATCGATCGAGACATGTTGGTGGGTCGTCATCAAGATGCAGATATTTTGATTCAGTCTGCAGATGTATCACGCCGTCATGCTGCTTTGTTTCTAAAAGAGCAGGTGCTCACTGTTCAAGACTTAGGTTCGTCAAATGGCACGTTTATTAACGATACAAAAGTTGCTGAAGGCGAAACTATTGTTAAAGATGGCGATATTCTGCAATTTGCTAGCCATAAATTTTCAGTTTTAGCACCTGCGCAATCTGCACAAACATTACAAGATGTTCAGCAGCCTAGCGAAGCAATCGCAACAGCTGAAATTTCTTCAAAGGTTGCAGTAGAGAAGACAGCAGCAGCTGAAATGCTTGAGCAGGGTATGCCTGATCTGAAAGAGCGAGATAGCTCAGTTCAGCTTAGTCGAGATGGTATGCCTCAAAATGTAGGAATTCCTAAACCAGCGCCAATTCCTGAGGGAGTTGATGTTAATACAACTGTCAATAAGCATGAAGCGTATGAGGTAAATATTCCTGCAACTTGTACGGAAAAAGAGTTGGAAACTCAAAAAAATGCCAATATTGGCTTAATGGCATTATTGGTGTTAGTGATTGTGGCACTGGTTGCCTGGTTTATTTTCAACTAAGTTGCATGTGATTTTTTAAGGCATGCTTTCGCATGCCTTTTTTGTTAGGTTTAAAATAATGAATATTGCGAATTTGGAACAGCGTGACTTAATTCTTTTTGATCTGGATGGAACTTTGGTTGATTCGGCATTTGATCTATATCGTGCCATGAATATGAGTTTGAATGTATTAGAACTGCCTTTGGTCACAGAATCTCAAGTTCGAAATTGGATTGGCAAAGGGACTTCATTGTTCTGTCAGAGTGTTTTAATGCATCTGACTGGGCGTGTAGAGCCTTCTGAGCATCAACAATTATTGGATACTTTTTTAGAAATTTATAATGCCGAACCGTGCGTGGATACGCGTCCATTTCACGGCATTATCGAATTTTTAGAGTGGGGTCGAGCTCATCAAAAAAAAATGGTGTGTGTCACGAATAAGCCGGAATTACCCGCTAGAAAAATATTGGCTGAATTAAAGATGGATCACTATTTTGTGGATACGGTGGGTGGAGATCGTTTTGAGGTGAGAAAACCAGATCCTAAACCTTTGTTGCATTGTGTTGAGGCCTTTGGAACTGATCTGGACAATACCTTGATGATTGGTGACTCATCGAATGATGTAGAGGCAGCGCGCCGTGCGGGTATTGATTGTATTGTCGTAAGCTATGGTTATAATCATGGTGAAGATATTCAGTTATGTAAGCCGCAACAAGTAGTTGATGATTTAACTGTGTTGATTTCTAAATAAGTTGTAATAAATAAAGAAGGGTAGAGGAATGAATAGTTTTAATGTTTTTCGATGGCGTCTCTCAGCGCAGACCTTATAGAACATTCAATATGCATCGAAAACTACAGAGAATTCCTCATGACAACGTCAACTCAATTTCAACAACTTCAATCACAAGGTTTTAACTTAATTCCAGTTTATCGCCAACGCTTAGCAGATACTGATACTCCATTGTCAGTATTTGCACGTTTAAAACAACATCAACAAGCCTATTTATTTGAGTCTGTAGAAGGTGGTGAAAACTGGGCGCGTTATTCCATTATTGGTCTAGGTGAGTCAACCGTATTCTCTTGTAATGCAGGACAGTTAACAATTCAGAATGCTGACGGTCAAGTCGAATCGTTTGAATGCCAGGATCCTTTCCAGTATATCCGTGACTTTCAATCGCAGTTCAAAGTGCCATCAAAAGCAGAACTTCCAGATTTGCCTAACTTTACAGGGGGCTTGGTGGGCTATCTAGGTTATGACGCGGTACGTTATATTGAACCGCGCTTAAATAACGTTCCTGATGCTGATCCTGTTGGATTGCCAGATTTATGGCTCATGTTGTCTAAAACAGTTGTAGTTTTTGATAATTTAAAAGACACGCTATTTATTATCGTACATGCGGATACACAGGATGCGGATGCTTTTAATAAAGCACAAAGCCAGCTGGATGAAATTGAATCATTACTTGCCACACCGGTGAGCTTGCAGGCAAAGCCTCACACGGCCCCTCATTTTGAATCATTAACAGGTAAAGAAAAATTCTTAGAATCGATTGAAACGGTTAAAGAGTACATTCGTGCGGGTGATGTGATGCAGGTGGTTCCTGGTCATCGCATGGTATCGGACTTTGATGGTGATCCTTTACAAGTATATCGTGCATTACGTCATCTTAATCCTTCACCATATCTGTTTTTAGTACAAGGAAAAACGCTTAGTGATGAAAAGCCATTTTATATTGTGGGCTCATCACCAGAAATTTTATCGCGTTTAGAAAATGGGGTGGCGACTGTGCGCCCATTAGCGGGCACACGACCACGCGGTAAAACCAAAGAAGAAGATTTAGCGCTGGAAAAAGATTTACTTTCCGATGAGAAAGAAATCGCAGAGCACTTAATGTTGATTGATTTGGGTCGCAATGATATTGGGCGTGTATCAAAAATCGGTAAAGTGCAAGTCACTGATCAAATGGTGATCGAACGTTATTCACATGTCATGCATATTGTTTCTAATGTGCAAGGGGAAGTTGCGGAAGGCGTAGATGCTTTGGATGTTTTTAAAGCAACATTCCCTGCAGGAACACTTTCTGGGGCGCCAAAAATTCGTGCTATGGAAATTATTGACGAAGTTGAGCCAGTAAAACGTGGAATTTTTGGCGGTGCTGTTGGTTATTTAGGCTGGCATGGTGAAATGGACATGTCTATCGCAATTAGAACCTGTGTTATTCGCGAAAATAAGGTTTATGTACAGGCTGGTGCGGGTCTTGTTGCAGACTCAAATCCTGATTCTGAATGGAATGAAACCCAAATAAAAGCTCGCGCAGTGATCAAAGCGGTTGAATTATCATCAAACGGATTGATTTTGTGAGTTTTTAGGGTTTTTTTTGAAAAAAACACTTGCACGGATTTCAAGTTTTGCTAAACTGCACACCGTTCCGATACGAAACGTACGAAACACTAAGAAACGCCGGCATAGCTCAGTTGGTAGAGCAACTGACTTGTAATCAGTAGGTCCACAGTTCGAATCCGTGTGCCGGCACCATCTTAGAGAGTTTAAGTAGTCGAGTAAAGAACAACACTGAAGTAAGTGTAAATGGTGAGATTCCCGAGCGGTCAAAGGGAGCAGACTGTAACTCTGCCGCGTAAGCTTCGAAGGTTCGAATCCTTCTCTCACCACCAATTTTAAAACTTCGATCTAGTGTCTTACCAATATGCGGGAGTAGCTCAGTTGGTAGAGCGGCAGCCTTCCAAGCTGCATGTCGCGAGTTCGACCCTCGTCTCCCGCTCCATCGAAGTGTTAAATGCTCTTATAGCTCAGTGGTAGAGCACTCCCTTGGTAAGGGAGAGGTCTCGAGTTCAAATCTCGATAAGAGCTCCAGATATACAGTTTAGTAGAAATTTCTACAAAGTTTTAAAGAAAGCAGGCTTATTAGTCTGCTTTTCAAGTATTTAAAGTGTCATTTTTTTGGCGACAGGTCGATACTGAACAATCTTAGAATTGTGTTCGACGTAAACGAGGAAGATCTCATGGCTAAGGCTAAGTTTGAACGTAATAAGCCACACGTTAACGTGGGCACAATCGGTCACGTTGACCATGGTAAAACAACTTTAAC